>NZ_JBFATS010000008.1:0-366744 GCF_040678435.1 Streptomyces sp. NPDC052682 | reverse complement strand
AACCCGCCGCGGATGATCTCCGACATGTAGGCGGCCTGGTTCAGCGTCAGCCCCACCACCGCCGCGGTCATCGGGGTCATGATCGCGTTCACGTTGACCGGGGTGGAGATGTCGGTGAACGGGATGCCGATGGAGATGTTCGGGTACAGCGCGGCGATGTTGAACCAGAAGATCAGCTGCACGAGCACCGGGGTGCCGCGGAAGAAGGCGATGTAGAGCTGGGCCAGCCCGGAGATGGGCCGCTGGTGCGACATGCGCATCACCGCCAGCACCAGCCCCAAAAGCGTGCCCAGGGCCATGCTCGCCGCGGTGAGAAGGAGCGTGATCAGCAGGCCGTTGAGGATGGTCTGGGTGGTGAAGTAGCTGAACACCACCGGCCAGCGATAGTTCTCGTTCGTCACCGCGGTCCACACCAGACCGGCGACGATCGCGATCGCGGCCACCCAGGCGACATAGTCGCGCGGACGTTTCGGCGTGATCCGCTTCTTTTCCTCGGCCAGCAGTGGGGACACCGGTCGGCTCCTGGTCTTCGTACCAATCAGATCCGTGGACATGTCAGTCCTGCGGGACGGCCATGGCCGCGGTCTTGATCCCGAGGCCCTTGAGGCCCCAGCGGTCCAGCGCCTGGGCGTACGTGGGGTCGTCGAGGATCGACTGGATGGCCGCCTTGACCGCGGGGGTCAGCGGCGAGTCCTTCTTCAGGGCGACGGTCGCGGTCTTGGTGGCCACCGCGGGCTTGAGGACGTCGAACGTCTTGGGCTGCTGCTCGGCCGCCCACCCGAGCGCGATGGATTCGTTCATCACCGCGTCGATCCGCTTGGAGACCAGCTGGGTCAGGGCGTCGTTCACGCTGGGCAGGGTCACCGCCTTGATGGCCGGCTTGCCCTTGCTCGTACAGTCCTGCTTCGACAGCTGCGGCAGCCACTGCAGCTCCGCGGTGGTGCCGGAGGCGACAGCCACGCGGTGCCCGCACAGGGTGTGGGTGGTCAGCTTCTGCGGGTTGCCGTAAGGGACGGACACCCCGGTCCCGGAGTTGACGTAGTCGACCATGTCGAGCACCTTCAGCCGGTCCTTCGTGGCGCCCATGGTGGAGGCGGTGAAGTCGTACCGGTTGGCCTGCAGGCCGGTGATGATGGTGTCGAACTTGACGTTGTTGATCTGCAGCTTCAGGCCGAGCTTGGCCGCGATCAGCCGGGAGATGTCCGGGTTGAACCCGATCGGGGTCTTGTTGTCCGACGCCAGGAACGAGGTGGGCGGGTAGGCCAGGTCCATGGCCACCGAGAGCGTGCCCCTGGCCTTCACCGCCGCGGGCAGCAGCTTCACCGCCTTGGGGTCCGGCTTCACGCCCGCCGAGATGTCGTCGGTGTGCTCGGCCGACGCACCCGAACCCCCGCCCTGGGTCGTGCTCTTGGACCCTGCGTTCTGCGGGGTGGCGCCCGCCCCGCACGCGGCGAGCGTGAGGGCCAGGGCGGTCGTGACGATCGGGATGCTCAAGTGCCTGTTGACCTGCATGGCGGCGGCCACAGCGCCTGCGGTGCGGCGTACGGTTCTGCGGCCTGTCCGGTTGCTTTCCATGGCGGTGCCTCCTGGGGAACGCGGGGGAATACGGGGGATACGGGCGATAGGGGGATCCGTGATGCGGGGACGACGTGCGGATCGGACGGGGGGGGGACGTCGTCAGTCGGCGCCCGGAAACGTGCAGGGTTATGGGTGGCCACGCGAGACCGGGCGCATGTCGGGATGAAGGTGCTGAGTGAGCGGGGGGGGCGTCGCGCGTCAGATGCCCAGCATCTGGTTGAGCTCGTTCAGGGATTTGACGGTCACGTAGTCGTAGCCGTGGGTCACCGGGTCGCAGCCGCGGTCCAGGAGGACGAGGTTGCGGAAGCCCATGTCGTGCATCGGCATCAGGTCGTAGCGGGTGTGCGAGGAGACGTGCACGAAGTCCTCGGGGGACGCGTCGAGCTGGTCGAGCATGTACTCGAACGCCGCGTAGCGGGGCTTGTAGTAGCCGGCCTGCTCCGCGGTGAAGACCGCGTGGAAGTCCGCACCGAGCCGGGGCACGCTCTCGGCGAGGAAGGAGTCGTCGGCGTTGGAGAGGATCACCAGCTTGTAGTTCTCGCCCATCTTCTTCAGCGGTTCCGGCACGTCGGCGTGCGGGCCCCAGCTGCGCACGCCGTCGGCGAGCCGCTTGCCCGCGTCCGGGGCCGCCTTGATGCCCCACTTGCGGCAGACCCCCTCGAAGGCGGCCTGCAGCGTCTGCTCGTAGGGGTAGTACTTGTCGAGGACCGAGTCGTAGCGGTAGCCGCGGAACTCCTTGACGAACTGGTCCCAGTGCTCGGCCGGGATCTGGTCGCCGACGAGCTCACGCGTGATGGGGGTCATCGGCCACTCGATCAACGTGCCGTAGCAGTCGAACGAGACGTACTTGGGGCGGAACTGGAACGAGGGGATGGGCATGGAAGTGCTCCACTTTCTTGCGTCGGGGAACCGGTCAGGGCCAGCGCGGACCCTTTTTGGGCATGCTCATGACAGAGATGTCGGGTGTGGGGGATGCCGTCGGCGATCGCCGGGGATCAGGCGGCGCCGACCCCTGCCGGAGCGAGGAAGTCGACGGGGTGCTGCGTGGTGCCGTCGAGCGCCAGGTCGGCGGCGATCTCTCCCATCGCGGGCGAGAACTTGAAGCCGCTGCCGGAGAACCCGGCCAGGACGATGATGTCGTCCGCGCCGGGGAGATGACCGACGAGCGGGTTTCCGGACTCCGTGTAGCCCTCCATGTAGGCCGACATCCTGATGGGGTCGGGGTTCAGGTCGGGCATGAGTTCACCGATGAGCTCGCGGAAGATGCCGAGTTCCTCGGGGCGGACGGTGCGGTCGAGCCGTTCGGGCTCGGGCACCGGCGCGTGGTATTTGAAGGAGAGACCGAGCTTGACGGAGATGCCGTCCGGCGACGGGATCCCGAAGCAGTCGTGGGGTGCGGCGCGCACGAAGGGAGGGGCACCGCCCGCGAACCAGTCGTGGCGGGTGGGCAGGTGCCAGGAGCAGATCACCCGGCGGACGTCGATGGTCTGCGGGAGGTCCGGGAGCAGGGTGTTGATCCAGGGGCCCACGGTCACCACGGCGGCGTCCACGTGGTCCGTGCCCTGGTCGGTGACGACCCGCACCCCGCCGCCCGCCGCGGGGACGACCTCGCGCACCGTGGTGTAGCGGTGCAGCCGGGCGCCCAGCTGCTCGGCACGGCCGGCGGCGGCCTGGATCGAGGCCTCCGGCCTGATGACGGCGCCCAACCGGTCGAGGACGGCGGTGTGCCCCTCCGGGAGCCGGTGCTGCGGGTAGCGGCGGGCCAGTTCCTCCCGGTCCAGGACCTCGTGATCCAGCCCATGGGCGGCGCTGGTGGACAGCAGCAGGCGCATGGACGGTGAGGCGGCCTCTCCCATCACGAGGCTGCCGCTGCGGCGTCGCAGCGACCGGCCCGTCTCCGCCTGGAGCTGCTCCCACATCCGGTCCGCCAGCCGCAGCAGCGGAACGTACGCCGGCTCGCCGAGGTGGGCGGCTCGGTAGATGCGGCTCTCGCCCCCGGCCGCGCCACGGTCGTGACCCGGTGCGTACCGGTCGTAGCCGATGACCTCGGCTCCGCGGGCGGCCAGTCGCCACATGGCCTGACTGCCCATGCTGCCGGCACCGATCACGGCGACGCGCTTCGGGATGCGCATGAGGTCGCTCCTCTCGATGGTGTGGTGGGTGGCAGTCGGGCCCCAGCACCGTACGGACACCGTGCGGACCTTTCCGGTTCGCGTCCTGCTGGGGATGGCGTTCACTTTCCGCCCGGAAGAACCCGCAGGGCAACCCACACTGTGTTCCGCCGTGGAGCCTTCTTGAGACGGTCTGTCACTGCGGACGGCCGGGCTGTACAAATGCCGGCCCCACTCTTGTCACGATGGGTGGCCGGTGCGAAGGTGAGCCCGATTCCCTCGGACGAAAGCACCCCCTATGCCGCCCAGACATCACGCACCCGGGCACTTCCCCACGCTCAGGGAGGTACTGCGCCTGCCCGTGCTCGCCGAAGGGATGCCGCGCGTACTGGCCGGCGAGTCACAGCTGGACGGCCCGGTCCGCTGGGTGCATGTCACCGAGCTGCTCAACCCCGCCGATTTCCTGGAGGGCGGCGAGCTGGTGCTGACCACCGGCATGCCGCATCCCGAGGACGCCTCCGAGCTGCGCGGCTACGTCGACCAGCTCGCCGACGTCGGCGCGGCCGGCCTGATCGTGGAGCTCGGTTACCGGTACCAGAAGGTGCCCCATGAGCTGGTGGCGGCGTGCCGCGCCCGTGACGTGCCGCTGGTCGAGCTGGCCCGTGGCGTCCGGTTCATCGACGTCACACAGACGGTGCACGCGCTCATCCTCGACGCCCAGGGCGCCCTGCTGCGCCGGGGGAAGGACATCCAGGACATCTTCACCGCCCTGACGCTGCGGGGCGCGGACCCCGAGGAACTGGTGCACACCACCGCGGAGCTCACCGGAGCCCCCGTGGTGCTGGAGGACCTCACCCACCGGGTCCTGATGTGCGAGCTGCTCGGCCGGCCGTACGAGCCGGTGGTGTCGGCCTGGTCGCGGCGTTCACGGGCCGCCCCGACGCCGGAGAGGATCACACCGAGCGGCCCGGAGGGGTGGCTGATCGCGCCGGTGCAGGACCACCACGGCCCGTGGGGGCGGCTCGTCCTGCTGGAGGACCGGCTGAGCGCCGCGCCCGACCCGGAACACGTCCTGGTGCTGGAGCGTGCGGCGGTCGCGCTGACCATGGCGCGCCTGGCGGGGCAGGGCTGGTGGGAGCGCCGGGCCCACCGCTCCGTACTGCGAGACCTGTACGAACGGCGTTTCCGCTCCCCTGCGGACGCCCGCGCCCGCGCCGAGGCACTGGGACTGCCCACCCTCGGGCACCGTCTCTTCGCCGTGGTCATCCGCCACCCGTACACCGGCACCGAGGGGGAGCACCTCGACGAACGGATCGCGAAGGCGCTCACGCAGACCGGCGTCCGCGCCCTGGTCGGCGAGACGGCCCCGGGCCGCATCGGCGTACTGATGGCTCTGGCACAGGCGAGCGCCTGGCAGCCGGTCGCCGAGCGGATCGGCCGCCTGACCCGGGAGGAGCTCGGACCGCGGGCAGTCGTCGCCGTCGGCCCCGGGGTGACCGACCTCGCCGGCATCGCCCTGTCGTGGCAGGAGGCGGAGCAGACGGCCGAGGCCATCACACCGGCCTCACCGGAGCGGTGGTTCTACGTCCCCGCCGACGTCCGGCTGCCGGAGCTGCTGGGCGTCCTTCGGGAGGACACCCGTCTCCAGCGGTACGCGGAACGGCAACTGGCCCGCCTCATCGAGCACGACGACCGCAACGGCGGCGATCTGCTCCCGGCACTGCGCGCCTATCTGGCGGCGGCCGGGAACAAGTCGGTCGCGGCGAAACGCGCCGGCATGTCCCGGCAGGCGTACTACCAGCGCCTGCACACCATCGAGCGGCTCCTCGGCTGCGACCTGGAATCAGGTCTGCAGCGCACGTCCCTGCACGTCGCGGTGCTCGTCCTGGACGCGGGAGAAACAGCTGTTCCCGGCGCGTTACGGGGCACGCCGGCCGTCACGCGCGTCACCGGGCGCCCGGTGCCCGGGAGGCCGGGGGCGCCCGAGCAGGAACGCCCGGCACCGGGGCAGCTCGGTGAGGAACCGGGAGACAGCCGGCTCAGAGCAGCTGGATCAGCTTGTCGGTGAACTCGGCGGTGGTCGCGGTGCCGCCCAGGTCACGGGTGCGGGTATCGCTCTTGGCCAGCACCGCGGCGATCGCGTCCGTGATGTCCCTGGCCGCGGCGGGATGGCCGAGGTGGTCGAGCATCATGGCCGCGGACCAGATCGCACCCAGCGGGTTGGCGATGCCCTGGCCCGCGATGTCGGGGGCGGAGCCGTGCACCGGCTCGAACATCGAGGGGAAGTCCCGCTCCGGGTTGAGATTGGCCGCCGGGGCGATGCCGATGGATCCGGCGACCGCGGCCGCGAGGTCGCTGAGGATGTCGCCGAAGAGGTTGGAGGCGACGACGACGTCGAAGCGGGCGGGGTCGAGGACGAACTTGGCCGCCAGCGCGTCGATGTGCTCCTGGTCCCAGGCGACGCCGGGGTGCTCGGCGGCCCGCTCGGCGATCAGCTCGTCCCAGAACGGCATGGTGTGGATGATGCCGTTGGACTTGGTGGCGGAGGTGACCTTCCCCCGGCGGCGCGCGGCGAGCGAGAACGCGTAGTCGGCGATACGGGTGACTCCGGCCCGGGTGAACACCGCCTCCTGGACGGCCAGTTCCTCGGAGGTGCCCTGGTTCAGCCGTCCGCCGATCTCGCTGTACTCGCCCTCGGCGTTCTCCCGCACGACGACGATGTCGACCTCGCCCGGCCGTGCGCCGCGCACCGGACTGTCGATGCCTTCGAAGACACGGATGGGCCGGAGGTTGACGTACTGGCGGAAGCGGCGCCGGATCGGGATCAGCAGCCCCCACAGCGAGACATGGTCGGGCACCCCCGGATACCCCACCGCGCCCAGCAGGATCGCGTCCTTGTCGCGCAGCTGGTCGAGCCCGTCGGCGGGCATCATGGCGCCCTCCCGCAGGTACCGCTCGCACGACCAGTCGTACGACGTGTAGGACAGGCTGAAGCCGTGGCGGCGGCCGAGAACATCCAGCACCTGCTGTGCCGGGGGCAGTACCTCGGCGCCGATGCCGTCGCCGGGGATCAGGGCAATACGGTGGTTCGTCGTCATGCCGTCGATTGCAGCAAGGCGGTCCGCGGGGCGTCCAAGACGCAATGCGGATGTCTCTTATAAGCGGTGCCTATCAGGTGTCGGCGGCCGACGTGGCGACCGTCACGAACGCGGCGGCCGCAGGCGACAGGCTGCCTCGGCGGCTGACCAGGGCGATGTCCAAGGTGGTCTCCGGCTCGATGTCCAGGACGCGGGCGCCCAGCCGCCGGGCGACGCCCCGCCAGGCATCCGTGACCACCGCGAGCCCGACCCCGGCCAGTACCAGGGGCATCACAGACACCCGGTGCTCGGTCTCGGCGGCGACGGTGAACTCGATGCCCTGTTCCCGCAGCGCGTCGACATAGGACCGCATCCCGGTACCCGGCTGCCCGACGATCAGCCGCTGTCCCGCAAGCTCCCGGCACTCCACCGCCGTCCGGCCGGCGAACGGGCCGTCGGCCGGCACCATCAGCACAAAACGCTGCCGCCCCAGCGCATGGGAGACGACCTCCTTGTCGGACAGGGGACCGGCGGACGCCAAAAGCCCCAGTTCCACGGCGCCCGTGCGCACCATGTCGATCACATCACGCGCGGTGAACGCGGCTTTGATGGCCACGGAGACACCGGGATACCGGTGGCTGAAGGCACTCACCAGAGTGGTCAGCGGCTCCACCGCCTGCGACGGCACGGATGCCACATCCAGGCGCCCCTCACGCAGCTCGTGCACCGCCGCGACACTCGCCCGCGCCGTCTCCAGACTCCGTACGGCCTCCCGGGCAGGCTCGATCAAAGCCCTTCCGGCCTCCGTCAGCACGGCCCTGCGCCCGATGCGATGGAACAGCTCGGAGCCCAGATCACGCTCCAGGGCCCGCACGGCCTGCGACAGCGAGGGCTGCGACACATACAGAGCCGAGGCCGCACGGTTGAAGCCCCCACGATCAACAATCGCAAGGAAGTACTCCAGCTGCCGAATGTCCATACGCGCCCTCTGCCCCTGGGAAGAGCTCAACCGACGCTCGATCGGTCCCGACCATGGTGGCCTGAGGATCGCCTCGACGCAGTCCAGGAACGCGAACGACTGAGAGCTTCCTCACACACACACGCTGCGGAGCTGATCAATCGAAGATGCACGACAAGAGACATCCCTCACACCCGGGGAAACAGAAGGGGCGGCATCGCCATCGCGATGCCGCCCATTCCCTCGTTGTGCGCGAGGGGGGAGTTGAACCCCCACGCCCTTGCGGGCACTGGAACCTGAATCCAGCGCGTCTGCCTATTCCGCCACCCGCGCATTGGGTGTGTCCTGGGCTCCGGCCCTTTGGGGCTGGCGCCTTCCGACACCCAGAACATTAGCACGCTGGACGGGGTGGGTTCACATCCCTTCCCTCCGCCCCCGCCCCGCCGACCCGCCGGGCGAACACCTCCCACCGGCGCACACGTATCAACACGCGTCACGACACGTATCAACCTCGTACCGGTACACCCCGTCTCCCCAGGAGCCGGTCCGGGTCCACAGCCCGGTGCGGGACACTGGTTTGCGGCCGCCTCTACGATCCTGGGCAGAAGGGCGCGCAGGAGTGCTTCCGCAGAGAGTTCGAAGGGGAGCGCCGGGGGAACCACCCGATTGACCGGCGCGTGGATACGATCAGTAAGCAGTACCAGCGGTACCAGGTATGCAGTAAGCGGCACGCAGGGCAGTACGGCAAGGACGGCAGCGACGGAGGAGGTGCCCCATGGGAGTCCTGAAGAAGTTCGAGCAGCGTCTCGAAGGTCTGGTCAACGGCACCTTCGCCAAGGTGTTCAAGTCCGAGGTCCAGCCCGTGGAGATCGCGGGTGCGCTCCAGCGGGAGTGCGACAACAACGCGACCATCTGGAACCGTGACCGCACGGTGGTGCCCAACGACTTCATCGTCGAGCTGAGCGCCCCCGACTACGAGCGGCTCAGCCCCTACTCCGGCCAGCTCGGCGACGAGCTCGCCGGCATGGTGCGCGACTACGCCAAGCAGCAGCGCTACACCTTCATGGGCCCGATCAAGGTGCACCTGGAGAAGGCGGACGACCTCGACACCGGCCTGTACCGGGTGCGCAGCCGTACGCTCGCCTCCTCCAGCAGCCAGGCCGCGGCCCCCGCCGCCCCGCCCGCCGGGCGGCCCGGCGGCTACGGCTACCCGCCGGCCGCCTCCCCCGCGGGCGCTCCGCCGATGCCGGCCGCGCCGCCGCCCGGCGGCCGCCCCGGCGGGTACGGCTATCCGCAGCCCGCGGCCGCGCCGCGCCCCGGTGCCGCGCCGGCCGGCCCCACCCGCCACTGGATCGAGATCAACGGCACCCGCCACCAGATCTCCCGACCGACGCTGGTGCTGGGCCGCAGCACCGACGCCGACGTGCGGATCGACGACCCCGGTGTCTCCCGCCGGCACTGCGAGATCCGGACCGGAACGCCCTCGACGATCCAGGATCTCGGATCCACCAACGGCATCGTGGTGGACGGGCAGCACACCACCCGCGCTACGCTCCGCGACGGCTCGCGGATCGTCGTGGGCAGCACCACCGTTATCTATAGGCAAGCCGAAGGGTGAAGCGGGGGCAATGTCAGAGCTGACCCTCACGGTCATGCGGCTGGGGTTCCTGGCCGTACTGTGGCTGTTCGTGATCGTGGCCGTGCAGGTCATCCGGAGCGACCTGTTCGGTACGCGTGTCACCCAGCGCGGGTCGCGGCGGGAGGCCGGCCGGTCCGCGCAGGCCGCCCGCCAGGCGCCCCCGCAGCAGCGCCAGCAGTCCGGCGGCGGTGGCCGCCGCGGCCGTAACGCGCCCACCAAGCTCGTCGTGACCGAGGGCACCCTCACCGGCACGACCGTCGCCCTGCAGGGCCAGACCATCACCCTGGGCCGGGCCCACGACTCGACGATCGTGCTGGACGACGACTACGCCTCCAGCCGCCACGCCCGGATCTACCCGGACCGCGACGGCCAGTGGATCGTGGAGGACCTCGGGTCCACCAACGGCACCTACCTGGACCGGACCCGGCTGACGACTCCCACACCGATTCCGCTGGGCGCGCCGATCCGCATCGGCAAGACCGTCATCGAGCTGCGGAAGTAGTGCTACATCATGAGTGAGCGCGAGCGGAGCGAGCACGCGGCAGCGGTCCCCGACCAGGGCCCCGGCGCGCTCCCGACCGGAGGGTGGGCAGTGTGGCTCGACACGACCGGCTGTACCCCGAGCCGACGGGCGAGGTGCGCATGACTCTGTCCCTGCGCTTCGCCGCCGGATCGCACAAGGGCATGATCCGGGAAGGCAACGAGGACTCCGGTTACGCCGGTCCGCGCCTGCTCGCCATCGCCGACGGCATGGGCGGCGCCGCGGCCGGCGAGGTCGCCTCCTCCGAGGCCATCTCCACGATCGTGGCCCTCGACGACGACGTCCCCGGCTCCGACATCCTCACCTCGCTCGGCACCGCCGTCCAGCGCGCCAACGACCAGCTGCGCGCCATGGTCGAGGAGGACCCCCAGCTCGAGGGCATGGGCACCACCCTGACCGCCCTGCTGTGGACCGGGCAGCGGCTCGGCCTCGTCCACGTCGGCGACTCGCGCGCCTACCTCCTGCGCGACGGCGTACTGACCCAGATCACCCAGGACCACACCTGGGTGCAGCGGCTGGTCGACGAGGGCCGCATCACCGAGGAGGAGGCCACCACCCACCCGCAGCGCTCCCTGCTCATGCGCGCCCTGGGCAGCGGCGACCATGTCGAGCCCGACCTGTCCATCCGCGAGGTCCGCGCCGGCGACCGCTACCTGATCTGCTCCGACGGGCTGTCCGGGGTCGTGTCCCACCAGACCCTCGAGGACACCCTGGCCAGCTACCAGGGCCCGCAGGAGACCGTCCAGAACCTCATCGAGCTGGCGCTGCGCGGCGGCGGTCCGGACAACATCACCGTCATCGTCGCCGACGTCCTCGACCTGGACACCGGTGACACCCTGGCCGGGCAGCTGTCCGACACGCCGGTCGTGGTCGGCGCGGTCGCCGAGAACCAGCACCAGCTGCACGACAACGGCATCATGCAGACCCCGGCCGGACGCGCCTCCGGCCTGGGCCGCCGGCAGCAGCAGGGCGGCGGGGGCGGCGAGTTCGGCCCGCCCGGCAGCGGCGACACCACCGGCTACATCCCGGCGGCCGGCTTCGGCGGCTACGGCGACGACGACTTCGTCAAGCCGAAGAAGGGCCGCCGGTGGCTGAAGAGATCCGCCTACGGCCTGCTCGCCCTCGCCGTCATCGGCGGCGGCCTGTACGGCGGCTGGCGCTGGACGCAGACGCAGTACTACGTCGGTGCCAAGGACGAGCACGTCGCGCTGTACCGGGGCATCAGCCAGGACCTGGCCTGGGTGTCGCTGTCGAAGGTGGCCAAGGACCACCCCGAGATCGAACTCAAGTACCTGCCGCCCTACCAGCAGAAGCTGGTCAAGGCGACCATCGCCGAGGGCGACCTGAACAACGCCCAGAAGAAGATCCAGGAGCTGTCGGTGCAGGCCTCCGCGTGCAAGAAGGAGGCACAGCGGCGCGCCGCCGAGAGCGACAGGAACGCCGGGACGGGCCAGGGCGAGGCCGGGGGCACCACGGGAACCACTCCCGCCTCGTTCACGTCCAAGGCCACGCCGACCCCGAACCCGACGGGCTCCCCGTCGGGTACGCCGACGACGCCCGGCAAGTCCCCGTCCCCGTCCACGACCGCACCTACTCCCAGCCCCGGCCCCACTCTCTCGGAGGAAGAGCAGAAGGTCGTCTCGCTGTGCGGTAAGCAGTAGGCAAGCCGTGAGAGGCCCCGTCACACGATGAGCAGTACTACCAACTCGCCGACGCACCACACGTCCACGATCGGCGCGATCGGAGCGCCGAGCCGGCGCAACACCGAGCTCGCGCTGCTGGTGTTCGCCGTCGTCATCCCGGTGTTCGCCTACGCCAACGTCGGGCTGGCCATCAACGACCAGGTGCCCTCCGGCCTGCTGAGCTACGGCCTGGGCCTCGGCCTGCTGGCCGGCGTGGGCCATCTCGTCGTACGGAAGTTCGCGCCGTACGCGGATCCGCTGCTGCTGCCGCTGGCGACGCTGCTGAACGGACTCGGGCTGGTCGCGATCTGGCGGCTGGACCAGTCGAAGCTGCTCCAGCAGATCAAGCAGGCCGGGACGGCCGCGCCCCGGCAGCTGATGTACACGGCGATGGGCATCGCGCTGTTCGTGGCGGTGATCATCTTCCTCAAGGACCACCGCGTTCTTCAGCGCTACACCTACATCTCTATGGTCGGCGCGCTGGTCCTGCTGCTGCTGCCGTTGGTCCCGGGTCTGGGCACCGACCTCTACGGTGCCAAGATCTGGATCCGGGTCGGCAGCTTCTCCATCCAGCCGGGTGAGTTCGCCAAGATCGTTCTGGCGATCTTCTTCGCGGGCTACCTGATGGTGAAGCGCGACGCACTCGCCCTCGCCAGTCGCCGTTTCATCGGGCTGTATCTGCCGCGCGGACGCGACCTCGGACCGATCCTCGTGGTCTGGGCGATCTCGATCCTCATCCTGGTCTTCGAGACCGACCTCGGAACCTCGCTGCTGTTCTTCGGCATGTTCGTGATCATGCTGTACGTCGCCACCGAGCGGACCAGCTGGATCGTCTTCGGTCTGCTGATGTCCGCGGTCGGCGCCGTCGGTGTGGCGAGCTTCGAATCGCACATCCAGACCCGTGTCCAGGCCTGGCTCGACCCGATGCGCGAGTACCAGCTCAGCCGGTCCGGCAGCAACGACGGCATCGTCCACTCCGAGCAGGCCATGCAGGCCCTGTGGGCGTTCGGCTCGGGCGGCACCCTCGGTACCGGCTGGGGCCAGGGTCACTCCGAGCTGATCCGGTTCGCCGCCAACTCCGACTTCATCCTCGCCACCTTCGGCGAGGAGCTGGGCCTGGCGGGCCTCATGGCGCTGCTGCTGCTGTACGCGCTGATCGTGGAGCGCGGCGTGCGCACCGCCCTCGCCGCCCGCGACCCGTTCGGCAAGCTGCTCGCCATCGGCCTGTCGGGCGCCTTCGCCCTCCAGGTGTTCGTCGTCGCCGGCGGTGTGATGGGCCTCATCCCGCTGACCGGTATGACGATGCCGTTCCTGGCGTACGGCGGTTCCTCCGTCATCGCCAACTGGGCGCTGATCGGCATCCTGATCCGGATCAGCGACACCGCCCGCCGGCCGGCTCCCGCCCCCGCCACCGACCCCGACGCCGAGATGACCCAGGTGGTCCGCCCGTGAACAAGCCCCTGCGCCGGATCGCGATCTTCTGTGGCCTGCTGATGCTGACGCTGCTCATCCGCGACAACTGGCTCCAGTACGTCAAGGCGGACGAGCTGCGCACGGACAGCAACAACCGGCGGGTCGCCATCGAGCGGTACGCCTCGCCGCGCGGCGACATCATCGTCGGCGGCAGCCCGATCACCGGTCACACCACCACCTCGGGCGACTTCAAGTACAAGCGCACCTACAAGAACGGCGCCATGTGGGCGCCCGTCACCGGCTTCGTATCGCAGGCCTACGGTGCCAACCAGCTGGAGTCGATCGAGGACGGCATCCTCACCGGCAACGACGACCGGCTCTTCTTCCGCAACACGCTCGACATGCTCACGGGCAAGAAGAAGGAAGGCGGCAACGTCGTCACCACCCTCAACGCGGACGCCCAGAAGGCCGCGTACAACGGCCTGAAGCGGCAGGGCGGCAAGGGGGCCGTGGTGGCCCTGGAGCCGTCCACCGGCAAGATCCTGGCGCTGGCGTCGTACCCGTCGTACGACCCGTCGTCGATCGCGGGTGACGGCAGCTCCGACGCCGAGGCCTGGAAGAAGCTCCAGAAGAAGAACAACCCCGCCGACCCCATGCTCAACCGGGCGCTGCGCGAGACCTACCCGCCGGGCTCCACCTTCAAGGTGGTCACCGCCGCCGCCGCCCTGGAGCACGGCCTGTACTCCTCCGCGGACCAGAAGACCGACTCGCCGCTGCCGTGGACCCTGCCGGACACCAGGAAGGAACTGGTGAACGAGGGCAACCTGCCCTGCAAGGACGCCACCTTGCGGGTGGCGCTGAAGGTGTCCTGCAACACCGTCTTCGGCAAGGTCGGCTCCGACCTCGGCAAGGACAAGATGCTGGAGACGGCGGAGAAGTTCGGCTTCAACGAGGAGCAGTTCACGCCGGTGCGCGCCAGCGCCTCGAACTTCCCCAAGGAGATGGACCGCCCGCAGACCGCGCTGAGCTCCATCGGCCAGTTCGAGACCGCCGCGACCCCGCTGCAGATGGCCATGGTCGCCTCGGCCGTCGCCAACGACGGCAAGCTGATGAAGCCGTACATGGTCGACGAGCTGCAGTCCCCCGGCCTCGACCCGATCGAGAAGACCGAGCCGGAGGAGCTCAGCCAGCCGCTGACGCCGGAGCACGCGCAGATCCTCCAGTCGATGATGGAGACCGTCGTCAAGGAGGGCACGGGTACGCGGGCGCAGATCCCGGGCGTCACGGTGGGCGGCAAGACCGGTACCGCCCAGCACGGTGTCGACAACAGCGAGAACCCGTACGCCTGGTTCATCTCGTACGCCAAGACCGGCAACTCCTCGCCGGTCGCCGTGGCCGTCGTGGTCGAGGACGACAACGCCGTCCGTGACGACATCTCCGGTGGTGGTCTCGCGGCGCCGATCGCGCGGGACGTGATGGAGGCGGTCATCAAGAGCAAGCAGTGACCCCGATCACGTCTGCTTCACAACGGTGCACGTTGCGATACCGGTCCTGTATCGGGTGACGGGCTTGGCCAGGTCACGCACACCAAGCCGGGTACGGTAGGCCCGGACGGCAGCCTCCGACCGTACAAGCGTGCCGGTCGGGACCGACGGAGAGGGCTGGTAGGTAGCTATGGAAGAGCCGCGTCGCCTCGGCGGCCGGTACGAGCTGGGCCAGGTGCTCGGCCGCGGTGGCATGGCAGAGGTGTATCTCGCCCATGACACCCGTCTCGGCCGCACGGTGGCGGTGAAGACGCTGCGCGCGGACCTCGCGCGCGACCCTTCCTTCCAGGCCCGGTTCCGCCGGGAGGCCCAGTCGGCCGCCTCGCTCAACCATCCCGCGATCGTCGCGGTCTACGACACGGGCGAGGACTACATCGACGGGGTCTCGATCCCGTACATCGTGATGGAGTACGTCGACGGCTCCACCCTCCGTGAGCTGCTGCACTCCGGCCGCAAGCTGCTGCCGGAGCGGGCCATGGAGATGACCATCGGCATCCTCCAGGGCCTGGAGTACGCCCACCGCAACGGCATCGTGCACCGCGACATCAAGCCGGCCAACGTCATGCTGACCCGCACCGGTCAGGTCAAGGTGATGGACTTCGGCATCGCCCGCGCCATGGGCGACTCCGGCATGACGATGACCCAGACCGCGGCGGTCATCGGCACCGCCCAGTACCTCTCGCCGGAGCAGGCCAAGGGCGAGCAGGTCGACGCCCGCTCCGACCTGTACTCCACCGGCTGTCTGCTGTACGAGCTGCTGACCGTCCGCCCGCCGTTCGTCGGGGACTCCCCGGTGGCGGTGGCCTACCAGCACGTGCGGGAGGAGCCGCAGCCGCCGAGCGTCTTCGATCCCGAGATCACGCCCGAGATGGACGCGATCGTGTTGAAGGCGCTGGTCAAGGACCCGGACTACCGCTACCAGTCCGCGGACGAGATGCGCGCCGACATCGAGGCGTGCCTGGACGGCCAGCCCGTCGCGGCCACGGCCGCCCTCGGTTCGGTGGGCTACGGCGGCTACCCCGACGACCAGCCGACCACGGCCCTGCGCGCGGACTCCGGCGCGGGCGCCACGACGATGCTGCCCCCGATGAACCCGGACGACGGCGGCTTCGGCTACGACGACCGCCCCGACCGGCGCCGCCAGCAGCAGCGCAAGTCGAACACCTCGACGATCCTGCTGGTCGTGGCGGGCATCCTGGTGCTCGTCGGCGCGATCCTGATCGGGCGGTGGGCGATCAGCGGCGACGGCGGAGCGGACAACACCACGGTGCCGGTCCCGGCGTTCGTCGGGGAGACCAAGGCCACCGCCCAGAAGATGGCCGACAACGCCGAACTGAAGCTGACCTTCGCGGAGAAGCCCTGCGAGGACCAGAGCAAGGGCAAGATCTGCTCGCAGAACCCGGAGCAGGGCAAGAAGGTCGACAAGGGCTCCACGGTCGAACTCGTGGTGTCGACCGGGGCGCCGAAGGTGACGGTGCCCAGCGTGACCGGTCTGAGCCTCGACGAGGCCAAGCAGAAGCTCCAGGGCGACAAGTACCAGTTCGAGGTCAAGACGGAGAGCCGGGTGTCCCCCGAGGACCCGGGCACCGTGCTCGAACAGAACCCCACCACCGGCGAGGAGGTGGAGAAGGGGTCGACGATCACCCTGATCGTCGCCAAGGCGGAGGCGAAGTCCACCGTCCCGGACGTGCTCGGCAAGAGCTGCGAGGCGGCCAAGGCCCAGATGCAGGCCAACGACCTGGTCGGCAACTGCACCGAGCAGGAGACCGACGACCCCAACCAGGCCGGCAAGGTCATCTCCACCACGCCGCAGGCGGGCCAGCAGGTCGACAAGAACTCCACGGTGCAGATCGTCGTCGGCAAGGCCAAGCAGCAGCAGAAGGTCCGGGTTCCCGAGGTCCGGCTGCGGACGCTGGCCCAGGCCCGGCAGATCCTCCAGCAGCAGGGATTCACCAACATCCAGGTCTCCGGTCCCGGGGACGACAACGCGGTGGTGACCCAGCAGGACCCGCAGCCGGGCACCGAGGTCGACAACCCCGGCGGCCAGACGATCACGCTGACCACCGCCGGCGGCGGCGGTAACAACAACAACGGCGGCGGTGACAACGGCGGCATCTTCGGCGGACTCACCGGCGGCCGGAGCGAGGAGGACTGACCTCCCGCCGATCAGCACGAGAGCCCCGGTTCCCGCGCGGGAACCGGGGCTCTCGCGTGGTCAGCGCAGTTCCCTCGGCGGCGTCCGCTCCTCGTCCACCTTCTGCACCCGCTCCAGCTCGCCCCACACGATGTAGCGGTACCGGCTGGTGTACACCGGGGTGCAGGTCGTCAGGGTGATGTAGTGGCCGGGCTTGGTCTTCCCGGACTCCTTGGGGACCCGGGAGAGCACCTCGACGTTGTACTTCGAGGTCTCGGGGAGGATCGCGTAGACCTTGTAGACGTACCAGTCGTCCTTCGTCTCGAAGACGATCGGGTCGCCCTTCCTGATCTTGTCGATGTTGTGGAACTTGGCGCCGTGCCCGTCCCGGTGCGCCGCCAGCGCGAAGTTGCCCTTCTTGCCGGTCATCGGAAGGGTCGCCTTGACGGGGTCGGTGTAGTAGCCGGCGACGCCGTCGTTGAGGACCGTCATGGAGGTCCCCTTCTCCACGAGGATGTCGCCCGTGCCCATCGCGGGCACGTGCAGGAAGCCGATGCCGTTCTTGCTGTCGAAGGAGACGGGGGTGCGCCCACCGCCGGACTCGTGGCTCCAGGTGTCACGGACCTTGTCGGCCTGCCGGTCCGCCGCGCGGTCCGCGACCACGTTCGTCCACCACAGCGAGTAGACGACGAACAGGCCGAGGACCAGGCCCCCGGTGATGAGGAGTTCCCCGAGGACGCTGACGGCCGTCGCGATCCGGCCCATGCCGCGGCGGCGTGCCGCTGCCGGCGGTGGCCCGGACCCGTCGGTGTGCTCTTCCTGGTCCGTGTCGGCGGTCGCTGCCACGTTTCATCTGCCCTTAACTGACGAGCGCATCCGGCTTGCCCTTGCTGCGCGGCCGTTCCTCGACCATCTTGCCCCAGACGATCAGCCGGTACTTGCTGGTGAACTCCGGCGTACAGGTGGTGAGCGTGATGTAGCGGCCGGGCTTGGTGAAGCCCGAGCCCTTCGGGATCGGTTCGAGGACGCTCACGTTGCTCGGCGAGGTCACCGGCAGCATGGACGCCATCTTGTAGACGAAGTACTTGTCCTGCGTCTCGACGACGATCGCGTCACCCGGCTTGAGCCGGTTGATGTACCGGAACGGCTCCCCGTGCGTGTTGCGGTGGCCCGCGAGCCCGAAGTTGCCCGTCTTGGCGTCCGGCATCGCCGTCTTCAGCGCGCCCTCGCCGTAGTGGCCGACCATGCCCCGGTCGAGGACCTTCTTGTTGCTGGTGCCCTCCGCTATCGGCACCACCACGTCCAGCTTCGGGATGTGCAGGATGGCGAAGCCCTGCCCCGGCTCGAAGACGCCCGGGTTGCGCTTGCCGCTCGCCCAGTCGTCCTGGAGGCTGCTGGTCTCCCTGTCCGCCTGCGCGTGCGCCCGGATGTTGGTCCACCACAGCTGGTAGCTGACGAACAGCAGCATCAGCACGCCGGTGGTGATGAACACCTCGCCGATCGCCCGGCTCACGATCACGGCCGCGCCGGGCTTGCGGGCCCGCGCCTGCCGGCGCGCCTCCACCCGCGACAGGGGACGCTGGGTGGCGTCGTCCCGCGCCACGGCGGGCGACGGCTCGGCGGTGACGCCCCGACGCTCGGCGGTACCGCTATGACGGCCGTGACGCCGTTTGGCGGCCTTCCGGCGGGCCGCCCGGCCGCCGGGTGCGGGCCCGCGCGCCGCGCCGGATCCAGCGGACGGGGACGGCGGCGGATCCGGGATCCGCAGCGCCATCGTCTCCTCGTCGACCGGATGCTCCAGCGCGCCCTCGTACGGGGATTGCTCCGGTACCGCCGGCTCCGGCGGACCCTGCGGCTCCCGCTCCTGCCCCCGGAGCCCCGCGCCGTACGCCCCGCCGCCCACCGCCCAGTTCTCGAACGAGCCCTGCGCCTCATACGGCTGCCCCTGCCCGTACGAGGTACCGGACTCGCGCTCGGGGCGCAGCGCCGTCACGCCGTGGCCCTGCCCACCACCGGGGCGAGCCCCGCCGACCTCGCCACCGCGCCCTGGTCCCCGCACTCCACCAGCCAGTTGGCCAGCATCCGGTGCCCGTGCTCGGTCAGCACCGACTCCGGGTGGAACTGCACGCCCTCGACGGGGAGTTCGCGGTGCCGCAGACCCATGATGATGCCGTCGTGGGTACGGGCCGTGACCTCCAGCTCGGCCGGGACGGTCGCCGGTTCGGCGGCCAGGGAGTGGTAGCGGGTCGCCGTGAAGGGGGTGGGCAGGCCGGCGAAGACGCCCTTGCCCTCGTGCTCGACCAGCGAGGTCTTGCCGTGCAGCAGTTCCGGTGCCCGGTCGACGACACCGCCGTACGCCACCTGCATCGACTGCATGCCCAGGCAGACGCCGAAGACGGGCACGCCGGTCGCGGCGCAGTGCCGGACCATGTCGACGCAGACGCCCGCCTCCTGCGGAGTACCGGGACCCGGCGAGAGCAGCACGCCGTCGAAGCCGTCCTGGGCGTGCGCCGTCGAGACCTCGTCGTTGCGCAGCACCTCGCACTCGGCGCCCAGCTGGTACAGGTACTGGACCAGGTTGAAGACGAAGCTGTCGTAGTTGTCGACGACGAGAATGCGCGCGCTCACTGGTTGTCCACCGTCACATCGTTGAAGGGCAGCAGCGGCTCGGCCCAGGGGAAAACGTACTGGAAGAGGAGGTAGACCACGGCGAGGATCAGCACGAGTGAGATGAGTGCCTTGACCCATCCGTTCCCCGGCAGATGCCGCCAGATCCAGCTGTACATGCCGTCCCTTCCGTCGTACCACGGCATCCGACCCACGCCGTACGTCAACAGACTAACGGCGTAGGGCCCGGGGTTTCCCGGCCTCCGCCGGGCACGTGGTCAGCGTCTGACAGCGGCCCGGGCGGGTCTACCTCGACTTACGTGGCACAGGGTCGATCACCTCGATGTCCGAGGGCGCGGTTTTGTCCGGGCCTTTGTCGATCCGATACGCGAACCAGGTGCGCACGCCGAAGAGCGGGCTCTGCCCGGGCCCTACTCCACGGGCTTGGCGTAGTGCAGGTCCGCTGTGCCCGCGTAGCCGGGCAGCGTCACCGTGCCGTTGTCCTCGACTTTCCAGCCGAGGCCGTAGACGTTGACGTACACCATGTAGTTCTGGATCGCGGGCGAGGCCGCGAGCGCCTTCTTCAGCTTCTCGGGCTCCCCGACCGCCGTGATCCTGTACGGCGGTGAGTAGACCCGGCCCTGAAGGATCAGGGTGTTGCCCACGCAGCGCACCGCGCTGGTGGAGATCAGCCGCTGGTCCATGACCTTGATGCCCTGGGCGCCGCCCTGCCACAGCGCGTTCACCACGGCCTGCAGGTCCTGCTGGTGGATGACGAGGTAGTCGGGCTGCGGCTCCGGGTAGCCGGGGAGCTTGGCGGTGGCGTCGGGCGGGGCGTCGTTGAGGGTGACCGTGATCGCCCGGCCCTTGAGCCGCTGCGTGCCCGCGCGCTTCTCCAGGTCGGCGAGCTTGTCGTCCTCCGCCTTGGTGCTGCCGTCGTCCCGCTCGGCCAGCGTCTCGATCTGCCGGCGCAGGGCCGCGTTGGACTCCTCCAGCCGGCCGTTGTCGTGGCTGCGCTCATGAATGAGGTCGGACAGCTTCAGCAGGGAGGTGTCCGTGCGGATGTTGGTGCCCTTGGCCGTGTTGAAGCTGGTGAAGAAAAGGAGGCCCGCGAGCGCGAAGACGCCCGCGGTGAGGACCCGCACCGGCCGGAAACGGCGCGGGCGGGCAGGGCTGGTACCCGTCCCGGGGGAGTCGGCAGAATTGCTCAACGTACCCTTATCTCCTTCGGCGCCACGGAAGCACTACGCTAACGGACGCCCGGGGGAGCACCATGAGTCCCCTTGTCTGCCCCGAGCCCGACCCAGTTCCCTGCGCGGCCACGCAGCGCATCGACAGGAGAGACCCTCGTGCCGAAGTCACGTATCCGCAAGAAGGCCGACTTCACGCCGCCGCCGGCGAAGCAGGCAACCGCGCTCAAGCTGAACAGCCGCTCCTGGGTCGCGCCGGTCATGCTGGCCCTGTTCCTCATCGGCCTGGCCTGGATCGTCGTGTTCTACGTCACGGACGGTTCGCTGCCCATCGACGCGCTGGGCAACTGGAACATCGTGGTCGGCTTCGGCTTCATCGCGGCCGGATTCGGTGTCTCCACCCAGTGGAAGTAGCTCTGCCCAGGGCTGTTCACTGAGTTATCCACAGCGGTTTTCCACATGGGGAAAAGAAACGACGATCTGTGGATAACCCGTCGTGTGTTGACGCCGGTGTGACAGAACCACCGGCGCTCGACCATCCGTTCGCCCCCTGCGCTGACCTGCGAAAACACGGTCCGGCGACAGGGGGCACAGATGTTCCCGCACAGCGTGCACAAGATCCGCCACACGCTGTGGACAACGTCTTGCTCAGGTGAGCTGAGCCGTTCTCACCAGGGTGAGGAGAACGATCGCCGCCAGGACCACGGCACAGGTGCCGTACTGGACCAGCGCCCGCCGCTCGCGCGGGGCGTGGATCATGGCGTAACCGACCACCACACCGGCGACCAGGCCGCCGATGTGGGCCTGCCAGGCGATGTTGCTCCACCCGAAGGTGATGATCAGGTTGATCACCAGCAGGGCGATGATCGGCCGCAGGTCGTAGTTGCGGCGGCGCATCAGGACGCCGGTGGCGCCGAACAGGCCGAAGATGGCGCCGGAGGCACCGAGCGAGGGCTGGTTGGGTGCGGCGAGCAGATAGGTCAGCGCGCTGCCGGCCAGTCCGGAGGCGAAGTAGAGCGCGAAGTAGCGGACGCGGCCGAGAGCCGCTTCGAGCGGTCCGCCGATCCACCACAGGCTCAGCATGTTGAACAGGATGTGGATGTAGCCGCCGTGCAGGAACATCGAGGTGACCAGCCGGTACCACTGGCCCTCGGCGACGCCCTCCACGGAGCCGAGCACGGGGACGTACGCCTGCCCGACCAGGGTGAAGCGGTCGGTGAAGCGGTCGCCGACGGAGAGCTGGACCAGGAACAGGGCGACGTTGACACCGATCAGCAGCTTGGTGAGCAGGTGGGGATCGGCGGCCACCGTGCCGCCCGCGAGGGTGCGGGGCACCGACGCGTCAGGCGCGTGACCGGTACCGGACCCGCCGCGTACGCAGCTGGGGCACTGGAAGCCGACGGAGGCGTTGACCATGCACTCGGGGCAGATCGGGCGCTCGCACCGGGTGCAGCGGATGCCGGTCTCGCGGTCCGGGTGGCGGTAGCAGACGGGGACGCTGTGGGCGTCCTGCGGGCTGCCCGCAGCCTGGTCGTCCATGAGATCCCCTTGGTCGTGGTCGAAGGGCGCCTGGTCGAGGTCGAAGGGCGCCAAAGAACGCACCGCCCCGCCCATCCTTACGGATGAGCGGGGCGTTTGGTTCCCTCGGGGGAGCTGCGGCACCGCGCCCTGGCGGGTCGTGTTCCGGCCCTGGCGGGTCGTGTTCCGGCCCTGGCGGGTCGTCGCTCAGCCCTCGCGGGTCTCGATCTCGACCCTCTCGATGACGACGTCGTTGAGCGGCCGGTCGGTGCGCGGGTTGGTCTGGGTGCCCGCGATGGAGTCCACGACCTTCTGGCTGGCCGCGTCGGTGACCTCACCGAAGATGGTGTGCTTGCGGTTCAGCCACGCCGTCGGGGCGACGGTGATGAAGAACTGCGAGCCGTTGGTGCCCGGACCGGCGTTGGCCATGGCCAGCAGGTAGGGCTTGTCGAAGCGCAGGTCCGGGTGGAACTCGTCTCCGAACTCGTAGCCGGGACCGCCGGTGCCGTTGCCCAGCGGGTCGCCGCCCTGGATCATGAAGCCGCTGATCACCCGGTGGAAGATGGTGCCGTCGTAGAACCGGTTCGTGGACTTCTGGCCGGTCGCCGGGTGGGTCCACTCACGCTCGCCCTGGGCGAGCTCGACGAAGTTCTTGACCGTGTTCGGCGTGTGGTCCGGGAAGAGCCGGACCTGGATGTCGCCGTGGTTGGTCTTCAGGGTGGCGTAGAGCTGCTCAGCCACGATCTGCCTTCCGTTGTCTTTCCGTGACGGTCCGATCCTCGCACGGACCGGGCCCCGCGTCGCTCGACGTCCGGTCACCGGTGCGGTTTCACAGGGAGGGGCCGTCGGGGAAAACCGGTCGAGTGGTCCCGGGACGGGAGCGCGGAGCGACGGTCCGTGGCATTGTCGATGACAAGCTCCGTTGACCCGTATTCATCCGCTCTTGTCATGGTCCGCTGCCGATCGGCTGGTGACGCTCGTGGGACGCAGATGCTTCGCGTCGCGTTCCGTGACCCGGATGCCCGCCCGCACATGCCCGGTGGCGTACTGACAGGCATGATCCGTAAAAGGGTGGAAAGTCGAAATACCGTACGCCACCGAGGAGGAGGAACCCGTGACCCGCATCGACAGCGTGCGCGCCGCGACCGGTTCGGCGAAGGAGAGCGTGCTGCACGCCGCGGAAGTGGTGGCGCCCTACGCCGACACGGCCAAGGAAAGGGCCGCGCACTACGCACACGAGGCACGCGTACGGCTAGCGCCCAAGGTGACGCAGGCCGCCGGGCAGGCTCGCCTCCAGTACGGCAACCATGTACAGCCGTATCTGGAACAGGCCCGGTCACATGTGCCACCGAAGGTCGACCAGGCCGCCCAAGAGGCCGCCGTCCGCGCCCGCAAGGCCGCCCGCCAGGCGGCGGAGTACTCCCGGCCGGTGATCGAGCAGGCCGTGAGCGCGGCCGGACCGGTCAGGGACGAGGCCGCGGCTCGTAGCGCCGCCGTGCTGGCCGCGCTGCGCGGCCAGGTCACGCCGAAGGAGATCCAGAAGCTGGTCCGCAAGCACGAGCGGCGGGCGAAGGCCGGCCGGGCCGCGAAGACGCTGCTGGTCGTGGGCGCCGTCGCGGGAGGTGCCTTCGCGGCCTGGAAGTGGTGGGACAAGCAGGCCAACCCGGACTGGCTGGTGGAGCCGCCGGCCGCGACGGAGGTTCCGGAGTCGGGCCGGCTGACGTCCGTGGACGGCAGCGGGCCGTCGGAGCTCGACCCCGAGGTCCAGGCGAAGGAGGCCGCGGAGGAGGCCGCCAAGCGCGACGAGGGTGAGTGACGTCCGTCAGCCGACGTCCGTAAGCCGCGGCACGACAGGTACGGCACGGCGGGGCGGGAGACCTGAGGTCTCCCGCCCCGCCGTGGTGTTCCCGGCCTCGTGGTGATGTTTCACGTGAAACGCTCGCGGCCCGCGGACGGACCCGGCCGGCACGCATCGCCTATCCTCGATGGATCAGACCCGGCCCTGCGTACGCCCCGGAAGGCCAGCCCATGACGACCCAGGACAGGCCGGCGACCGACGACCTCACGCCGCTGCTCGACCCGCTCAAGGCGCTCGCCAACCCCGTACGGCTCCAGGTGCTCCAGTGGCTGCGGGAGCCGGAGGAGCACTTCCCCGTCGACCCGGCCGTCACCGACCCGCGGGCCGTGGGGGTCTGCGTGAGCCACATCCAGGCCAAGACCGGCCTGGCCCAGTCCACCGTCTCCGCGTACATGGCCACGCTGGAACGCGCGGGCCTGGTGCGCTCCACTCGCGTCGGCAAGTGGACCCACTACCGCCGTGACGAGGAGCGCATCAGCCGGCTGCTCGCGGACCTGGGCCAGGGCGTCGGCGGCGTCGGCACCCCCTGACCAGCCGCCCGGGGTGGCCGCGGGCACGGCCCGGGCGAACGGGCGCGGCGGCCCAAAGAGCCGCAGGTCAGGGGCGGTTGGCCGTATGACATCATGACCACCCCTCAAGGGCCCCGGTCCACGCGGCGGCTTCCGGGCGGCGCCCGGATCCGTGACCACCCTGCCGAACCGACTCGGGAAACAGGCGATTCCACCATGAAGAACGGTCAGACGGCGTTGACCATGCAGGACGCGATCCTCACCCTGCAGAGGTACTGGAGCGACAACGGCTGCATGATCACGCAGCCGCTGAACACGGAGGTGGGCGCCGGTACGGGCAACCCGTCCACGGCCCTGCGGGTGCTCGGCCCCGAGCCCTGGAGCGTGGCGTACGTGGAGCCGAGCGTACGGCCGGACGACTCGCGCTACGGCGAGAACCCCAACCGGCTCCAGACCCACACGCAGTTCCAGGTGATCCTCAAGCCCGACCCGGGCAACCCGCAGGAGCTGTACCTGGGCAGCCTGCGGGCCCTGGGCATCGACCTGCGCGCGCACGACGTGCGGTTCGTGGAGGACAACTGGGCCTCCCCCGCGCTCGGGGCCTGGGGCCTGGGGTGGGAGGTGTGGCTGGACGGCATGGAGATCACCCAGTTCACCTACTTCCAGCAGGTGGGCGGGGTCACGCTGGCCCCGGTGTCGGTGGAGATCACCTACGGCCTGGAGCGCATCCTGATGAACCTTCAGGGCGTCTCCCACTTCAAGGACATCGCGTACGCGCCGGGCATCACCTACGGCGAGGTGTTCGGGCAGAACGAGTACGAGATGAGCCGCTACTACCTCGACGACGCCGACATCCCCACCCAGCACCGGCTCTTCGAGGCGTACGCGGCCGAGGCGCGGCGCATGCTGGACCTGGAGCTGCCGGTGCCGGCCTACACCTATGTGCTCAAGTGCAGCCACACCTTCAACGTGCTCGACGCGCGCGGCGCGATCAGCACCACGGAGCGCGCCAAGGCGTTCTCCCTGATGCGCGGCCTCACCCACGAGTCGGCCCAGCTGTGGGCGCGGCGCCGAGCCGCCCTGGAGCACCCGCTGGGGGTCGTGCCGGCGCCCGCCCCGGCCGTGCGGGCCGCGCTGCCGGCGGTGTCCGGTCCCGAGACCCTGCTGTTCGAGATCGGTGTCGAGGAGCTGCCGTACGCCGAGGTGCAAGCCACCGCCGAGGCGGTGCACGAGGCGATCTCGGCCAAGCTGGCCGCCACCCGGCTGAAGCACGGGCGGATCAGCGCCATGGCCACACCGCGCCGCGTGGTGGTCATCGTCGAGGCCGTGCAGCCGCGTGAGCCGGACACCGAGCGGACCGTGCGCGGGCCCAAGGTCGCCGCCGCCTATCGGGACGGCGCGCCCACCCCGGCCCTGCTGGGCTTCGCCCGCAGCCAGGGCGTCGACCCGGGGGACGTGCGGGTGGTCGACGTCGGCGGGGTCGACTACGTCGCCGTCAACCGGGACGAGCCGGGCCGCACGGCGCCCGAGGTGCTCAGCGACCTGCTGGCCGAGGTGGTGTCCGGGCTGCGTTCCGCCCGGAACATGCGCTGGAGCGACCCGGCGCTGTCGTTCTCCCGCCCGGTGCGCTGGCTGCTGGCCCTGCTCGGCCGTACCCCGCTGCCCGTGGCCGTCTCGGCGCTCGCCTCGGGCACCACCACGCGGGTGCACCGCACCGCCCCGGACCCGGTCGTGGAGGTGACGTCCGCCGAGGGGTACGCGCACTTCCTGCGGATGCACGGTGTCCTGCTGGACCGCGAGGCCCGGCGTGCCGCGGTGGTCAGCGGCGCCCGGGAGGCCGCGGCCGAGGCCGGCGGGTATGTCGACGTGGCCGGCGAGGCCGGGCTGATCGACGAGATCACCGACATCGTGGAGTACCCGCACCCGGTGCGCGGGTCCTTCGACGAGCGCTACCTCGACCTGCCCGCCAGCGTGCTGACCACGGTGATGCGCAAGCACCAGCGCTATCTGCCGGTGCTGGACCGCACCGGCCGCCTCATGCCGCACTTCGTGACCTTCGCCAACGGCGTGTGCGACGAGGAGGTGGTGCGGGCGGGCAACGAGGCGGTGCTGCGGGCGCGGTACGAGGACGCCGCGTTCTTCTGGCGGGCCGATTTGAAGGTGTCACCCGAGGAGTTCCGCGGGCGCCTGGACAAGCTGACCTTCGAGGACCGGCTCGGCACGGTGGCCGACCGGGCGGACCGGATCGCCGCCCTCGCCCTGGACCTGGCCGCGCGCGCCGGGTTCGCCGAGGAGACGGCCGCCACCGTGCACCGCGCCGGACGGCTGGCCAAGTTCGACCTCGCCTCGCAGATGGTGATCGAGTTCTCCGGCCTGGCCGGGGTGATGGCCGAGGAGTACGCGCGCCGCGCCGGTGAACCGGCCGAAGTGGCCCGTGCCCTGGCCGAAATGGAGCTGCCGCGGTCGGCCGGCGGCGAGCTGCCCGCCGGTGAGGCGGGGGCCGTCCTCTCGCTCGCCGACCGGTTCGACCTGGTGACGGGCATGTTCGTGATCGGCGCCGTCCCGACCGGGAGCTCCGACCCGTACGGGGTGCGCCGGGCCGCCATCGGCCTGCTCAACGTGTTGCGCAGCGTGTCCGCGGTGGCCGGGGTGCGGGTCGGCGACGGGCTGCGCGCGGCGGCCGAACGCTATGCGGCCCAGGGGATCGAGGTGCCCGCGGAGCGGCTCACCGAGGCCGCCGAGCTCATCACGCGCCGCTATGAGCAGCAGCTCACGGACGCGGGACACGAGCACCGTCTCGTCCAGGCGGTCCTGGTGCACTCCGACCGCCCCGCCCTGGGCGACCGGACGCTGGCCACGCTGGAGCGTCATGCCGGCACGGAGGCGTTCGAGGCCCTGACCGCCGCGCTGCAGCGGGTGGTGCGCATCCTGCCCGGCGACAGCCCTGAGGGCCCGGCGGACCGGTCCGTGCTGACCGCACCCGCCGAGATGCGTCTGGCCGAGGCCGCCGAGAGCGTCCGCGAGGCCCTGCACGACCGCGAGGACGACCTGGCCGCGCTGATCGAGGTGTCCGCCCCGCTGGTCGCCGCGATCAACACCTTCTTCGACGAGGTCCTGGTGATGGACCCCGACCCCGCGGTCCGCGCGGCCCGCCTGGCCCTGCTGGCCGACGTGGCCGGTCTGGCCCGCCCCGCGCTGGACTGGAGCGCGCTGTAACAAGGCCCGCCCGTACGGCCCGGGGGGCGGTGTGCGAGATGTTCCCCACAGCCACCTCGGGTCGCGGGCGAGGCGGGGTACCCGGTGGGGCAGGACACAGGGGACGGACCGAAGGAGACAGCAGACGACCATGACGCGACGGGTGTGACAGTTGCCGTTTGACAACAATAGCCGTGAGGCAACAAAGTAGCCGTGCTCGGACGTGCACGGGGAAGGAACTGGAATGGTTCAGGCGCTCCGGCTTCCGGATTCCTCGGCGTCGTCGTGTATCTGGGCCGCCGCCACGGCGCAGAACGCTTCCAGGCCGTGCAGCAGCGCCGTGCGCTGCGCCGCGGGCATCCGGTCGAGTACCGCCTGGAGGGCCCTCTCCCTGCGTGCCCGCAGATCGTCGAGGAAGGCGCGGCCCCGGCTGCTGAGGTACAGACGTACCTCGCGCCTGTCGGCCGGGCTGACCTCGCGCTCGACGAAGCCCGCGGCCTGGAGCCGGTCGCACAGCCGGCTGGTCGAGGGCGGCGTGGAGGCGAGGGCGTCGGCGAGCGTGCGCAGGTTGATGCCCTCATGGTGCTCCAGGATGAGCAGCACGCGCAGCTGGGAAGCGGAGGCGGGCGCCGTGGAGGCCCGGCCCCACAGGACTTCCAGCAGCTCCGCGGCCGTGGCGGTCACGCGTGCGACCTCGTTCGGCTCTCGGGGGCGGAAGTCAGTCACAGTCACACTCTCGCAGGCACGGGGAAGGCTGACAGCGTACTAGCCCGACCCGTTGTCCACCGATGACCCAGATGACGTCGAGGACCGGACCGACCGCGCCGGACGGCTTCGTCGTGGTTCGAGGCGTGCCATCGTCCGGCAGAAGATTGGTGTATCGACCATAGTGAACAGATTTGTGGCCGCTGAGCGCGCCCTGCGCACAGCGGCGCCCCACGAGTTGCTCCAGGCCGTCCGCGACGTGCTCGGCAAGCAGTACGAGGCGGACTCCGTCGAGCTCTTCATGGCCGACTACGGCCTCACCGTTCTCCAGCCGGTGTCCGTACTGCCGCACACCCTGGAGCCCGTGTCGGTGCACAACAGCCCGGCCGGCCGGGCGTTCGGCTCCCAAGAGCCCTTCATGGAACCGGCCGACGAGGGCCGGGTCCGCCTCCACCTGCCGGTCACGGTGCGCGGTGACCGGCTCGGTGTGCTGACGGTGACCCTGCCGGGAGCCGACCACGCCGAGGCCTGCCGTACCGAGCTGGCGGACATCGCCGAAGTGCTCGGGCACGAGGTGGTCGTCGCCGAGCGGGACACCGACCTGTATCTGCAGGCACGGCGCAAGGACCGGCTGACCCTGGCCGCCGAGATGCAGTGGCAGCTGTTGCCCGGCCGCTCCTGTGCCCGCCCGGAGTACGAACTGGGCGCCCAGCTGGAGCCCGCGTACGCCATCTTCGGCGACAACTTCGACTGGTCCGCCACGGCCGACCACCTCATGCTCTACGTCACCAACGGCATGGGCGAAGGCATAGAGGCCTCCCTGCTGACCAACCTCGCCATCAACGCCCTGCGCAACGCCCGGCGGGCCGGCATCCCCATCGCCGACCAGGCCGCCCTGGCCGACCAGGCCGTGTACGCCCACTACCGGGGCCGCAGTTACCTGTCGATGCTGATGTTCGACTTCGAACTGGCCACCGGACGCACCTGGGTGGTCGACGCCGGCTCGCCCCAGATGCTGCGCATGCGCAACGGCACGGTCGAGCGGATCACCTTCGAGGCCCAGCTGCCGCTCGGGATGTTCGAGGAGACCGACTACGTGGCGCAGGAGTTTCACGTGAAACCAGGAGACCGCCTGGTCTTCGTCAGCGACGGGGTGTACGCGGTCGCCTCCCCCAAGGGGGAGCCCTACGGGGATGCCGCCCTGGAGCGGGCGATCCAGGCCACCCGGCTCCTGCCCGCCGCTGAGGTGCCCCGCGCCATCCTGCGCGAGCTGACCGGCCACCGTGGCCAGTCCGTCCCGGACGACGACGCCCTGGTGGTGTGCCTGGACTGGCGCGGGCGGTGACCGGGCAGGCCCGCACGGCGCCCGCCCGGTGACAAGCGTGTGTTGTTTGCGCCATCCCCCCGAGGCTAATGTTTGTCGTACGGCAATAATCGGCTGAACGTCTGCCGCCCGGTGGGCGCCGCGGCCGGCATGAGGGAGACGATGCGGGTGTCGGAGCAGGACGCGGGCGTCGAGTCGGCGGCACGGCAGGTCGGGGAGTTCCTCCGGCGCAGGCAGGAACAGATCGCCCAGCGCTGGGCCGACGCCGATCTCTTCCGTACCGTCTTCACCGTCTCCCGGGACGAGGCCGTCGAGGCCTGCAAGGCCGTGCTGGACGCCCTGGCCACGGTCGCGGACTCCGGCCGGCTGGAGGACGTGACGGCACCCGGGTTCGACCCGGTGCGTGAGCAACTTCGGCGCATGGCCTCCTCCCGCGGCCGCTCCGGGTCCACCCCCGCCCGGGTCGCCGGTGAGGTCGCCGCCCTGCGTGAGCCGTCCGTGGCCCTGCTGCGCGCCGAGTTCCCCGACCCGGCCGGTGAGCAGGCGCAGGAGTGTGTGCTGGCGCTCACCGTACTGATGGGCACCCTGCGCGTGGTGGTGATGGAGACGACGCTCACCGCCGGCCAGGAGCTCGTCGAACGGCAGCGCCTGCAGATGCTGGAGGTCTCCACCCCGGTGATCAAGCTGTGGGACGGCATCGTGGCCGTACCGCTGATCGGCACGCTGGACAGCGCCCGCAGCCAGGTCGTCATGGAGGGCCTGCTCGAGGCCGTCGTCGCCGAGCGCGCCCGGTACGCCATCCTCGACATCACCGGCGTGCCCACCGTCGACTCGCTGGTGGCCCAGCACCTGATGAAGACGGTGGCCGCGGCGCGGCTGATGGGTGCCGAGTGTGTCGTCTCGGGCATCCGTCCCGCGATCGCGCAGACCATCGTCCACCTCGGCATCGACCTGGGGACCGTCGTCACCCGAGCCTCGCTGGCGGACGCCCTGGCGTACGCGCTGGCCCGGCAGGACGTCGCGGTCGCCGCGTCAGGCCCACCGGTCGGTGTGAGCCTGCCGTGACCGCTCCGGGGCGGGGCCCCACCTCCCAGGTGCCGGTGGCGGCCCTGGGGGAGACACTCCTGGTCCGCCCCCGAGCCTGGAGGAGGGCGCGTGACGCAGGCCTCCCCTGACGCCGTCACCACGAGACTGCCGATCGGCTCGGACGCGGATCTGGGCTGGGTCCGGCAGCAGGTGCGGCAGGCGGCAGCCGAGCTGGGCTTCGGGCTGGTGCAGCAGACCAAACTGGTCACCGCGGTCAGCGAACTGGCCCGCAACACGCTCGTGCACGGAGGCGGCGGCCAGGTCGAGATGACGCGCCTGCACCACGGGGCCGTGACCGGGCTGCGCCTGGCCTTCACCGACACCGGTCCCGGCATCCGCGACATCGAGCAGGCCATGACGGATGGCTACACCACCGGCGGCGGCCTGGGGATGGGACTGAGCGGCGCCAGACGCCTGGTCCAGGAGTTCGCCGTCGACAGCAGCCCCGGCCAGGGCACCACCGTCACCGTCGTCGCCTGGGCCACCGGCCTGCCGCAGAACGGCAGGGACGCCCTGTGAGCCGGGTCCGGGAGAGCGACGGGCTCCCCGCCCGGCGGACACCGCCGCAGGACACCGGACGCCGTGCCGTCTCCCACCGAGGCCGCGACCGCCGCGGTGGCGCCACCTGCCGCACCCGCACCGGCCACCGCACCGGCCCCCGCCATCGGACAGGCGCCCGATGAACACCGCCCATGGCACCTGGACGATCGCCTCGGCCGCCGAAGCAGCCCAGGCCCGCACCGCCGCCGCCCGTCTCACCGCCACCGCGGGGGCGTCCCCGGCCGGGCGCGCCCGTTTCCTGACCGCCGTCACCGGCCGGCTGCGGCAGTGCCTCGCCCAGGGCGGCGCCTGGGACCTGCGCCTGAGCGCCCACCACACGGGCACCGGCGCGGACGGGCACATCGAGGTCACGGTCCGCGAGGCCGGCCGGTCCCCGGGCGGCCGCCCGCCCTGGCGGCTCACCCTCGCCTGTCCCGACCCCGTACGCACGGACAGCCCCGGCCCCGAACCGGCACAGGGCCCCGCCCCCGTACGGGCAGACGCCCCCGACCCCACCGGCCTCGACGGCACGGACATGGCCGAGGCCCTGCTGGCCGCCGACGAGGACACCGCCGAGCTCCTGGACCGGCTGGACGCCCAGGAAGGCCTGGTCCGTTTCCACCGTGACGAACTGCACCAGACCAACCAGGGCGTCCTGGCGCTGCACGCCGAACTGGACGCGGCGGCCCTGGCCCAGCGCGATCTGCTGACCGCCGAGCGGGCCGCACGCGCGGCGGCGGACAACGCGCGGCGCCTGCTGACGTTCCTGGCCGATGCCAGCGATGCCGTCACCGCCTCGCTCGACCCCGAGGACATCCTGCGCCGGCTGCCCGGGCTGCTCGTTCCCCGTTACGCGCGCCGCGCCGACCTCTGGCTGTTCGACGACGACCCCGCACCGCACCACGGCCACCGCCCGGCCGCCGCGGTGGTCGCCGCCCGTACCGGCCGTCCCCAGCACGCCGCCCCGCACGCCGGCGACCTGCCCGGCGTCGACGACCTGCCGCCCTCCGCCCTGACCCCCGCCGCCCCCCTGCTGTGCGTTCCGCTCCTCGGTCCCCGCCCGCTGGGCGTGCTCATCCTGACCTCACCCGGCCCGCGGTTCGACCCGGACGAGGCCGTCATGCTGGTGGAACTGGCCCGCCGTACCGGCATCGCCCTGGACAACGCCCGCCGCTACGCCCAGCAGCGGGACACCGCCGAAGCCCTCCAGCGCGCCCAGCTCACCGACCTGCCCACCACCCCGCAACTGCGGCTCGCCGCCCGGTACCTGCCCGCCACCCGCGGCCTGAACATCGGCGGCGACTGGTACGACGCCTTCCCCCAGCCCGACGGCAGCCTGCTGGCCGTCATAGGGGACGTCACCGGGCACGGACTGCGGGCGGCCGTCATGATGGGCCAGCTGCGCACCGCCCTGCGCGCCTACGCCGTCGAGGGCGACAGCCCGGCCGGCATCCTCACCCGGCTGCACCGGCTGCTCCGCCACCAGCAACCCGACGTCTACGCCACCGCCGTCCTGGCCCGCTTCCGCCCGGGCGACCCCACCGTCGTCTGGGCCGCCGCCGGGCACCCGCCCGCCGTCACCCGCACCCCCGACGGCACCGTCCGCGTCCTGGACACCAAGCCCGGCATCATGCTGGGCGTCCCCCTGCCCCACGTGTACCAGGACCACCGCGTCCGCCTGGCGCCCGGCTCGACGCTGCTCCTCTACACCGACGGGCTGGTCGAACGCCGCGACCAGGGCATCGACGCCGGCGTCGGCCGGCTCACCCGGGCGATGGCCGCGCTGAGCCCCACCGAGCTCGAGCAGGACCTGGACGCGGCGGCCGAGTCGCTGCTCACACCGATGCTCCACGACTCCGGCCGGGAGGACGACGTCTGCCTGCTGCTGTGCCGCACGTCCCCCGACCGCCCCTCGTCGCCCGGTACGCCCCACCGCGGGGCCGAACCGGGATAGCGTGGAGACCACCAGCGGAGAGGGCGGACGCCATGCACACCTCTGAACCGGCCGCGTCCGCGGAGAGCCTGCTGCGGGCCGCCCCGGCCCACGCACTGGTCGCCACCGCGGGCCGCCTGCTGGCCGACCGCGTCGGCGCCGAGGAGATCACCCTGCTGCTGGCGGACTACGGGCTGACCGTCCTCCAGCCCGTCACCCACCTGCCGCACACCGGCGCGCCGGTGCCCGCTCACGAGGGCCCGGCCGGACAGGCCTTCGTCACCCAGGCACCCGTCGTGGAGGTCACCCGCGACCCGGCCGGCGAGGTGGTCCACCTGCCCATCACCGTCCGCGGCGACCGGCTGGGCGTGCTCTGCGTACGCCTGCCCGCCCGCGCCGCGGATCCCGCCACGGTGCTCCGGCTCGGCGACTTCGCCACCGCCCTCGGCCACGAGGTCGCCACCGCGGGCCGGGACACCGACCTGTACCACCAGGCCCGCCGCACCCGCCGCCTCACCCTCGCGGCGGAGATGCAGTGGCAGCTCCTCCCGGGCCACGGCTGCGCCCGCCAGGAGTACCTCATCGGCGCCCACCTGGAACCCGCCTACGCCATCGGCGGCGACAACTTCGACTGGTCCGCCGGCGCCGACCACCTCACCCTCACCGTCACCGACGGCATGGGCCAGGGCATCGACGCCTCGCTGCTGACCAGCCTCGCCGTCGGCGCCCTGCGCAACGCCCGCCGGGCCGGCATCGGCCTGGCCGACCAGGCCTGCCTCGCCGACCAGGCGGTCTACGCCCAGTACGGCGGCAGGGTGTACGCCTCGACGCTGCTGCTGCGCTTCGCGCTGGACACCGGCACCGTGCACGCCGTCGACGCCGGCTCGCCCCAGCTGTTCCGCCGGCGCGGCACGACGATCGAGCGGATCGAGCTGGAGGCCCAGTTCCCGCTCGGCATGTTCGAGGAGACCCCGTACCGGGAGCAGACCTTCCAGGTCGAACCCGGTGACCGGCTGATCGCGGTCAGCACCGGCGTGCACGGCGCACGCGCGGCGGACGGCGGCCTGTTCGGGGAGCGCGCCCTGCGGCAGACGCTCGGCGCCGCCGGCCTGGCGCCCCCGCACGAGGCCGCACGCTCCGTCGTGGCCGGTCTCATCGAGCACTTCGGCAGCAGGGACCTCACCGCGGACGCCGCCGTGGTCTGCCTCGACTGGACAGGGCGGCCGGCGAAGGCGAATTAGTGGGGACCGGCGTCCGAGGGCCTGCTGCGCGGCCCGGCGTCCAGAGCCGCGAGGAACGCCTTCATCCCCCGGCTCAGCGCCGTCCGCTCCTCGGGCCCCATCGCGGCCAGCGTCGCGGCCAGGGCCTGCGCCCGGCGTGCGGCCACGTCCTTGAGCACGTTGCGGCCGTGCGTGGTCAGGCTCAGCCGCACCTCGCGGCGTTTGTGGGGGTGCAGTGCCCGCTCCAGCAGCCCGGCCGCCTCCAGCCGGTCGCACAGCCGGCTGGCGGTGGGCAGCCCTATGTCCAGGTTCTCCGCCAGCGCCGTGAGATTGAGCTCCCGCGCCGCCTCCACGGCGCGCAGCGCCCGCAACTGGTGCGGGGACAACCGCAGCGCGGCCTCCTGGGCCGCCAGCGACCACAGGTCGGCCAGGCTCTCCACGGCATCGGCGAGCTCCCGCGCGATGGCTTCGGGGTCATCGCCCGGTCCCTGCGCGTCGTCGTCGCCGGGGCCGGCGAGGTGGGTCACGGGCGCGTCTCTCTCAGTCGGCTCCGGGCAGTACGGGTGTCCCGCTCATTCAATCGCTGTACCCGATGAGCCGCACCGCAAGCCGTGGCACGGTCCCTCCGGCCCCCCGCCCCGCGTCGGCCCGGCTCCGGCCCGCGCAACGCGAGAGCCCCTCCGCCGTGCGTCGTCCGCAGGTCGGAGGGGCTCTGAGAGGTGGAGCCTAGGGGAGTCGAACCCCTGACATCTGCCATGCAAAGACAGCGCTCTACCAACTGAGCTAAGGCCCCGGAAGGAAACGCCCGCCCGGAGGAACCACGTCCCCCGGCGGCCGCCGGAGACCAGAATACCGGGTCACCCCCGAGATTCCGCAAAAAGATTGGGGGTCCCGGTGAACGACCACTCTCCGTAAGATGCTCGGACGTGGTTCGCTACAGCGAACCACCGTTTTTTGGGGAAGCGATGGGGAGACGCTCATGGACGCCGCACAGCAGGAAGCCACCGCAAGAGCGCGGGAGCTGCAGCGGAACTGGTACGGGGAGCCGTTGGGGGCGCTCTTCCGTAGGCTCATCGACGATCTCGGTCTCAACCAGGCGCGTCTGGCGGGGGTACTGGGGCTGTCCGCGCCGATGCTGTCGCAGCTGATGAGCGGGCAGCGGGCGAAGATCGGCAACCCGGCCGTGGTGCAGCGGGTGCAGCTGCTGCAGGACCTCGCCGCGCAGGTGGCGGACGGCAGTGTCAGCGCCGCCGAGGCCACCGAGCGCATGGAGGAGATCAAGAAGTCGCAGGGGGGCTCGGTGCTCAACAACACCACGCAGACGACGAGCAGTTCGGGCGCGCCCACGGTCAAGCGGGTGGTCCGGGAGATCCAGTCGCTGCTGCGCTCGGTGGCGGCCGCGGGCGACATCATCGAGGCGGCGGACACGCTCGCCCCGACCCACCCGGAACTGGCGGAGTTCCTCCGGGTGTACGGCGCCGGCCGCACCTCCGACGCGGTCGCGCACTACCAGTCGCACCAGAGCTGATCCCACCGCCCGGCGGCCGAAGGGGGTTCGGCGGCCGGGCAACAGCCAGGGGCGACCACAGGGGGAGGAGCGACGCGCAGCCATGGGTGAGGTGTTCGCCGGCCGGTACGAACTGGCCGACCCGATCGGACGCGGCGGCGTCGGCGCCGTCTGGCGTGCCTGGGACCACCGCCGGCGCCGCTACGTGGCCGCCAAGGTCCTGCTCCAGCGCGACGCCCACTCGCTGCTGCGCTTCGTACGCGAACAGGCCCTGCGCATCGACCACCCCCATGTGCTCGCGCCCACCAGCTGGGCCGCGGACGACGACAAGGTCCTGTTCACCATGGACCTCGTCACCGGCGGTTCGCTGGTCCACCTGGTCGGGGACTACGGCCCCCTGCCGCCGGTCTTCGTCTGCACGCTGCTCGACCAGCTGCTGTCCGGGCTGGCCGCGGTGCACGCCGAGGGCGTGGTGCACCGCGACGTCAAACCCGCCAACGTGCTGCTGGAAGCCACCGGTACGGGGCGGCCGAAGCTGCGGCTGGGCGACTTCGGCATCGCGATGCGGCTGGGCGAGCCCCGCCTGACGGAGACCAACCTCGTGGTGGGGACGCCGGGTTACCTCGCGCCCGAGCAACTGCTGGGCGCGGAACCGGACTTCCCCGCCGACCTGTTCGCGGTGGGCCTGGTCGCGCTGTACCTGCTGGAGGGCGCCAAGCCGGACAGCAAGGCACTCGTGCAGTACTTCGCCGAGCACGGGACGCCCGGGGCGCCCAAGGGCGTTCCCGAACCGCTGTGGCAGGTGGTGGCCACGCTGCTCCAGCCGGATCCGCAGGCGCGCTTCCGTACGGCCACGGGGGCGCGCAAGGCCCTCGCGGCGGCCGCGGAACTCCTCCCGGAACCCGGCCCCGACGACGAGCTGATCGAGATCTTCGACCAACTCGGCCCGCTTCCCCCGGGCTTCGGCCCGCACGGCCCGCTGCAACGGGCCTCGGGCCTGGACGCGAGACGCGCCTCGGCCTCCTCGTCCGGCGACGGCACCGCTTCGGCGTCGACAGGTTCCGCCACGGACGCCGTACCACCCGTCCCGCAACGGCAGCCGACGCACACCCCGTCCGCCGCCCCGCCGCTCCCCGCGATGTCGGACACCGGCAGCTTCCACCTGCCGCCCCCTCAGCCCCCGAGTACCGTCACCCCCTCCGTACAGTCGCACACGCCGCCGCCCCCGCCGCCGTACCCCGCGCGGCCCCTGCTCCCGGCCCCGCAGCAGCGCGCCGACGCCTCCACCGCTTCCTACACCGCCCAGGCGCCGCCGGTGCCGCCTCCCGCGCCGCCCACGGCGCGGCACCGGGGCGGCCGGCGGCGCCGTCGCCGTACCGGCCCTCCGGCCAAGGTCGCGATCCCGGTCCTGGTGCTGGCCCTCGTCTGCTACGCCGTGGGCTTCTGGGCCCTCACCCGGATCTGAGGCCCGTCGGCAGCCCTACGGCCCGGCGCCGCGCCCTACGGCGAGACCCCGGCCCTCCGGCGGGCCACCACCGTCCACACCCCGAGCCCGGCCAGCAGTACGGTCCCGGTGCCGATCCCGCCCACGGCGACCGCCGTCATCACCGAGTCGCCGCCGGCGGACGCGCTGGCGCCCGCCGCCTCGGCCCGGTCCTGTGCGCTGACCTGGAAGACGCCCGACGGCACCGGCTCCCCCGCGTACTCGGGCCCCGCCTGCCCCGCGCCGCTGACCCGCACGCGCAGCGTCAGCGCGACCGGCTCGTCCCCGAAGGTGTCGGCCACCTTCCGCGCCAGGTGCGCGACGAGGTAGTACGACCCGGCGAACCGCATCGCCTTGATCCGCCGGGCGGCGGCGTAGCGGTTGGCGTACGCGACCGGCGGCAGGGCGGCCAGGCTGCCCGCCTTCTGACCGCCGTCGTAGGAGACGCCCACGTCCTGGACCACACCGCGGGCGGGGTTGTGCAGCGCCAGGTCCAGGGCGTGGACGAGGTACCCCCGGCGGGCGGTGCCGGAGCCGCTCAGCTCGGCGGTCACGGACAGCCGCTGGCCCCAGTCGACCGGCACCTTGTAGAAGAGGGTCCGGCCGGGCCGTATGTCGTCCCGCCACACGCCCTCGCCCAGGACGGTGGCCCGGGAGAACCCGGTGCCGCCCGGGCGGTGGACGGCCTCGCCTGTGGGGGGCGGCGGCGAGGCGGAGTCTCCCGCCGTCGGCGCGCTCGTCGCGCCGGCCTCGCGCAGGCCCGGCTCGGACACGACGGCGAGTTCCAGGTCCCAGGGCTCCGTCGCCCCACCCCCGGCCGCCCGGCCGGCGCGCTCGACGGACACGTAGTACGTACCGGCCGCACGGCACAGCGACCGTGTCGGGGAGATCTCCCGCATGCCCCACGCCGTGAGCGGACGCGGGCTGCCCGGTGCGCCGAAGGTGACGGTGTCGAGGGAGCAGGAGCGGCCGTCGCCGTCCGCCACGGAGATCCGGAGGCCGTCGGCGGAGGAGACCGTACTGCCGGGGGAGGGTACGGCAGTGGCGGAGACGTACGCGTTCGAGGTGCCGTCGAGTTCCAGGCGGTAGAAGACCTCGCCCTCGCCCGGGAGCGAGCTGCGGTAGGCAGCGCCGGGTGTCAGCGGCACGGCTTGCGCGGTGCCGCGCGCGCCCTCGATCCGCCGGGCGTCCTCGGCGAAGGCGTACCGGCTCGTCCCGTCCGCCGCCCGCGCCGGGCCGGCGTACGCCGGCAGGGCCGCCGTCGTGCCCAGGACGAGTGCCACCACCCCGAGGCGCACGGACGGGCGTGCGACCGCAGCCGGAAAACCCCGCCCCAGGCTCGCGCGTCCCCGCGCCGCAGACCGCTGTCTCCTCACGCGCCCCCCTCGTCACCGTCCCGAACGCGGAACCCTCACGCACGAAACCCCGACCGCGAGGGCGGCCGGGGTCTGCTCAGAATCGGTTGTCGGTACTCACGAACCCGTGGGCACGGAGTCAGTCGCCTCCGTCCACAGATCCTGCTCGGCGCGATCCGCCTGGATCTGGCGGTACACGAGGAGTCCGCCGATGGCGGCCAGTGCGACCAGGAGAAGCTTCTTCACCGCGCGACCTCGTCTTTCCTTGACGTAGGGGACCTCTGGCGCCCGACTATACACACCGATCGATATCGATCGGTGACCTGCGTCGGGGGCCAACTCCCGTCCCGGTTACCGCGATAGAAGCGGAGTACACCGCTCCGATCGGAGGGTGATCACACCCTGACCGACGGTGACTTTCGTCCCCATCCCTCCCTATCTCTCTCTTTTTCTTCCCTCTTGCACCCATCCGGGTGGTGTTCATCTGAACATCGCCGCGCCACGGGCGTCGGTCCACCACTTCGCGGCCCTCATACACATCATGAGGAAAGTACGCAAATCGCCCAACCCGAAAGTGAGGGGCACATGGCCCGCACCAAGGTCATGAAGCTGTGGACCGCCATCGTCACCGCCTTCCTCGCGCTGTGCACGGCGCTCGGACTCATCACCACGAACGCCTCCGCGGCCGTACCGCAGAGCGCACCGACCCGCAACAGCGAGCTGACGACTCCGGCGACGTCCCCCCGGTCCTCCGGTTCCGGCGCCCGGGCCCTGCCCCCCACGATGAAACAGCGCATCCTCGCCGAGGCCCACGGTACGTCCCCCCGCTGCCGGCACCGCCTCCTCGCGGACACCGCCGGCGACACGACCGCACCGGCCGCCCCCGACGAGCCGGAGTCCCCGGCGCCACCGCTCGCCCGCCTCCAGCGCTGACCACCCGGGCCGCACCGGCCCCTCCACCCGATTCCCCCGTCCATCCGGCGAACCGCGTACAGCACCCCGCCTGACAGGCCCGGCAGCTCACCCGAGCAGCCGGGCCTTCGCCGTAGGCACCCACTGCTCCAGCCGCCCCGCTGGTCTCACCAGTGGACACCAAGACCCCCCGGCCCTACTGCCATGGACGTCCACGCCGGCTGCTGTCAGCCGTAGATGTCAAAGACCCCCAGGCTTAGCCGCCTGGGGGTCTTCTCGCTGTGGGGCTAACAGGATTTGAACCTGTGGCCTCATCCTTATCAGGGATGCGCTCTAACCAACTGAGCTATAGCCCCGCCGCGCTCTGCGGTGTGTGTCCCGCGCGCTGACTCCTGAAGACTAGCGCACGACCTGCGCAGTCCCAAAATCGGTAGTCGGTGGCCGTTACTCGTCCTCCGCGAGCGTCAGCTCGACGCCGCCCACGAAGCCCGCCGACAGGTTGTAGATGAACGCGCCGAGGGTCGCCAGGGCCGTCGCGAGGACGACGTCGATGACCGCGATGATCGACGTGAAGAGCAGGACGTTGGGCAGGGACAGGAACGCCTGGAGGTCGAAACCGTTCGACTCGTTGGACCCGGTCGCCTCGGAGATCGTGCCGCCGACGGTGGAGAACACGCCCATCGCGTCCATGACCATCCACAGCACCGCCGCGGCCACGATCGTGCAGATGCCCAGCGCGATCGAGAGCAGGAAGCTGACCTTCATCACCGACCACGGGTCGGCCTTCGCCACCCGCAGGCGCGCCTTGCGCACCCGCGGCGTGGTGCGCGCCCCGGTGCGCGGGCGGCGTGCGGTACCGGCCGGGCCGCCCTCGGACGGATAGGCCTGCGGCGGGTGGTAAGGCCCGGCGGGCTGCTGCGGATGCCGTTCCCCCGGCAACGGGGAGACCGTCTCCGGCGCGGGCGCCGGCTGCGCGCCCGGCGCGGCCGGGCCCGCGCCGGCGGTGGGCTGCTGGGTGCGCGGGCCTCGGGTGTCCGTCACAGTTCCCCCCTGGGATCCATGAGGCTCGGCGGGAGCCTCGGAAGAGGGCGAGTCCTTCGCGGGCGACTTGATCGCCTTCAGCTGGGTCGTCTGCGGGTCCGTCACCTGCGCGTCGGTCGTACGCGCATCAGCCGTACGCCCGTCAGCCGCTCGCGCGGCGGAGCCACGGCCGCCGCCGTCCGTCTCCGTACCTCTGGAGGTACCGGTCGATCCGGCGCCCGTGGCTCCGCTCACGCTGACTCACTCCTCGTGCTACTCGGCCGAGGGCGCCTCACCCTCGTCCGTGCCGGTGCTCGCGGCACCCTCGGCGGTCTCCTCGACGGCCACGTCGCCGTCGACCTCCTCCGCCTCGCGTCCCGCCTCGGCGTTGCGAGCGATGCCGACCACGGCATCGCGCTTGCCCAGATTGATCAGTTGGACGCCCATGGTGTCACGGCCCGTCTCCCTGATCTCGTTGACCCGCGTACGGATCACACCACCGGACAGTGTGATGGCGAGGATCTCGTCGGTCTCCTCGACCACCAGCGCGCCGACGAGCGAACCGCGGTCCTCGACGATCTTGGCGGCCTTGATGCCGAGGCCGCCGCGTCCCTGGACGCGGTACTCGTCGACGGCGGTCCGCTTCGCGTACCCACCGTCGGTGGCAGTGAACACGAACGTACCGGGTCGAACAACATTCATCGAGAGCAGCTCGTCGCCCTCGCGGAAACTCATGCCCTTGACGCCCGAGGTGGCACGGCCCATGGGGCGCAGGGTTTCGTCCGAGGCGGTGAACCTGATCGACTGCGCCTTCTTGCTGATCAGAAGCAGATCGTCGTCGGACGAGACCAGTTCGGCTCCGATCAGCTCGTCGTCCGAACCGTCCTCCCGCTCGCGGAGGTTGATGGCGATCACACCGCCGGAGCGCGGCGAATCGTAATCCTTCAGAGGCGTCTTCTTCACCAATCCCGACTTGGTGGCCAGGACCAGGTAGGGCGCCGCCTCGTAGTCGCGGATCGCGAGGATCTCGGCGATCGCCTCGTCCGGCTGGAAGGCCAGCAGGTTCGCCACGTGCTGGCCGCGCGCGTCCCGGCCGGCCTCGGGCAGCTCGTAGCCCTTCACGCGGTAGACGCGGCCCTTGTTGGTGAAGAACAGCAGCCAGTGGTGGGTGGTGGACACGAAGAAGTGGTCGACGATGTCGTCTTCCTTCAGCTTCGCGCCGCGCACGCCCTTGCCGCCGCGCTTCTGGGCGCGGTAGTCGTCGGTCTTGGTGCGCTTGATGTAGCCGCCCCGGGTGACCGTGACGACGATGTCCTCCTCGGCGATCAGGTCCTCGATGGACATGTCGCCCTCGTACGGGATCAGCTTGGTCTTGCGGTCGTCGCCGTACTTCTCGACGATCGCGGCCAGTTCCTCGCTGACGATGCCGCGCTGGCGGGCCGGGGAGGCCAGGATCTCGTTGTACTCGTTGATCTTCGCCTGGAGCTCGTCGTGCTCCTGGACGATCTTCTGGCGCTCCAGGGCGGCCAGGCGCCGCAGCTGCATCTCGAGGATGGCGTTGGCCTGGATCTCGTCGATCTCCAGCAGGCTCATCAGGCCGCCGCGCGCGATCTCGACGGTGTCGCTGCGCCGGATCAGCGCGATGACCTCGTCGATGGCGTCCAGGGCCTTCAGCAGGCCGCGCAGGATGTGCGCGCGCTCCTCGGCCTTGCGCAGCCGGAAGCGGGTACGGCGGACGATGACCTCGATCTGGTGGTTCACCCAGTGCCGGATGAACGCGTCCAGGGAGAGCGTGCGCGGCACGCCGTCCACCAGCGCCAGCATGTTGGCGCCGAAGTTCGTCTGCAGGTCGGTGTGCTTGTACAGGTTGTTCAGGACGACCTTGGCGACCGCGTCCCGCTTGAGGACGATGACCAGGCGCTGGCCGGTCCGGGAGCTCGTCTCGTCCCGGACGTCGGCGATGCCGCCGATCTTGCCGTCCTTCACCAGGTCGGCGATCTTCTGGGCGAGGTTGTCCGGGTTGACCTGGTACGGAAGCTCCGTGACCACCAGGCACTGGCGGTTCTGGATCTCCTCGACCTCGACGACCGCGCGCATGGTGATGGAGCCGCGGCCGGTGCGGTACGCCTCCTCGATGCCCTTGCGGCCGACGACCAGCGCGCCGGTCGGGAAGTCGGGGCCCTTGATGCGCTCGATGAGCGCGTCGAGCAGCTCCTCGTGCGAGGCCTCGGGGTTCTGCAGGTACCACTGGGCGCCCTCGGCGACCTCGCGCAGGTTGTGCGGCGGGATGTTGGTCGCCATGCCGACCGCGATACCGGCCGAGCCGTTGATCAGCAGGTTCGGGAAGCGGGAGGGCAGGACGGTGGGCTCCTGGGAGCGGCCGTCGTAGTTGTCCGTGAAGTCGACGGTCTCCTCGTCGATGTCGCGGACCATCTCCATCGACAGCGGCGCCATCTTGCACTCGGTGTAGCGCATCGCCGCCGCCGGGTCGTTGCCCGGGGAGCCGAAGTTGCCGTTGGAGTCGACGAGCGGCATCCGCATCGCCCACGGCTGGGCCAGGCGGACCAGCGCGTCGTAGATCGAGCTGTCGCCGTGCGGGTGGTAGTTGCCCATGACGTCGCCGACCACGCGGGCGCACTTGTAGAAGCCGCGCTCGGGGCGGTAGCCGCCGTCGTACATGGCGTACAGCACGCGGCGGTGGACGGGCTTGAGGCCGTCCCGGACGTCCGGCAGCGCACGCGAGACGATGACGGACATCGCATAGTCGAGGTACGACCGCTGCATCTCCGTCTCGAGCCCGACGGGCTCGACGCGCAGGGTCTGGCCGGCCTCGTCAGGCGTCACGGGAGTGTTCTCGTCGGTCATTGCTGGTGAAGGTCCTTCCTGGTGCGGTCAGCTGAGACCGACTCAGATGTCGAGGAAGCGGACGTCCTTGGCGTTGCGCTGGATGAACGCGCGGCGGGCCTCGACGTCCTCGCCCATGAGCACCGAGAACAGGTCGTCGGCCTGGGCGGCGTCGTCGAGGGTGACCTGGCCGAGGACGCGGTGCTCCTGGTCCATGGTCGTGATGCGCAGCTCCTCGGCGTTCATCTCGCCGAGACCCTTGAAGCGCTGGACCGAGTCCTCGCGGATGCGCTTGCCGGCCTGGCGGCCCATCTCGATCAGGGCGTCGCGCTCACGGTCGGAGTAGGCGTACTCGAAGTCGTCCTTGCCCCACTTGATCTTGTACAGCGGCGGGCGGGACAGGTACACGTGCCCGGCCTCGACCAGCGGCCGCATGAAGCGGAACAGGAAGGTCAGCAGCAGGGTGTTGATGTGCTGGCCGTCCACATCGGCGTCCGCCATGAGGATGATCTTGTGGTAGCGCAGCTTCGAGATGTCGAAGTCCTCGTGCACGCCAGTGCCGAACGCGGAGATCATCGCCTGGATCTCCTGGTTCTGCAGGATACGGTCGATGCGCGCCTTCTCGACGTTGAGGATCTTGCCGCGGATCGGGAGGATCGCCTGGTACTGCGGGTTGCGGCCGGACTTGGCCGAGCCGCCGGCGGAGTCGCCCTCGACGATGAAGATCTCGCACTTGGCGGGGTCGTTGGACTGGCAGTCGGCCAGCTTGCCGGGCAGGGAGGCGGTCTCCAGCAGGCCCTTGCGGCGGGTCAGGTCGCGCGCCTTGCGGGCCGCCACGCGCGCGGTGGCGGCCTGGATGCCCTTGCGGACGATGTCCGCGGCCTCGTTCGGGTTGCGGTCCAGCCAGTCGGCCAGGTGTTCGTAGACGGCCTTCTGCACGAAGGTCTTCGCCTCGGTGTTGCCCAGCTTGGTCTTGGTCTGGCCCTCGAACTGCGGCTCGCTCAGCTTGACCGAGATGATCGCGGTCAGACCTTCGCGGATGTCGTCACCGGTGAGGTTGTCGTCCTTCTCGCGCAGCAGCTTCTTGTCGCGCGCGTACTTGTTGATCAGAGACGTCAGCGCGGCGCGGAAGCCCTCTTCGTGGGTGCCGCCCTCATGGGTGTGGATGATGTTCGCGAAGGAGTACACGCCCTCGCTGTAGCCGCTGTTCCACTGCATCGCGACCTCGAGGGACAGGCTCTTGTCCTTGTCCTCCGCCTCCAGGTCGATGACGGTGGGGTGCACGACCTCTCCCTTGCGGGAGTTGAGGTACTTCACGAAGTCGACGATGCCGCCCTCGTAGTAGTACGTGACGGTCTTCGCCTCGTCCTTCTCGTCGGCGCCCGCCTCGTCCGCACCGGCGGTCGCCTTCGCCGACTCGCGTTCGTCGGTGAGGCGGATCGTCAGGCCCTTGTTGAGGAACGCCATCTCCTGGAAACGCCGCGAGAGCGTCTCGAAGGAGTACTCCGTGGTCTCGAAGATGTCCGGGTCGGCCCAGAAGGTGACCGAGGTGCCGGTCTCCTCCGTCGCCTCGTGCTGCGCCAGCGGAGCCGTCGGGACGCCCATCTTGTAGTCCTGCGTCCAGCGGTACCCGTCGGTCTTGACCTCGACGGACACCTTGGTCGACAGGGCGTTCACGACGGACACGCCCACGCCGTGCAGACCGCCGGAGACCGCGTAACCGCCGCCGCCGAACTTGCCGCCCGCGTGCAGCACCGTCAGCACGACCTCGACGGCCGGCTTTCCCTCGGAGGGCACGATGCCCACGGGGATGCCTCGGCCGTTGTCGACGACGCGCACGCCGCCGTCGGCCAGGATCGTCACGTCGATGGTGTCCGCGTGGCCGGCGAGCGCCTCGTCGACGGAGTTGTCGACGACCTCGTACACGAGGTGGTGCAGTCCGCGCTCACCGGTCGAGCCGATGTACATACCGGGTCGCTTGCGGACCGCGTCCAGACCTTCGAGGACGGTAATGGCACTGGCGTCGTACGAGGCGGTGACCTCGCCGTTCGACGAGATCACCGCGCTGTCGGCGCCGGCGTCGGTGGACGGGATGTTCTCGTTGGGGTTGCCGGAATCGGCCACGAAGCGCCCTTTCTGGCACAGCACGAGCCGGGCTCCTGGAGGTGCCCCCTCGGGGAGGGGTGCCGGAGCGGCTTCGGCATGTTGCGTTGGTCAGCCTGATCAGCGTTGCTCAGCGTTACTCAGCTTTTCCCGGACGGTCCCCACGAGTGGGGCGGGATTGGCTTCCAGTCTACCGGTAGCACTGACATCGATGGGGGTTTGCCGGTACCTGAGTACGCATGTGCCGCCCTGAACCGCCCTCCGCCGACTCCCGATATGCGGATGGGGGCTCCAAGAGGCTCACGGAGCCACTCAGCGCTTCCGGCCGTCAACCCCTGGCTACTTGGGAGTCAGCTCCCGATTCGCACCCCTGTGCGGTGGTACGACGCAGCGGGCGCCGACGGCTCATGACCACCGTCGGCGCCCGCTGATGTGATGTCAGTCACGTGTTGTCCACAGCTGTGGATAAGCGTTCCGCAGCCCCTTCCGCTCACCCGTAGGTGTCGCCGGGCCCCCGGCTGCCGGGGGCGCGCAGCGGGCCGTACCGGGGAGCCGGGCCGCCCGGCCCGTTCACCTTGATCATCCGCACCGTGCCGTGGCCGAGGTCCTCGTTGAGACGGGCCACCAGGGTCGGCGCGAGCAGGCGCAGGTTCGTCGCCCAGGCCGTGGAGTCGCAGCGCACGCTCAGCACCCGCTCGTCCTCGTCGTACTTCTCCGGCACACAGTGTTTGGCCACGTCCTCGCCGACGATCTGCGGCCAGCGGCCCATCACCCCGCCCACCGCGGCCGGGGCCTCCCAGCCGCGCTCGGTGATCAGCCGGTTGATCGCGGCACCGAGCGCCATGGGGTCGCGGCGGTCGGCCCGCGCGCCCGAGCGCAGACCACCGCCGCGCCGCGCCTGCCTCTTCTGCTGCGCCGCGTCCCCACGCGCGCGTGCGGCCTCCTTCGCCGCGCGCAGCGCCACGCGCGCGAGGTCCACGCCGGAGGGCTCGGGGGCCTTCCCGGCGGCGGGGTTCTTTCCGGCGGCGGGGTTCTTCCCGGCGACGGGGTTCTTCCCGGCGGCGGTGGGGTTCTTCTTCGGCTCGCGTGTGGTCATACGCGCTCCACCGTCCCCCCGGACACCGCGTACCGCGCGCCCGACAGCACGTGCGGGACGTCGTCGTCGACCGCGGCGGTCACCAGAACCTGCTCGCCGGGCGCCACCAGCTCGGCCAGGCGCTCCCGGCGCCGGGTGTCGAGCTCGGCGAACACGTCGTCCAGCACGAGCACCGGCTCGTTGCCCTCCGCCCGCAGCAGGTCGTACGAGGCCAGGCGCAGCGCCAGCGCGTACGACCAGGACTCGCCGTGGGAGGCGTAGCCCTTGGCGGGCAGCTGGCCGAGCTTGAGCAGCAGGTCGTCCCGGTGGGGCCCCACCAGGGTGACGCCCCGCTCGATCTCCTGCTTGCGGGCGTCGGCGAGCGCGGCCGTCAGCTGCTCGAAGAGGTCCTCGCGCGTGTGCGCCTCGCCGGGCGCGGACGGCTTGTACTCCAGGGCGACCGGGCCCCCGCCGGGGGCCAGCTGTTCGTACGCCTTGTCGGCCAGCGGCTGGAGCGCCGCGATCAGGTCCAGGCGCTGGGCGAGCAGCTCGGCGCCCGCGCGGGCGAGGTGCTGGTCCCACACGTCCAGGGTGGACAAGTCCATGCCGCGTCCGCCGTGCCGCCGGGCCAGTGCGGCCGACTTCAGCAGCGTGTTGCGCTGCTTGAGGACCCGGTCGTAGTCGGAGCGGACCCCGGCCATGCGCGGCGAGCGGGCGGTGATCAGCTCGTCCAGGAAGCGCCGCCGCTCCCCGGGGTCGCCCTTGACCAGGGCGAGGTCCTCGGGGGCGAACAGCACCGTGCGGACGATGCCGAGGATGTCACGGGGTCTGACCTGCGAGGACCGGTTGATACGGGCCCGGTTGGCGCGGCCCGGGTTCAGCTCCAGCTCGATCAGCTGCTGCCGGTCGCCCTGCCGGACCTGGGCCCGGATGACCGCGCGGTCGGCGCCCATGCGGACCAGGGGAGCGTCGGAGGAGACCCGGTGGCTGCCGAGGGTGGCGAGGTAGCCGACCGCCTCGACCAGGTTCGTCTTGCCCTGTCCGTTGGGGCCGACGAAGGCCGTCACCCCCGGGTCGAGCGGGACCTCGGCCCGGGGATAGGAGCGGAAGTCGGCCAGCGACAGGTGCGTGACGTGCATGGTCGTTTCGCCGACCTCCCAGACCCTCGGGTATCGCTTACTTCTTCTCGACCGCGTGGCCGCCGAACTGGTTGCGCAGCGCCGCGATCATCTTCATCTGCGGCGAGTCGTCCTGGCGGGAGGCGAACCGCGCGAACAGCGACGCGGTGATCGCCGGCAGCGGCACCGCGTGGTCGATCGCGGCCTCCACCGTCCAGCGTCCCTCGCCGGAGTCCTGTGCATAACCCCGCAGCCCGTCCAGGTGCTCGTCCTCGTCGAGGGCGTTCACCGCGAGGTCGAGCAGCCAGGAGCGGATGACCGTGCCCTCCTGCCAGGAGCGGAAGATCTCGCGGACGTTGTCCACGGAGTCGACCTTCTCCAGCAGCTCCCAGCCCTCGGCGTAGGCCTGCATCATGGCGTACTCGATGCCGTTGTGGACCATCTTCGCGAAGTGGCCCGCGCCGACCTTGCCGGCGTGCACCGCACCGTACGGGCCCTCCGGCTTGAGGGCGTCGAAGATCGGCTGCACCTTGGCGACGTTCTCGGCGTCTCCGCCGTACATCAGCGCGTAGCCGTTCTCCAGGCCCCACACACCGCCGGAGACACCGCAGTCGACGAAGCCGATGCCCTTGGCGGCCAGTTCCGCCGCGTGCCTCTCGTCGTCGGTCCAGCGGCTGTTGCCGCCGTCCACGACGACGTCGCCGGGCTCCAGGAGCTCGGCGAGCTCGTCGATGGTGGACTGGGTCGGCTCGCCGGCCGGAACCATCACCCACACCACGCGCGGGGCGCTGAGCTTGCCCACGAGTTCCGCGAGGCTGTGGACGTCGGCGAGGTCCGGGTTGCGGTCGTATCCGATGACGGTGTGGCCGGCGCGGCGTATCCGCTCGCGCATGTTGCCGCCCATCTTGCCGAGGCCGACGAGACCGAGCTCCATCAGTTGTGTTCCTTAGGTGTCCGAGGTGGCGTGGCGGCACGGCCGCACCCGGCAGCTGCGTACCGGGGCGGGTCCGTACTCGCGTCCGAGCCTAAACCCGGACGCTCGTGCACAGCTGTGGGCATACGCGCTCAGACGTACGCCCTCACCTGCGCATTCGTCCTCAGCCTGTGGACAACTCCGGGCGCGCTCAGCCGCTGAGGCGCACCGGCATGATCAGGTACTTGTAGGCCTCGTCCGCCTCGGCGTCCACCGCCGGCTTGCCGCTGAGCAGCGCCGGCTTGGTGGACGTCGTGAACGACAGCTGGGCCACCGGGGAGTCGATGGCGCTCAGGCCGTCCAGCAGGAACGTCGGGTTGAAGGCGATCGAGATGTCGTCGCCGTCCAGCTGGGCGTCGACCCTTTCCACAGCCTGTGCGTCGTCGCTGGAGCCGGCCTCCAGGATCAGCACGCCCTGCTCGAAGCTGAGCCGCACCGGGGTGTTCCGCTCGGCGACCAGGGACACACGCTTGACGGCCTCCACGAAGGGGGCGGTCTCGATGACGGCGATGGAGTTGAACTCCGTCGGGAACAGCGTGCGGTACTTCGGGAGGTCGCCCTCCAGCAGGCGTGTGGTCGTACGGCGGCCCGCGCCCTCGAAGCCGATCAGCCCCTCGCCCGCGCCCGAGCCGGACAGCGCCAGCGTGACGCTGTCACCGGCCCCGAGCGACTTGGCGGTGTCCAGCAGCGTCTTGGCGGGCACCAGGGCGACCGCGGAGGCGTCCGGGTTCTCCGGCTTCCACAGGAACTCGCGGACCGCGAAGCGGTAGCGGTCGGTGGAGGCCAGGGTGACCGTGTCGCCCTCGATCTCGATGCGCACACCGGTGAGCACCGGAAGCGTGTCGTCGCGCCCGGCCGCGATGGCCACCTGCTGCACGGCGGAGGAGAAGACCTCTCCGGGGACGGTGCCGGTCGCGTTCGGCATCTGCGGCAGTGCCGGGTACTCCTCCACCGGCAGGGTGTGGAGGGTGAACCGGGAGGAGCCGCAGACCACGGTCGCCCGTACACCGTCTGTGGAGATCTCCACCGGCCGGTTGGGGAGCGCCCGGGAGATGTCCGCGAGCAGGCGGCCGGAGACCAGGACCGTGCCCTCCTCCTCGACCTCGGCCTCCACCGACACGCGCGCGGAGACCTCGTAGTCGAAGCTGGACAGGCTCAGCGCGCCGTCCTCGGCCTTCAGGAGAAGGCCGGCGAGGACAGGCGCCGGCGGACGGGCCGGGAGGCTGCGCGCCGCCCAGGCCACTGCCTCCGCGAGTACGTCGCGTTCCACCCGGATCTTCACCGTAAGCCGCCTCCTGCTGTTGCCGGCGTTCTCGCCCTGCTTCGCCTTCGTCGTCTGACTCGGTGTCGCCGGTCCCTGGGAAGGGAGGGACACCGGGGACCAGTCTGACGCACCGCACTGACAGTAGGTGCCTGTCGGGGTCAAGTCGCACCGAGGGGCAGCCGGGCCCGAGAGGGCGAGTTGTGCACAGGACCCACTTCGAAACGGATTCCGCGCTCTCTCTAGTCGGACGTAGTAGTAGGGCCTGTGGATACCGTGGATAACCCTGTTTTCGCAGCTCAGCGCGGGTATTTTGTCCACCGGGCCTGTGGGCGGCGGCCGTGGACAACCGGGGGTCTCTGTGGAGAACGGAAAGTTCTGCACACCCCATGCACAGGGTGAGGCGACTTCTCCCCAGAGCCGTCCCCAGTTTTACCCGCCTTTCCCACAGCCCAACCCGGCACCTTGGTGTGACGCCTTTCACTCGAGCCGGTGAGGAGGCGCGTCATGTTGCCGAACAGTGGACAGGCATGTGGAGAAGCCGGGGATCACTGGGGACAACCGGCCGTTGCCTGTGGGTTGCCGGTGGACAACTTCATGCACAGGCTGTGGACCCACTCGTTGTCCACAGGCTGTGGAGATCCTTCGTCCACGAGTCCACAGGGGGCTGACCTGGCTCGACGGGTTCTGGGCAGCCCACGCTGTGGACAGGATCGGGACAACTTAGCGGTCCCCAGGATGTGGACGGGAAAAAGTCGCCGAATCTGTGGAGGGCGGCCGTAACCACGGCGACTATTCGAACAGCGGGGACACGCGCGGATGCGCCGGCATGACGAAGGGCGCTCCCGGAAGTGCTCCGGAAGCGCCCTCGAACCGTCCGCGCGGGGTGCTCAGCCGTTCTTGATGCGGTTGGTCAGCTCGGTGACCTGGTTGTAGATCGAGCGCCGTTCCGCCATGAGATTGCGGATCTTGCGGTCGGCGTGCATCACCGTCGTGTGGTCGCGGCCGCCGAACAGCGCGCCGATCTTCGGCAGCGACAGGTCCGTCAGCTCACGGCACAGGTACATGGCGATCTGGCGGGCCGTGACCAGCTGGCGGCCCCGCGAGCTGCCGCACAGGTCCTCGACCGTGAGGCCGAAGTAGTCGGCGGTCGCGCTCATGATGGCCGTCGACGTGATCTCCGGCGTGGCATCGTCGCCGCCGGGGATCAGATCCTTCAGGACGATCTCCGTCAGGCCCAGGTCCACCGGCTGCCGGTTGAGCGAGGCGAAAGCCGTCACCCGGATCAGCGCGCCCTCCAGCTCGCGGATGTTGCGCGAGATCCGGGAGGCGATGAACTCCAGCACCTCCGGCGGCGCGTTGAGCTGCTCCTGCACCGCCTTCTTGCGCAGGATCGCGATCCGCGTCTCCAGCTCGGGCGGCTGGACGTCGGTGATGAGGCCCCACTCGAAACGGTTCCTCAACCGGTCCTCCAGCGTGACCAGCTGCTTGGGCGGCCGGTCGCTGGACAGCACGATCTGCTTGTTGGCGTTGTGGAGGGTGTTGAAGGTGTGGAAGAACTCCTCCTGCGTCGACTCCTTGTCCGCCAGGAACTGGATGTCGTCGACGAGCAGGATGTCCATCTCGCGGTAGCGCTTGCGGAAACTGTCGCCCTTGCCGTCGCGGATGGAGTTGATGAACTCGTTGGTGAACTCCTCGGAGCTCACGTACCGCACGCGCGTGCCCGGGTACAGGCTCCGCGCGTAGTGTCCGATCGCGTGCAGCAGGTGCGTCTTGCCGAGCCCGGACTCCCCGTAGATGAAGAGCGGGTTGTACGCCTTCGCGGGCGCCTCGGCGACGGCCACCGCGGCCGCGTGCGCGAAGCGGTTCGACGCGCCGATGACGAACGTGTCGAAGAGGTACTTCGGGTTGAGCCGGGCGGTCGGCTCACCGGGACCGGTCGCCGGCGCGGGCTGCGCGGCCAGCGGGCCGGGCGCGCCGGTGGTGGGCAGGTTCGGCCCGACCGGGCCGCCGCGGTGCACGTGCCCGGAGCCGGCCGGCGGGTCCGGCAGCTCACGGCGCACGGGATCGCGCTGGTCGTAGTCGGGCCGTGGCGCGTCGTAGTCCGGGCGCGCCTGGTCGTAGGAGGGGCGCTCCATGGCCTGCGGCCGGTAGTCCTGCCCGCCGTACGACTCCTGGGAGCCGTACGACTCCTGCGAGCCGTAGGAGTCGTGGGAGCCGTAGGAGTCCTGGGAACCGTAGGTGTCCTGGGGCGACGAGCCGTACGTGTCCTGCGAGGGCGAGGCGTAGGGGTCACGCTCCGGGAAGCCGAGCCGCTGCTGCTGCCAGCCGTAGTCGTCGTGCGATGGCCGCGGCCAGGAGCCGGGCTCGGGACGCTGGTACTCCGACGGGTAGGCGGGCCGGGCGGTCGGCAGCTGGTCGCTGCCCGGGAGATGGTCGGCGCGGTGGTCGCCGCGGTGATCGGGCCGGTGATCATCGCGGTGGTCGGCGCGGTGATCGGGCCGATGGTCGGCGCGATGGCGGCCGTATCCGTCGTAGAGGTCGCGGCCCTGGTCGTAGCCGTCCCTGCCCTGGCCTGCGGAGGGGAGCTCGGGCTCCTCGTAGCGCGGCTGAGGACGGGCGGGGGGCGCCGGCGGGGCCGGGGGCTCGCCCGCGGAGTCGTCCACGGTGATCGCGATGCGGATGGGGCGCCCGCACTCGCGGCTCAGCGTCTCGCTGACGATCGGGGCGAGACGGCCCTCCAGCACACCCTTCGCAAACTCGTTCGGTACGGCGAGCAGGGCGGTGTCGGCGACCAGCGCGAGCGGCTGGCAGCGCCGGATCCAGTGCTCGTCCTTCGCCTCGACCCCTTGGCCGCGCCCCTCACCGAGGAGCTGTTCCAGTACTCGTGGCCACACTGCGGCAAGATCGGCAGGTACGTCAGCCACAGGGCACGCTCTCTCACAGGTCCCTCGAACGTGTGGTTCGGGGACGGGTCGGGATGTAACTCGGGTGGAACGGGGGTCGGAACTAAACGGCTGTCGAGTGGGACAAGGGAACGAATCGGAGTTCAGTCACGGTAGTCAGGGCGGCCCGTGCGGTTCAAGTTGTTGTCCCCAGGCTGTGGACAAGTGGCTCCGCGCGGACCCTGGTTTGACCGGATGCCGCAGCCGCGCGTACCGTAACGAGGTCGAGTTGTCGATGGCTGCTGCCGCCTGCCTCCGATGGGCACAGATCGCGTCAGGTGATCGGTCAGCGGTGCACTCGGGCGTAACGCGAGCTACTCGTGGGCGCACGGTGACAGCCAGGACGGCACCCCGCAAAACACCGATTCTTAGTGGAGCCCCCGAGTGAGCAAGCGCACCTTCCAGCCGAACAACCGTCGTCGCGCGAAGACCCACGGCTTCCGGCTGCGTATGCGCACCCGTGCCGGCCGCGCGATTCTCGCGTCCCGCCGTAGCAAGGGTCGCGCCCGTCTGTCCGCCTGATCCCGGTCAGGTCATGACGTCGTGCTGCCCACCGAGAACCGGCTGAGGCGGCGCGAGGACTTCGCGACCGCGGTACGACGAGGCCGTCGGGCCGGCCGCCCGACCCTCGTCGTCCACCTTCGCAGCGGTGCCACGGACCCGCATGCGCCTGGGGAGAGCGCTCCCCCGACGCGTGCGGGTTTCGTCGTGAGCAAGGCTGTGGGCGGCGCGGTCGTGCGCAACAAGGTCAAGCGCAGACTGCGCCACCTGATGCGCGAGCGAGTCGACCTGTTTCCCCCCGGTAGCCTGGTAGTCGTACGAGCGCTGCCCGGAGCGGGTGACGCCGACCATGCACAGCTGGCCCGAGACCTGGACGCCGCCCTTCAGCGGCTGCTGGGAGGGGGCGCGCGATGAAGTACCCGCTGCTGGCTCTGATCAAGCTGTACCAGTGGACGATCAGTCCGCTGCTCGGGCCGGTCTGCAAGTACTACCCGTCGTGTTCCCACTACGGCTACACGGCCATCGACCGGCACGGTGCGATCAAGGGCACGGCGCTCACGGCCTGGCGCATCCTGCGGTGCAACCCGTGGTCGCCGGGCGGTGTGGACCATGTCCCGCCGCGCAAGCGTCCGCGGTGGCACGAAATGCTGCGTGACACCTGGCGTGCACGCAAGGGCGGGCCCTCCGCCGGCGAACCGGCCACCGAGGGACAGACTTCTCCCACAAGTCCGTCGAGTCCTTCGAGCCCGGCCGCAGAGACACCGTCCCATGCCCAAGGAGCATGATTAGTGGACACGATTGCCAGCCTCTTCAGCTTCATCACGACACCCGTCTCCTGGGTCATCGTCCAGTTCCACAAGGTGTACGGAGCGATCTTCGGCCCGGACACCGGCTGGGCCTGGGGCCTGTCCATCGTGTCCCTGGTGATCGTGATCCGCATCTGCCTGATCCCGCTCTTCGTGAAGCAGATCAAGGCGACGCGCGCGATGCAGACGCTCCAGCCGGAGATGAAGAAGATCCAGGAGCGCTACAAGAACGACCGGCAGCGCCAGTCCGAAGAGATGATGAAGCTGTACAAGGAGACGGGCACCAACCCGCTCTCCTCGTGCCTTCCGATCCTGGCGCAGTCCCCGTTCTTCTTCGCCCTGTACCACGTGCTCAACGGCATCGCGTCGGGCGACACCATCGGCGTGATCAACAAGAGCCTGCTGGAGAGCGCGCAGAAGGCGCACATCTTCGGCGCTCCGCTGGCCGCGAAGTTCACGGACAGCTCGTCCAAGGTCGACGCGCTGCAGGCCTCGCTGACCGACGTGCGGGTCGTGACCGCGATCATGATCATCCTCATGTCGCTGTCGCAGTTCTACACGCAGCGCCAGCTGATGACGAAGAACGTCGACACGACGGTGAAGACGCCGTTCATGCAGCAGCAGAAGATGCTGATGTACGTCTTCCCCGTCATCTTCGCCGTCTTCGGCATCAACTTCCCGGTCGGTGTCCTCGTCTACTGGCTGACCACCAACGTGTGGACCATGGGCCAGCAGATGTACGTCATCCACAACAACCCGACGCCGGGTTCGAAGGCCCAGGCGGCCTACCTGGAGCGCTTGTACAAGCACGTCACGCACCGCGGCAAGGTCGCCCGGCGCCGGGACAAGGTCATCATCAAGGCCATCGTCGCCAAGGGCCGCGACCGCAACGAGTTCGAGCGCAAGTTCATCAACGGCCTGAACAAGGCGGGCCTGGCCGCCCAGTCCGACGGCACCGTGATCAAGAGCGAGACCGCCGTCGCCGCGCAGACCGAGGACGGTGTGCCCACCACCACCGCCGCCGTTCCCAAGCGGCAGCAGCCCAAGCGGCAGACCAAGGCCCAGCGCCAGGCCGCGAAGGCCGCCGGTGACACGCCGTCGCTGAGCAAGTCCGACGAGCCCGAGGACGCCAAGCCGGCCTCGGCCGCGAAGAAGGCCGCCTCCAAGCCCGGCTCCGGTACCCGCAGCAAGGCCCAGTCCGGCCAGCGCAAGGGTCCGCAGCGGCCCAAGTCCCCGTCGAAGAAGTAAGAAGGAGTCCATCCCGTGACGGAAGGCACCACCTCCGCCGCTGCCGAGGGCGCAGACACCCTCACCCGCCTGGAGCAGGAGGGCGAGATCGCGGCGGACTACCTGGAGGGTCTGCTCGACATCGCCGACCTCGACGGCGACATCGACATGGACGTCGAGGCCGACCGTGCCTCCGTCTCGATCATCAGCGACACGGGCAGCCGTGACCTGCAGAAGCTGGTCGGCCGTGACGGTGAGGTGCTGGAGGCCCTTCAGGAGCTCACGCGCCTGGCCGTGCACCGGGAGACCGGGGACCGCAGCCGCCTGATGCTGGACATCGCCGGCTACCGCGCCCGCAAGCGGGCCGAGCTCTCGGCGCTGGGTGCCAAGGCCGCCGCCGAGGCCAAGAGCAGCGGTGAACCGGTGCGGCTGAAGCCGATGAGTCCGTTCGAGCGCAAGGTCGTGCACGACGCGGTCAAGGCCGCGGGCCTGCGCAGCGAGTCCGAAGGCGAGGAGCCCAAGCGCTTCGTCGTCGTGCTCCCCGCCTGATCGGCCCCTACGTTTCCCGGCCCCGTCTGTTGCGCAGGCGGGGCCGAACTTTGTCAGCCTGATAGTTCTGGTGGTTCTGGTGTCGGCGCCCGGCGCGCCGATGTACGGAAGGACGGTCCCCGTGACGGAGGCAGCGGAGCTTCCCCCTGCTCCCGAGCAGGCACGCGAGGTGTTCGGCGATCGGTTCGCCGACGCCGTGCGCTACGCCGAGCTGCTCGCCGAGGCCGGCGTGCAGCGTGGTCTGATCGGCCCGCGCGAGGTGCCCCGGCTGTGGGAGCGGCACCTGCTGAACTGTGCCGTGCTCGCGGAAGTGGTGCCTGAGGGCGTGACGGTGTGCGACGTCGGTTCCGGCGCCGGTCTGCCCGGGATTCCGCTGGCGCTCGTCCGGGAGGACCTGAAGATCACATTGCTGGAGCCTCTCCTGCGCCGCACGACCTTTCTGACCGAGGTCGTGGAGCTGCTGGGTCTGGACCATGTGACCGTCGTCCGGGGCCGTGCCGAGGAAGTCATGGGAAAGATCCCGCCGGTGCACGTCGTCACGGCCCGAGCCGTGGCACCGCTCGACCGACTCGCCGCCTGGGGCATCCCGTTGCTGCGTCCCTACGGAGAGATGCTCGCGCTGAAGGGCGACACCGCGGAGGAAGAGCTCAAGGCCGCAGCTACGGCACTGAGCAAGCTTGGGGCCGCCGAGACCTCGATCCTGCACGTCGGGGAAGGGATCGTCGATCCTTTGTCCACGGTCGTCCGGGTCGAGGTCGGGGAGAGTCCGGGCGGTGTGCGTTTCGCGGCCAAGCGGGCCAAGGCTGCCCGGACGGGGCGGGCCCGGCGGCGTCGCTGATGTGGCGGGTGGCGATGTGGCGGGTGGCTGATCCGTCCTGAGGACCAGCCGTACTCCACACAAGCTGCCAAACCTACGCAACTCGGAGTGTCGCGCGGACGCGGCTGGAGCCGCTGGGCATCGTGTTTCACGTGAAACGTCGCTCACTGCTGCACGGCATCATCAGTCGTGGCCGCGCTGCGGCCGAACCCCGCGACCGCAAGCCCCTCGGTTCACTCGATGAGGCACCTGAGTTGTCCACAGAGGTGGATTTCTCCACAGAACACCAGGCCTCACTGGTTCACGACCCCGAAGACGTGCGAGGCTCTGTTCATTGCGAGCCTGAAGTCGAGGAGAGTGAATCCTTGCGGTCCGACGCCAACATCGCGGGACCGATGACCGATCCGGTCCCCGGTCCCCGTACCGAGTCGATGGGAGCGGATGTTTCACGTGAAACACCGCCTCCTATGGACGACACCCCCATCGGTCGTGCTGCCCAACTGGCGGTGGAGGCTTTCGGCCGCGCCGGCGAGGGCCTGCCACGGCCCGAGCAGACCCGCATCATGGTGGTCGCCAACCAGAAGGGCGGCGTCGGGAAGACGACCACGACCGTCAACCTTGCCGCATCGCTGGCCCTGCACGGGGCTCGCGTCCTGGTGATCGACCTCGACCCGCAGGGCAACGCGTCCACTGCACTGGGGATCGATCATCACGCCGAAGTCCCGTCCATCTACGATGTGTTGGTCGACAGCAGGCCGCTGGCAGAGGTCGTCCAGCCGGTCCCCGATGTCGAGGGCCTCTTCTGCGCCCCCGCCACGATCGATCTCGCCGGTGCGGAGATCGAGCTGGTGTCTTTGGTGGCCCGGGAGAGCCGCTTGCAGCGCGCGATCCAGGCGTATGAGCAGCCGTTGGACTACATCCTCATCGACTGCCCGCCCTCGCTCGGCCTGCTGACGGTCAACGCGCTGGTCGCAGGCCAGGAGGTGCTCATCCCCATCCAGTGCGAGTACTACGCGCTGGAGGGCCTGGGCCAGCTGCTGCGCAACGTCGACCTGGTGCGGGGGCACCTCAACCCCGCCCTGCATGTGTCGACCATCCTGCTCACCATGTACGACGGCCGGACCCGCCTCGCGTCCCAAGTCGCGGAAGAGGTGCGCAATCACTTCGGCGACGAGGTGCTGCGGACGAGCATTCCTCGCTCCGTCCGTATCTCCGAGGCGCCGAGCTATGGACAGACGGTCCTGACCTACGATCCAGGATCCAGCGGTGCTCTGTCCTATCTTGAGGCAGCACGCGAGATCGCGCTGAAGGGTGTCGGCATCAGCTACGACGCGACGCACGCCCACATCGGCGCACAACAGAACGACCCGAGCATGGTGGAGGGGATCCAGTGAGCGAGCGACGGAGGGGGCTGGGCCGCGGACTTGGCGCACTGATCCCTGCTGCGCCGACGGAGAAGTCCGTGGCTCAGGCCGCAGTGGGGGGGATGGCGTCCACCTCCCCCACGGCGGTTCCCGGGCTGCCGACCGACCGTGGTGTGGCGGCGGCGAAGGTGGCCACACTGCCGCCTGTTTCACGTGAAACCGAGGAACCGTCGCAGGACGGCGCGGCCCTGCCCGCTCCTCCCATCGGTGCGCACTTCGCCGAGATCCCCCTGGATGCGATCACGCCGAATCCGCGTCAGCCGCGTGAGGTCTTCGACGAGGACGCGCTGGCGGAACTCGTCACCTCCATCAAGGAGGTCGGACTCCTCCAGCCGGTCGTCGTACGCCAGCTGGACCGCGGACGCTACGAGCTGATCATGGGTGAGCGTCGCTGGCGAGCCTGCCGCGAGGCGGGCTTGGAAGCGATCCCGGCGATCGTGCGAGCCACGGAGGACGAAAAGCTCCTCCTGGACGCGCTGCTGGAAAACCTGCACCGGGCCCAGCTGAACCCGCTGGAGGAGGCGGCTGCCTATGACCAGCTGCTGAGGGACTTCAACTGCACGCACGACCAGCTGGCGGACCGCATCGGCCGGTCCCGTCCCCAGGTCTCCAACACGCTGCGCCTGCTCAAGCTGTCGCCGGCGGTGCAGCGCCGTGTGGCCGCCGGGGTGCTGTCCGCCGGGCACGCCCGGGCGCTGCTGTCCGTCGAGGATTCGGAAGAGCAGGACCGGCTGGCCCATCGGATCGTGGCCGAGGGGCTTTCGGTGCGGGCGGTCGAGGAGATCGTGACCCTGATGGGGTCGCGGCCGCAGAAGACACAGCGTGCCAAGGGGCCGCGGGCAGGGGCTCGGGTCTCCCCGGCGTTGTCCGAGCTCGCCACGCGGCTCTCGGACCGCTTCGAGACCCGCGTGAAGGTCGATCTGGGCCAGAAGAAGGGCAAGATCACCGTGGAGTTCGCCTCTATGGAGGATCTGGAGCGGATCCTCAGCACCCTTGCCCCCGGTGAGGGTCCGGTCCTGCAGAAGAATCTCCAGGAGGGCGACTCGGAGGAGAACGAATCCTGAGCCTTCGGCATGCGGCGTCGTGTACTGCGCAGTCGACGGGGCGGGCCGTGTCCGGTGTGCACCGGAACGCGGCTCGCCTTTTGCTTTCTGGCGGTATCGAGGGAATCACATCGTGGATACGATGCGTTCGGGTATGGGGCATCCACCCGGCAGTACCTCGGAGAGGGGGCAGGGGCCCATGCGGACGTTGAGCCGCACCGGACTGGTGAGCGCGGGTTTGGGGCTGGGCGCGGTCGGTGGGTTCATCGGCAGCCTGCTCAAGGAACGGAGCGCTCTGACAGCCGCCCGTGATGCGGCGGGCGAAGGAAGCGAGGAACAGCCTTTATGGGGCGTCGGCTCGTACCGCTCACGCTGGACAACCTTCAGGACCTTCCCCAGCCCTGTCGTTCATGTGCCTTCTGGGAGCTGGACCCCGTCAGCGGCGAGGCCGCGGTAAAGGCGGGCACTCCTGCGCTGGAGAAGGAAGCCTGGATCTCCGCCGTCCTGCTGGACTGGGGCTCCTGCGGACGGGTCGTCTACGTGGACGATGTGCCGGTGGGATTCGTGCTCTACGCTCCCCCCGCCTATGTCCCCCGTTCGACCGCGTTTCCCACGAGCCCCGTGTCACCCGACGCGGTGTTGCTGATGACCTCGTCCATCATGCCGGGATACCAGGGCCAGGGACTGGGGCGCGTGATGGTGCAGACGGTGGCCAAGGATCTGCTGAGGCGAGGCTTCAAGGCGATCGAGGCGTTCGGAAACGCGCGCTGGAAGGAACCGGCGTGCGTGCTGCCGGCCGACCATCTCCTCGCCGTCGGCTTCAAGACCGTGCGGCAGCACCCCACCTATCCGCGGCTGAGACTGGAGCTCAGAACGACGCTGTCCTGGAAGGAAGACGTCGAGATGGCTCTGGACCGCCTTCTGGGAGCGGTCCAGAAGGAACCGGCGTTGCGGCCTCTGTAGCGCCTGCGCTGACGTGAATGGGCCAGCCCTTCCGGGCTGGCCCATTCGTGTTTCACGTGAAACATGCGTCCTAAGGGACGCCTCCACCGCTTACTCGGCGATGAACTCCTCAAGGTCACGAACGATCGCGGCCTTCGGCTTCGCCCCGACGATGGTCTTGGCGACCTCGCCACGCTGGTAGACGTTCAGGGTCGGGATGGACATGACGCCGTACTTGGCGGCGGTACCCGGGTTCTCGTCGATGTTGAGCTTGACGACCTCGATCTTGTCGCCGTACTCGGCCGCGATCGCCTCCAGGGACGGGGCGATCTGGCGGCACGGGCCGCACCAGGCGGCCCAGAAGTCCACCAGGACGGGCTTGTCGCTCTTGAGGACGTCCTGCTCGAAGGAGTCGTCGGTCACGTTCTTCAGGGTGCCTGCCACAGCGGGCTCCTTACCTGGTTGTGCGTGGGGCGGATGGGGGTCGGTCAGACAGCGGTCTTCTCGGGCTCGGCCTTCTCCTCGTCCGCCAGAGCGGCGAGGAAACGCTCGGCGTCGAGGGCGGCGGCACAGCCGGTGCCGGCTGCGGTGATCGCCTGCCGGTAGGTGTGGTCGACCACGTCACCGGCACCGAAGACACCGGGCAGGTTCGTGCGCGTCGAGGGCGCGTCGACCTTCAGGTACCCCTCCTCGTCCAGCTCGAGCTGGCCCTTGAAGAGCTCGGTGCGCGGGTCGTGGCCGATGGCGATGAACAGGCCGGTGACCGCCAGATCCGAGAGCTCGCCGGTCTTGACGTTGCGCAGCTTCAGACCCGAGAGCTTCCCGTCGCCCTGGATCTCGGCGACCTCACTGTCCCAGACGAAGGAGATCTTCGGGTCGGCGAAGGCGCGCTCCTGCATCGCCTTGGAGGCACGCAGGGTGTCGCGGCGGTGGACGACGGTCACGGACTTGGCGAACCGCGAGAGGAAAGTGGCCTCCTCCATCGCGGTGTCACCGCCACCGATCACGGCGATGTCCTGGTCCTTGAAGAAGAACCCGTCGCAGGTGGCACACCAGGAGACACCCCGGCCGGACAGGGCGTCCTCGTTCGGCAGCCCCAGCTTGCGGTGCTGCGAGCCGGTGGTGACGATGACGGCCTTGGCCTTGTGGACCGTGCCGGCCGTGTCCGTGACGGTCTTGATCTCACCGGTGAGGTCGACGGCGACGACATCGTCCGGGACGAGCTCGGCACCGAAACGCTCGGCCTGAGCGCGCATGTTGTCCATGAGCTCGGGGCCCATGATGCCGTCCTGGAAGCCGGGGAAGTTCTCCACCTCGGTGGTGTTCATCAGCGCACCACCGGCGGTGACGGCACCCTCGAACACCAGTGGCTTCAGCGACGCGCGCGCGGTGTAGAGCGCCGCCGTGTAGCCGGCGGGCCCGGAGCCGATGATGATCACGTTACGGACGTCGCTCACGGCTTGATTCCTCGTCTCTGGTCTGCGTCGTACGACCGGTGGGAGCTTCTCTCGGAACTCTCACCCCACCCAACGGATCCTAAGGGGCGCGCATTCCCACTGTGTCCGGGCACACGGAGAGGCGAAGCGTCAGCCTTCGGGGTACGCGTAGGAGTGCTGGAAGAGCACCTTGCCCTTGCTGCCGGTCGATGCGTGGTCCACACAGGTCGCCTCGACGATGTAGGCGGTCACCCGGGTGGGGTCGGACGCGTCGCGGAGGACCACGAGCAGAGCCTTCGTCCCCTTGTAGGTGCCTTCCTCGGTGGCCAGCGCCACGTCGTCGCGATTGATGCCCTTGCGGACACAGTCGGGAACGAGGGGCTCCCGGAAGATCTTGGGATGTGCGGAGCCGTGGGTGGTCGCCGCGCCCAAGTCGTCCGGTGTCCGGGCGCCACCTTCACGCTGGTTCTGCGTAAGGAGATCGGCGACCTGCTTCTCCAGCTTCTCCGCGGCGAAGGTGTCGGCCGAGGGGGACTGCTGCTCCTGGGCGGAGTTTCCGTTCGGCTTGTCGTCGTCGAAGGAGGCGACCAGTACGGAGCCGAGTCCCAGAGCTGCGGCAGCGAACACGGCGGCCAGGATGACGTTCCTGCGGCGGCCGGTCCGAGCGCGGCCCTTACGGCCGGGACCGGTGGTGGAGGCACGGGGACGACCCGCGGGGCGGTCCGTCGGTGCCGACGTTTCACGTGAAACATGTGCGCGGTCGTCGCCGTCGGGCGAGGCCGTGCTGATCACTTCGGGGACGTCGGAAACGGGGGATTCTGCTGTCGGGGTCTCCGCGGACGCGGATGTCGTGGCCTGGAGAAGCGCCTCCGCGGCGAGCGCGGCATCGATACGGCCCGCGACATCGGCGGGCATGCGCGGCGGGCCCGGCAGCGTGCCGAGCAGGCCACGGATCTCTTCCAGGGACGCGTAGACGTCCGCACACAGCTCGCACTCGTCCAAGTGCTGCCGTATGTCCGCGGTGCGCGACGGCGGGAGGATGCCCTCGGCGAGGTCGGAGATCTCGGTGACGTCCGGGTGGCCGGCCATGTCTGTCGACGTCACGCTCGTCCACCTCCGCCCTTCACTGCAGCTGAGTCGCTTGGTCCTGCGCCCGACGGGCCCTTTCTGGTCGGTCCCGCTGCGGGTGGGACGGATGTCTGCTGCGTCCGGTTCCGCTCCCGGCCCGGATTCTTGCTCTCAGCGCCGCCGTCCGGCCGCAGGTGGGTCAGCAGCGGCAGGAGTCTCGCTCTGCCGCGGGCACACCGGCTCTTCACGGTGCCCGTCGGCACGTCGAGGATGCGGGCGGCCTCGGCGACGGGATAGCCCTGCATGTCGACGAGGACGAGCGCGGCTCGCTGATCCGCGGGCAGGGTCCCCAGGGCTTGCAGGAGCTGGCGATGGAGGTCCTGACGCTCCGCGGGCTCCGAGGCCGCCTCATGGGGCTCCAGCAGCTGCTCCAGGCGCTCGGTGTCGTCCACCGGAGCGGTCTTGCGGGAGGCGGCCTTGCGGGCGCGGTCGAGGCAGGCGTTCACCGTGATGCGGTGCAGCCACGTCGTGACAGCGGCTTGGCCCCGGAAGGTGTGGGCGGCCCGGTACGCGGAGACCAAGGCGTCCTGAACGGCGTCAGCGGCCTCCTCGCGGTCGCCGAGCGTCCGAAGGGCGACGGCCCAGAGGCGGTCACGATGGCGGCGTACGAGCTCGCCGAAGGCGTCGGGGTCGCCTTCGACATGGCGGGCGAGGAGGTCCTGATCGCTCGTCTCGTCGTATCCGGTGCCGTCTGCCATCGGCCCCCTTCCTCGAGGCAGATGCCTTCAGCTGGTCACCTTGATGTCCGCCACTCGGCCGCGCCACTTGCCGTCGTCCGGCTGCAACGGCAGCTTGGTCAGCCACACCAGGACGTACCTGGTCTTGAGGGTCTTGCCGGGCTTGAGTTCCACGGTCGTCCCCGATCCCTCGGCGACCTTGGTGTAGCTCTCGAAGGACGTGGGTTCCGAGGAGGCGTCCGCGCGGGCGCTGCGAAGTTCGACGGACGTGTCCCCCACGAAGGTGACGGTCACCTTTCCTACCTGCTGCACCTTGCCGAGGTCGAGAATGATGCCGACACCCGACTTCAGACGGCCGAAGTCCGCGCTCAGGTAGTAGTCGGTCTGCCAGTACGTGGTCTTGCTGTTGTCGTAGACCTTCCCTATGGCGGACGGCTTCTCCGAGCCGTCAGCGCCGAACGGGTCGAAGTCGCGGGCGCTGCTGATGGCGACGGGCTTGCCCGTCGCCGGCTTCCGGGGATTCTTGTCGTCGCCGTCCGTCGTCTGCGTCTGGTTCGGGTCGTCGGTCTTGCCGCCGTGCTCCATGAGCGCGTCCGCCAGCTGCCAGGAGCCCAGGCCCAGGGCAGCGATCAGCAGCGCGGACACCGCCCACTTCAGGGCCTTGCCGGTGCGGCTCTGCAGCGGGGGCGGCGGGACGGGGACCGGCTGGGTGACCCCGGGGCGCTGGGCCGGGCGGCCGTAGGAGCCCTGCTGGTAGGTCGTGCGCTGGTACTCGGGCGGGGTGGCGAACGCCGGCTCCGGCGGACGGATGCGCGGCATCTCGCCGATCGCCTTCACGAGCTCCTCCGGCGTGGTGCAGGGGGACTCGTGGCGCGAGGCGGTCGCGCCGTCGTTGGCGAGCGCGCGCATGGCCAGCTCGGACAGGCCGCGGTGGACCCCGGCCCGTACCTGGTCGGGCGGGATCAGCCCGATGTCCTTGGGCAGACCGGACAGGCCGTAGGCGTCGCTCTCGTACGGCCAGCGCTGGGTGAGCGCCGCGTACAGCAGGGCGCCGATGGCCTCGGTGTCGGTGCGCTGCGGGGTGTCGGACTTCACGCCGCGCAGGGCGGCGTTGACGGCCAGGCCGCGGATGCGCCACTGGCCGGTCGAGGTGCGCAGGACGGCGTTGGGGTTCAGACGCAGGTGGGCGAGGCCCTCGCGGTGGGCGGCGGCCATGGCGGCGGTGACCTGGCTGACCATCTGGAAGGCGTCGTACGGCTCCAGCGGGCCGGAGGCGAGGAGCGTGGTCAGCTCGGTGGCGTCGGGGAGCCACTCGTGGACGACGTAGACGAGGTCGTTGTCCTCGACGGCGTCGAGGACCTGTACGAAGCGGGGATCACCGAGGAGGGCGGAGGAGCGGGCCGCGGCCAGCACCGAGCGGGCTCGTGCGTGGTCCGCGGGCAGGACGTGGACACCGACGGCGCGCCGGAGCTTCTCGTCGACGGCTCGCCAGCTGCTGAATCCGTCCAGACGGGTGACGCACTCCTCGAGGCGGTAGCGTCTGGCGAGTTTGTGACCGCTGTGCAGTTCGGGAGGCGAGGCCTTCACGGAATCGTCGTGCCGGGGGCTCTCCTGTACCTCGTCGCTGTCCGTGTCCCGCTCCCGGTTCTTGGCCACCCCGTCGGCCGTGGACTGGTCCGCCTGCGCGGTCAGCGACGTCTCGCCGCTGTTGTCTGCCACGTCGACGGCAGCCGTGCTCCGTTCCGCCACCGTCGTTCCTGCCTCCCCATTCGTTGCGCGCCGTCCGACACCCGTGCGCGCCGTCCGACGCCGAAACCAATTGTGCCCACAGTCCGCCGCTATGCACGACACGCGGTGGCTGACGATGGTTGTGCGCCTACCCCCTGCCTCAGCGTCCCAGGCGTCCGCGGACCATGCCGACCAGCGAGTTGACTTCCTCGATGCGCATGCGCCGGGCGGCGACGACGAACACGCCCAGCAGCACGGCACCACCGGCCAGCAGCGCGGCGAACGAGCCGGCGACGCCCTGGCCGAGCGTGTGGCCGATCCCGTAGCAGGCCGCGCCGCTGAGCAGGGCGGCCGGCACCGAGGCGATGCACAGCCGGGCGTACGTCCGCAGCACGCGGGAGCCGTCCAGGTCCCCGCCCAGCCGCTTGCGCAGGCGGCGCCAGGCGACACCGACGCCGATCGCGTAGGCCAGGCCGTACGAGGCGGCCATGCCGACGACGGCCCAGCGGGCCGGGATCAGGAAGTAGCAGGCCGTCGAAGCGCCGGCGTTGACCGCGGCCACGATGACCGTGTTGTAGAAGGGGGTGCGCGTGTCCTCGTACGCGTAGAAGGCGCGCAGCACGACGTACTGCACGGAGTAGGGGATCAGGCCGAGGCCGAAGGCCATCAGCATGTAGCCCATGTTGGTGGCTTCGCTCGTGCCCGACGACCCGAAGATCAGCGTGCACATCGGGATGCCGAGCGAGACGAAACCGAAAGCGATCGGCACGATGGCGACCGCTGTGGTGCGCAGCCCCTGGGAGATGTCGTCGCGGACGGCGCCCCCGTCGCCCTCGGCCGCCGAGCGCGCCAGGCGGGGCAGCAGGGCAGCCATGAGCGACACGGTGATGATGGCCTGCGGCAGGCCCCAGATCAGCTGGGCGTTGGCGTAGGCGGCGAAACCCGTACCGTCGACGGGCGAGGTCTTGCCCGCCGCGGTGGACAGCTGGGTGACCACGAGCGCGCCGGCCTGGTTGGCGAGGACGAACAGGACCGTCCACTTGGCGAGCGTCACCGCCTTGCCGAGCCCCTGACCCTTCCAGTCGAAGCGCAGCCGCAGCCGGAACCCGGTCTCGCGCAGGTACGGGATCATGGCCAGGGCCTGGACGACCATGCCGAGCAGGACCCCGATGCCCAGGAGCCGCTGCCCCTCGGGCGGGATGTTCGTGACCTTCATGCCGGAGTCCGCGGCGGTGCCGTAGACCCAGATGAACGTGCCCAGCGTGACGATGATGACGATGTTGTTCAGGACCGGCGTCCACATCATCGCGCCGAACCTGCCGCGGGCGTTGAGGATCTGCCCCATCACCACGTGGATGCCCATGAAGAAGATCGAGGGCAGGAAGTACTGCACGAAGGTGATGCCGACCTGGTTGGCCGCCGGGTCGCCGGCGACCGAGTCGGACAGCATGCGGATCAGCAACGGCGCGCCGAAGACCGACAGCACGGTGAGCCCGCCGAGCGCCACCATGACCAGGGTCAGCAGACGGTTGGCGTACGCTTCGCCGCCGTCGTCGTCCTCCTTCATCGCCCGGACCAGCTGCGGCACGAAGACGGAGTTGAGGCCGCCGCCCACCGTCAGGATGTAGATCATCGTCGGCAGCTGGTAGGCCACCTGGAAGGTGTCGCCGAGGAGGCCGACACCCAGCGCCGAAACGATGAGCGCCGAGCGGATGAAGCCGGTCAGACGGGAGACCATCGTGCCCGCCGCCATCACGGCACTCGACTTCAGCAGGCTTCCGGCACGGCCGCCCTTCTTCGGGGCGGGCGTGGGCTCCGGCTCGGGTGCCTCGGCCGCGGGTGAGGCGGCCGGCTCCGGGTACTGGCCCGGTGCCGGGCCCGGTCCCGGCACCGACGCGGGCTGCTGCTGGTACGCCGGCCGGTCGCCGCCCGGCTGCTGCTCGGGGAATCCGCTGTGCTGCTGGTCGCGGAACAGGTGCGCGAAGGCATCCGGCTCGTGGCGCTGCGCACCGGCCTGACTCACCAGGTCGTCCACGCCCACGTACTCGGTCGTGCGCGGGTCGTCGCCGTAGGGCAGGTACTGCGTGGGGCCCTCGGGCTCGGGCGCCGGTGTCTGGGCCCACACGCTCGGATCGGGGGCGTACGGCGACTGGGGAGGTCGGCCGTACAGCGACTGCTCCGGCTGGTACGTCCCCGGCGGCGGGTGCGCGGCACGGTCGTAGAGCGCCTCGGCGGCCGGGTCCTGGGCGGCGAGGTCCTGCGCCCGGTAGGGGTCCTCGGCGTAGGCGTCCTGGAGGTAACCGTCCGCGGGCGGCTGCGGCGGCACCTGGCCGTGCTCGGGCGTCGGCCCCTCGGGGTAGCCCGAGTCGGGCACGGCCCGGCCGCGGTCACCGTCGTACGGCGCGTTCATGGTTACCCCACCTCATCGTCCCGGGCCCACCGGCCACGACATCCTCAACGGTCCACTCTCTCACCCGTGCCGGACGGGTCGGCGCTTTCCGCTGCGGTGTCCGGTGCCGGGTCACTCGGCTGCTCGGGGGCGTTCCCCCCTGTCCCGGCCGCGGACTCCTGGGTGAGACGTTCCTCGGCGGTGTCCGGGTTCTGCCGGCGGCCTGCGTCCTTCACCGGCTCCTCACCGCCGTCCTCGCCCGGCTCGTCGCCGCTGCCCTCTTCCGTATCCCGGGCGGATGCACGCTTGCGCTGGGTGTACATCCGGAAGCCGGCGAGGACGAGCAGCAGGACGCCGCCGCCGATGACCAGCATCACCGTGGCGGTGATCTCCGTGACCCGCACATCGAAGGTGACGGGCTCACCGTACGGCCGGCCGTCCTGCGTGTAGAGCTGGGCGCGTACGGTCGCGCGGCCGTTGGCGTTGGCCGACGTGGTGAACTTCACCGACTGGCTGTGGCCGCCGGAGACGGAGACGGGCTGCTCCTCGTAGGCGGCACCGTCGATCTTGAGACGGGTGGGGTTCGTGGACGTGAGCCGGAGCACCAGGTGCTCGACGCCCTGGACGAGGTTGTTCTGGACGGTCACCGGGATGGTGGCGCTGCGCCCGGAGAGCTTGGTCTCCGACTTCTTGATCAGCCTGACGCCCTTGATGAGGCCCTCGAGGTAGGACTCGACACCGTCGCGGTAGGCCGTCCCCGCGCTTGCGCGACCGCGCCACGACGTGGACATCTCCCGGTTCATGGCCCGCCCGAACGGTGTCACCACCCGGGACTGGTCGCTGAGGATCACCTTGAAGTTGTCGAGGTTGTCCTGTGTCCGGGCGATCTGGGCGAACGCCGGCTGCTTCAGTTCCTGGGCGCGCAGCGAGGAGGGGTAGGAGGAGGCCGGCGGCACCTTCGTGGTGGCGCGCGGGTCCGGCTTGGTCCTGGCGGCCGCCGTGAGGTCCTGGGTCTGGGACCAGGTGCTGCCCTGCAGGGCGGTGAGCGCGTCGGCCATGGCCTTGGCCTGGCTGACGGACGGCATGCGCTGCGGGGCCACGACGACGCTGCGCTGCTTGCCGGTCTGGAGGTCCAGCGTCAGGCTCTGGGCGAGGAACCGCTGCACCGCGAGCGTGGCGGCGGAAGCCCGGGTCAGGTCTGACTGGAACGCCGTCGACAGCCGAGCGTCCGCGACGACCGCCGTGGTGCCGCCGCCGATGGGACGGGCCGCCGAGGGCGTGTACGACAGGCCGCCGGTCTCCTGGAGGCTGTCGCTCCGGGCGATCACCTTGTCGGCGCCCGCGGACGTGGCGACCTTGACGATCGACGGGTCGACGGCGCCGTTCACCGGCCAGGCGAAGTCGGTGTCCGGGGTGACGTGGAGGATGGTGTCCACCGTCTTGGCGGCGGCGTCGGTGGCCTCCTTGAGGTGGCTCAGCGAGCCGGTGACGCTCGTGCCGTTGTGGGCGAGTGAGGCCAGGTCCGGGTCGGAGAAGGGCAGCGCGACGACTTCCTTGCCCGCGACCGCCTGCTGCAGCTCGGCGAGCCAGCGGTCCGCGATCCTCTGGTTGTGCCCGGCGGCGGGTGTGTCGTCTCCGTCCTGAACCCCGTAGTTCTCCGTCATCGCGTCGACCGATGCCAGCAGGTCCGGGTCGATCACCCAGGTTACGTCGAGGTCCTTGCCCAGCGAGACCATCTGGTCCAGACGGCCGCCCGGCGCGATCTCCTGGGCGAGGTCGTCATTGAGGAACACCGGCGTCTGCTGCTCGTTGGAGCCTGTCTCCGCCGTCATATGGACGGTGGAGATCAGGGGCCACAGGAAAGTCGTCTTCGTCTTCGTGCCGGCGGCCTCGGGCTGCCACGGCAGGAACGTGCGCTGAACGCCGAGAGTCTGGTCCCACGGCTGCGCGGACGTCTGCCCGGACAGGGCGACGGCGAGCTGGTAGACGCCGTCGCGGCCGAGGTCCAGTTCGTCGACCGGCACGGAGATGCTGAAGGGCTGAGCGACCCCCGGGGAGAGCCTGGAGAACTTCTGCGTGTACTTGCCGCCGACCTCCGAACCGGGAACGCCCTGGACGTCGTCGCTGTCCCTGGCGATGGCGTCGATACCCGAGCGGGTGTCCAGCAGGGGGCCCACGCGCAGGCCGACATGGGCGCCGGTGACCGTCTGCTTGCCGTTGTTGGTCACCGTGCCGCTGACTGTGACGGTGTCCCCGTCGGTGGGGGCGTTCGGGGTGAGCGAGTCGATGGCGACGGCCACCGAGCCCGGCCCCGAGGCTGCCTGCGACGCGTCCTGTACGGCGGCGCCGGCGTGAGGGGCGGCGGGCAACTGCAGGAGTCCGGCGAGCAGGGGCACTCCGGCGAGCAGGGCTCCGGTGCGCCGGAGCCACCGGCGGGCAGGTGAGGCACTCGTCCCCTGGAAGTCTGCCGCCTCGGCCACGCGCTCGCCCGTCCCTCGTCGTCGTCAGTGGTCGTCGGAATGTGCGTCCACGCATGGTAACGATGCGCGCTGAGGGGAAGTGCCGCGGACCGGTCCACAAGATCAGGAGGCACCGGGTGCCTGTCCTGTATGTGCGGGTATCGGGAGGGCCCGCCCCGGGCTGCCCGTGTGCACGTTCCATGAAGGCGCGTGCCGTTTTATGGGGGCGCGTCCGGTCGCCCGGGCCACGTACCCTCTTCTGTTGTGCCGAACGCCAACGAAGTATCCCCCAGTGCCCTGAACCAGGTGCAGCACCGCGCGGTGAGTGAGCTGCTGCGGGTCGCCCCTGTCGCCGACGATCTCGCCCGCCGTTTCAGGGAGGCCGGGTTCTCCCTCGCCCTGGTCGGCGGCTCGGTCCGGGACGCACTGCTCGGCCGGCTCGGCAATGACCTGGACTTCACGACCGACGCCCGTCCTGAGGACGTGCTCAAGATCGTGCGCCCGTGGGCGGACGCCGTCTGGGAGGTCGGCATCGCCTTCGGCACGGTGGGAGCCCAGAAGGACGGCTACCAGATCGAGGTGACCACCTACCGGTCGGAGGCGTACGACCGTACGTCCCGCAAGCCGGAGGTGTCGTACGGCGACTCCATCGAGGAGGACCTCGTTCGCCGTGACTTCACCGTGAACGCGATGGCGGTCGCGCTCCCGGAGAAGGAGTTCGTCGATCCGCACGGTGGGCTGGATGATCTCGCCGCCCGGGTGCTGCGCACTCCCGGCACTCCCGAGTCCTCCTTCTCGGACGATCCGCTGCGGATGATGCGGGCCGCGCGCTTCGCGGCCCAGCTGGACTTCGAGGTGGCACCCGAGGTCGTCACCGCCATGAAGGAGATGGCCGGGCGTATCGAGATCGTCTCCGCGGAGCGGGTGCGGGACGAGCTGAACAAGCTGATCCTGTCCGCGCACCCGCGTAAGGGCCTGACGCTCCTCGTCGACACCGGCCTCGCCGACCACGTGCTGCCCGAGCTGCCTGCCCTGCGCCTGGAGAGCGACGAACACCACCGGCACAAGGACGTCTACGAGCACACGCTGATCGTCCTGGAGCAGGCGATGGCGCTGGAGGACGAGGGCCCCGACCTCACCCTCCGCCTCGCCGCCCTGCTGCACGACATCGGCAAGCCGCGCACGCGCCGCTTCGAGAAGGACGGCCGCGTCTCGTTCCACCACCACGAGGTGGTAGGGGCGAAGATGACCAAGAAGCGGATGTCGGCGCTCAAGTACTCCAACGAGCTCGTGAGGGACGTCTCACGGCTGGTCGAACTGCACCTGCGCTTCCACGGCTACGGCACGGGTGAGTGGACGGACTCCGCGGTCCGCCGGTACGTCCGGGACGCGGGGCACCTCCTCGACCGCCTGCACAAGCTGACCCGCTCGGACTGCACCACGCGCAACAAGCGCAAGGCGGCCGCGCTGTCCCGTGCCTACGACGGGCTGGAGGAGCGGATCGCGAAGCTCCAGGAGCAGGAGGAACTGGACGCCATCCGCCCGGACCTCGACGGCAACCAGATCATGAAGATCCTCGACATCAAGCCTGGACGGGCTGTGGGCCGTGCGTACCAGCACATGCTGGAGCTGCGCCTGGAGAACGGGCCGATGGAGCAGGACGAGGCCGTGGCGGCGCTTAAAGAGTGGTGGGCGGAACAGCAGGGCTGACCGCCCGAGGGCGCTCGGGAAGCGATGTTTCACGTGAAACACGGCCTCTGGACGCACCGAGGGGCGGCGTTTCACGTGAAACACCGCCCCTCTGGAGGTCAGTGAAGGCGCTACTTCACTTCCTTCAGGCAGAGAACCACGTTGTGGTTGTTGCCCGTCTGGTAGTAGGAGATCGTCGCTGTCTTGACGGCCTCGCACTTCTTGTCGTCGCTGGTGTTGTCGAACTTCTCGACGACTTCGTACTGGGCGTCGCTAGATGAGCAATCAACGGTCTTCAGGTCGGGGCTGACCTGGGTGCCTTCGTTGTGCATGCAGCTGCCGACAGACGTCGTCTCTGCGTCCGTCTGCCCCAGGTACCACTTGCCTGCGGCGACGAGTATCGCCACAACGATGAAGCCGACTATGCGCAGCAGCTTCTTACTCACGCGCTTGGTAGGGGCCTGCGGCGGAACGGGAGCGTAGGGGGCCGCCCCCTGCTGCTGCGGGAAGTCGCCCTGCTGGGGGTAGCCGCCCTGCGGCGGGTGCGGCGCCTGCTGCTGATCGGCGGGCTGCTGACCCTGTGCGAACGGGTTGCCCTGGGGCGGCGTAGTGGTCACTTGGGGGTCCCCCTAAGAAAACAATGGGTGAGTGGCGCGTACACGTCGCGCATAAGACCCACGTAAGTTATCGGCCACCACTGACAACTGGCGAGCTGGAAGTGGCACTGTGGCACTGATGTGACACTTATTGGCTTCCAAACCGGGCCATACCCGCTGCTACCGCTCCGTAGATAACGGCGATCGTGACCACCAGCGGCACCGATCGGCCGTCGGGCGGCAGCATCAACGCGGCGACTGCGGCGGCAACGACGAAAGCGACGTTGAACAGCACGTCGTAAACGGAGAAGATCCGGCCACGGAAGTCGTCGTCGACACACGACTGGACGATGGTGTCCGTGGCGATTTTCGCTCCCTGGGTGGTCAGTCCCAGGACGAACGCGGCGACCAGCAAGGGGACGGTGGCGAACGGCAGCCCCAGGGCGAGTTCCATGATTGCCGCGCCCGCGGCGCACACGACGATCCAGCGGCCCGGGCCGAACCGTCCGGCGGCCCAGGGCGTCACCACGGCGGCCGCGAAGAAGCCCGCCCCGGAGATGCCCAACGCCAGCCCCAGCAGCGCGAGTCCCGCGTCCGTGCTGGAGGCCAGGGCGTAGCGGCAGAGCATCAGCAGCATCACCAGCAGGGCGCCGTAGCAGAACCGCATCAGCGACATCGCCACCAGCGCCCAGGCGGCCTCCCGGCGTGGCGGTGCGGCGATGTGTCGTACGCCCGCCATCAGGTCGCGAGCGGTGACGGCCAGGGCCGCCGCCACACGCGGACGTACCGGCGCACGGTCGGGGCCGAGCAGTCCGCGTGCCATGCGCAGGGTCGCCAGCGCCGCGCACAGGTACAGCAGGGCTCCCATGAGGACGACCGCCGCGTTGGAGTCCGCGGCCATCAGCCGGACCACGAAGGCGAGACCGCCGCCCGCCGTCGCGGCGAGTGTTCCGGCGGTGGGCGACAGGGAGTTGGCGAGGACCAGGCGCTCGGTGTCGACCACGCGTGGCAGCGCGGCGGACAGCCCCGAGAGGACGAAGCGGTTGACGGCGGTGACGCACAGGGCGGAGAGGTAGAAGAGCCAGTCAGGGGCGTGACCGAGGATCAGCAGGGCCGTCGCCGAGGCGAGCAGGGCGCGCAGCAGACTGCCGTACAGCAGGACCTGGCGGCGGCGCCAGCGGTCCAGCAGCACGCCGGCGAAGGGGCCGACGAGGGAGTACGGCAGCAACAGGACGGCCATCGCGGAGGCGATCGCGGCGGCCGAGGTCTGCTTTTCCGGGGAGAAGACCACGTAGGCGGCGAGCGCGACCTGGTACACGCCGTCGGCGCCCTGGGAGAGGAGGCGTACGGCGAGGAGGTGTCTGAAGCCCTGGAAGCGCAGTAGGACGCGCAGGTCACGGACGACGGGCATGGGGCACAGCCTCACATACGGCGGGGGTCCCCGGGTCGCGCGACCCGGGGACCCTCAACAGCCCACAAGGACAGGGGCTTTAGCGCTCGACCTCACCCCTGATGAACTTCTCGACGTTCTCGCGGGCCTCGTCGTCGAAGTACTGCACCGGCGGCGACTTCATGAAGTAGCTCGACGCGGAGAGCACCGGCCCGCCGATGCCGCGGTCCTTGGCGATCTTCGCGGCGCGCAGGGCGTCGATGATGACGCCGGCGGAGTTCGGGGAGTCCCACACCTCGAGCTTGTACTCCAGGCTCAGCGGCACGTCACCGAAGGCGCGGCCCTCGAGGCGGACGTACGCCCACTTGCGGTCGTCGAGCCAGGCGACGTAGTCGGACGGGCCGATGTGGACGTTCTTCTCACCGAGGTCCCGGTCGGGGATCTGGGAGGTGACGGCCTGCGTCTTGGAGATCTTCTTCGACTCGAGGCGGTCGCGCTCGAGCATGTTCTTGAAGTCCATGTTGCCGCCGACGTTCAGCTGCATCGTGCGGTCCAGGATGACGCCCCGGTCCTCGAACAGCTTCGCCATGACACGGTGCGTGATGGTGGCGCCGACCTGCGACTTGATGTCGTCACCGACGATCGGCACGCCCGCCTCGGTGAACTTGTCCGCCCACTCCTTGGTGCCGGCGATGAACACCGGGAGGGCGTTGACGAAGGCGACCTTGGCGTCGATGGCGCACTGGGCGTAGAACTTCGCCGCGTCCTCGGAGCCGACGGGGAGGTAGCAGACGAGGACGTCGACCTGGCGGTCCTTGAGGACCTGGACGACGTCGACGGGCTCCTCGGCGGACTCCTCGATGGTCTCGCGGTAGTACTTGCCGAGGCCGTCGAGGGTGTGGCCGCGCTGGACCGTCACGCCGGTGCTGGGCACGTCGCAGATCTTGATGGTGTTGTTCTCCGAGGCGCCGATGGCGTCCGCGAGGTCGAGACCGACCTTCTTGGCGTCCACGTCGAACGCGGCGACGAACTCGATGTCGCGGACGTGGTAGTCGCCGAACTGGACGTGCATCAGGCCCGGCACCTTGGACGCCGGGTCGGCGTCCTTGTAGTACTCGACTCCCTGCACCAGCGATGCGGCGCAGTTGCCCACGCCGACGATGGCTACGCGAACCGAACCCATTCCGGTTGCTCCCTGTTGTGTACGAGTGAGGCCCTGAGAGCCTCACGTGGCGGTGTCGCCGGGCGTATCCGGCCGGGGCTCGTCCCCCGGCCGGGGCAGGACGCCCGGCGCTCCAGATGTGGTGTCCTGCGAAGCGGGCCCCCCGGACGCGGAACCCTTCAGGTCCCGTCCGGCCCGCTCGCTCTCGATGAGCTCGTTCAGCCAGCGCACCTCGCGCTCCACGGACTCCATCCCGTGGCGCTGGAGCTCAAGCGTGTAGTCGTCGAGGCGCTCCCGGGTGCGGGCCAGGGAGGCGCGCATCTTCTCCAGGCGCTCCTCCAGCCGGCTGCGGCGGCCCTCCAGCACGCGCATGCGCACGTCGCGGGACGTCTGCCCGAAGAAGGCGAAGCGCGCGGCGAAGTGCTCGTCCTCGTACGCGTCGGGCCCCGTCTGGGAGAGCAGTTGCTCGAAGTGCTCCTTACCCTCCGCCGTCAACCGATAGACGATCTTGGCGCGGCGCCCGGTGAGGGGAGCGGTCTCCGAGTCGTTCCCCGGCTCCTCGATCAGCCAGCCGTTTGCGACCAGCGTTTTGAGGCAGGGGTACAGCGTCCCGTAACTGAACGCACGGAACACCCCCAGTGAGGTGTTGAGCCGTTTGCGCAGCTCATAGCCGTGCATCGGAGATTCGCGGAGCAGGCCGAGTACGGCGAACTCGAGGATTCCGGAACGCCGGCTCATCGTCGCCTCCTCTCTGCCGCGGTCGTGCCGTGACGGGCCTTGACGGCTGTCTCACACCGATGTGTCGGACCGATGTGTCGAGCTGATGTATCGAGTCGATACATCACGACGATAGAACGGCCTTCCGGGCGCGACAAGAGGGAGAGTGGTGAACGGGATCACATCACCGATTCATCGGAAGCAAGTTGCCTGATTTGGGGTGAAGTTCTGGACTCGGCAGGTTTTGGCGGTGCGTAGTCTGTGCGCCATGCACACCACCGGGAACCGAGTGACGTCTGTGGACGTCACCGTCTTCGGTGCAGTACGGGCTCATGCGGTCCCGGTGAATGGGGAACCGGCCGCATCCGTACTTCGGGGGGACCGGAAACCAGCCGCCGCTTCCAGGCGCGCAAGGGTGCGCCTGCCCGAGGAGTAGTCGTTCGATGAGCGAGCACCGTCGCAAACCGCCGCAGCCGCAGGGAGGCGGACGTGCCGCGGCCCGACGCGGCCAGTCCGGTTCGGCCTCCGGCCGCCGCGCGGCACCGCGAGGCGCCACCGAGTCTCCGTCCGGCTCCTATGGCGCGGGAGGTGAGGAGCGCCCGTACGGCGGCCGTGCCGAGGCCCGGCGTGCGGCCCAGAAGAGTGCGGGCGGCCGCCGCCGAGCGGCCGACCCGGGCCGAGGGGGCCGGCGCGCCGCTCCCGGGGGTCCGAGCGGTCCCGGGCGGGGCAGAGGGCGGGCGGTCGCTCCCGGCAAGAAGCGGATCATCGACTACCCGAGAGCCGACAAGTACGGCTGGCGCCGCTGGATGCCCTCCTGGAAGCTCGTCTCCGGCCTGTGTCTCGGCTTCATCGGCAGTCTGGTGGCCGTCGCCGGCATCGGGTACGCCATGGTGGGCGTGCCCGACGAGCAGCAGGCCGCGGCCCTGTCGCAGAACAACGTCTACTACTGGGAAGACGGCACCCAGATGGTCGCCACGGGCAGCGGCCAGAACCGTCAGAACGTCACGCTCGCCCGGATCCCCAAGGCCATGCGGTACGCGGTGATCTCGGCCGAGAACAAGACGTTCTACCAGGACTCGGGCGTCGACCCGATGGGCATCGCCCGGGCCCTGGTGAACATGGCCCGGGGCGGTGACGTGCAGGGCGGTTCGACGATCACCCAGCAGTTCGTCAAGAACACCTACCTGAGCCAGGAACAGACGATCTCCCGGAAGTTCAAGGAGATGTTCATCTCCATCAAGGTGGGGACGAAGCTCAGCAAGGACGACATCCTGCAGGGCTACCTGAACACCTCCTACTTCGGGCGTGGCGCCTACGGCATCCAGGCCGCCGCGCAGACCTACTACGGCAAGAACGCGGAGCAGCTCACCCCGAGCGAGTGCGCCTTCCTCGCCTCCCTGCTCAAGGGCCCGACGTACTACGACCCCGCCGGCAACGACAGTCTCGACCCGTCGGCGACCAGGGACGCCAACACCAAGCGTGCCAAGGAGCGCTGGGGCTGGATCCTCGAGCAGATGCACAACGACAAGCGTCTGACGGACTCCCAGTACCAGCAGGCCATCAAGAAGTTCCCCATGCCCCAGGGCCGTAAGGCCACCAAGGGCATGACCGGCCAGATCAGCTACCTGGTGGACACGGCCAAGAAGTACGTCCTGAACCACTCCAACATCACGGAGGCGCAGTTCGACCAGGGCGGCTACCAGATCTACACGACCTTCGAGAAGGACAAGGTCGAGGCACTGGCCAAGGCCGTCCAGAAGGTCGAGAAGCAGAAGATCGACCCGGAGAAGCGCGAGAAGGACAAGCACGTCCAGTTCGGCGCGGCGTCCGTGAAGCCCAAGGACGGTGCGATCGTCGCGCTCTACGGTGGTGCCGGCTACGAGAAGGGCCACTTCAACAACAACGCGGACACCTCGGGTGTCCCCGTGGGTTCGACGTGGAAGCCCTTCGTGCTCGCGGCCGCGATGGAGCACGGTACGTACCGGAGCGACGGTGTCGGTGTCTCACCGCTGAGCAAGTACAACGGCAACGACGACCTGAAGATCAGGAAGCCGGACGGTACCTACTACCTGCGCAAGGACAACTCGGTCTTCAGGCAGCAGAACGAGAGTGACTACCCCTGGGGGTACATCACCCTGCGCAAGGCGATGGAGCAGTCCGTCAACACGCCGTTCGTGCAGCTCGGCGTGGATGTGGGGATGTCCAAGGTGCGTGACATGGCCAAGGCGGCGGGCATCCTGGACCAGAGCATGCTGCAGGACCTCAACCCGTCCTTCGCGCTGGGTGTGTCCACCCCCAGTGCCATCCGCATGGCCGACGCCTACGCGACGTTCGCCGCATCCGGCAAGCAGGCCGACCCGTACTCGGTGACCGCCGTCAAACACGGCGGCGAGGACGTTCCCGGGTTCACCAAGCCGAAGGTCAAGCAGGCCATGCAGGAGATCGTGGCGAACAACGTCACGGACGTCCTCGAGAACGTGATCAAGAACGGTACGGGTAAGAACGCCCTGGCTCTGGGTCGTACGGCGGCCGGCAAGACCGGTACCACGGACGAGAACAAGTCCGCCTGGTTCGTCGGGTACACCCAGCAGCTGTCGACCTCGGTCGCGATGTTCCGTGAGGACCCCAAGAGCGCCAAGCTGCTCTCCATGAACGGCACGGCCGGTGTGGAGTCCATCCATGGTGGTGACATCCCCACGCTGGTGTGGACCGAGTACATGAAGGCCGCTCTGAAGGGGCAGCCCGACCCAGGCTTCCCGGCGGCCGAGAAGATCGGTGAGATCCAGGACGAGGTGGGCGCACCGTCGCCGACCCCGACCGTCAGCGCGACGCCCAGCGAGACCCCCTCCGAGACGCCGAGCGCGACGCCCAGCGAGACCCCGTCCGAGACGCCGACGCCCACGCCGAGCGACACCTGCTTCGGCTTCCAGTGCAACGTCGACGGTGGTGCAAACAACGGTGGTACCGACGGAGGCCCGTCAGCCTCTCCGGCACCGACCGAGACCGGTGATCCCGGGAACACCCGCGGCAATGCCAACGGGGGAGGCGGCCTCTTCGGAGGCTCGACCGGTTAGCCGCGCAATCGGCCGACCTGGGCGTTTCACGTGAAACATGCGGTTGTTTCACGTGAAACACCGTCCCGGAGACGTTGCCGAAAGACAGGCCGAGGGCCGCCGCGCTCACAGGAGTGCGGCGGCCCTCGGCGCTTTCTCAGGTCAGTACGGCAGGATGTGCGGCATGCCCAGTGCAGAATCGACGCAAGCGAACGCCCACGAGCCGGAGCTGGTGCGCCCGACCAGGGAGGACGAGGTCGCCGCGGTCGGCAGCGAGCTGATCGGTGGCCCCCTCGGACGGCGCGCCCTGGTCGGGACGTCCTGGTGGACCCCCGTGCGGGTGATCGCGCTGGTGGCGATCGGCATGTTCGCCCTGGGGCTGGTCCAGAAGGCGCCCTGCTACAACGGCGCCTGGTTCTTCGGCGCCAGCTCGCAGTACACGCACGCCTGCTACTCGGACATTCCGCACCTCTACCAGGGGCGCGGCTTCGCCGACGGCCTCGTGCCGTATTTCGACAAGCTCCCCGGGGACATGCAGTACCTGGAGTATCCGGTCCTGACCGGTGTGTTCATGGAGGTCGCCTCCTGGCTCACGCCGGGCTCGGGCACCATCCAGGACCAGGAGCAGTGGTACTGGATGGTCAACGCCGGAATGCTCATGGTGTGCGCGGCCGTCATCGCGGTCTGTGTCACCCGCACGCACGCCCGGCGTCCCTGGGACGGGCTGCTGGTGGCGCTGGCGCCCGCCTTCGCCCTCACCGCGACCATCAACTGGGACCTGCTGGCCGTCGCCCTGACGGCCGCCGCCATGCTGATGTGGTCGCGGGGCCGGGCCCTCGCCTTCGGTGTTCTGCTGGGGCTTGCGACGGCCGCGAAGCTCTATCCCGTCTTCCTGCTGGGCCCGCTGTTCGTGCTCTGCTGGCGTGCGGGCCGGTGGCGGGAGTACGGCACGGCTCTGGGCGGAGCAGTGGTCGCCTGGCTCGTGGTGAACGGACCGGTGCTGCTGTTCGCCTTCGAGGGCTGGTCGAAGTTCTACACGTTCAGCCAGGAGCGGGGCGTCGACTTCGGATCCTTCTGGTTGATCATGGCCCAGAACTCGACGGATCCGTTGAGCACCGACACCGTCAACATGCTGGCCACGCTGCTCATGCTGCTGTGCTGTGCGGGCATCGCGGCTCTCACCCTGACCGCCCCGCGCCGCCCTCGCTTCGCCCAGCTCGCCTTCCTGATCGTGGCGGCGTTCATCGTCACCAACAAGGTCTACTCGCCGCAGTACGTTCTGTGGCTGGTGCCCCTGGCCGCCCTCGCCCGGCCCAAGTGGCGGGACTACCTGATCTGGCAGGCCTGCGAGGTGGCGTACTTCCTGGGGATCTGGATGTACCTCGCGTACACGACCAGCGGTGAGGCCCACAAGGGCCTGCCGACCGACGGTTACCACTGGGCCATCGGGCTGCATCTGCTCGGGACGCTCTACCTGTGCGCTGTCGTCGTACGGGACATTCTCATGCCGGAGCGTGACCCGGTGCGCCGGTCCGGGGCCGACGATCCTTCGGGCGGTGTGCTCGACGGCGCTCCGGACGTCTTCGTGCTGGGTCCCGCGGCTCACCCCCCGCGGCACGCGGCGCACTTCGACGGCCCCGAGGTGGAGTGGGGCAGGCAGGGCGCCCCCGGTGATGCGCACTGAGTGAACGGCCCACCAGGGCCGAGCGAAGCGAAAGGCCGTACCCGGTGGTTGCGGGTACGGCCTTCGCCTTGGTTCCGGTAGCGGCGCGGCTCAGCGGTCCACGAGCCGGTCGAACTGCGTGGTGGTGTGCCGCAGATGGGCCACCAGTTCCTCGCCGACCTTGGGCTCCGGCGCGTCCGCGGGCACGAAGAGGATCGACACCTGCATGTGCGGCGGTTCGGCGAACCAGCGCTGCTTGCCGCCCCAGACGAACGGAGAAAGGTTCCGGTTCACCGTGGCGAGGCCGGCGCGGGCGACGCCCTTGGCGCGCGGCATGACGCCGTGCATGGCCTTGGGGGCCTCCAGACCGACCCCGTGGGACGTACCGCCCGCCACGACCACCAGGAAGCCGTCCGAGGCCGCTTTCTGCTGCCGGTAGCCGAAGCGCTCCCCCTTGGAGACGCGGGTGACGTCCAGGACAGCGCCGCGGTACTCGGTGGCCTCGTGGTCCCCCAGCCACAGCCGCGTGCCGATGCGGGCCCGGAAGCGGGTCTGCGGGAACTGCTGCTGCAGCCGCTGGAGCTCCTCGGCCTTGAGGTGGCTGACGAACATCGTGTGCAGCGGCAGCCGCGCGGCGCGCAGCCGGTCCATCCAGGCGATGACCTCCTCCACGGCGTCGGAACCGTCGGTGCGGTCCAGCGGCAGATGGATGGCGAAGCCCTCCAGACGGACGTTCTCGATGGCGGCGTGCAGCTGGGGCAGATCCTGCTCGCTGATGCCGTGCCGCTTCATCGAGGACATCACCTCGATGACCACCCGGGCTCCCACGAGGCCGTACACGCCGTCGACCGACGACACCGACCGCACGACCCGGTCGGGCAGCGGCACGGGCTCCTCGCCGCGCCGGTAGGGGGTCAGGACCAGCAGGTCACCACTGAAGAAGTCCTTGATCCGCGCGGCCTCGTACGTCGTGCCGACGGCGAGGATGTCCGCGCCCAGCCGCGTGGCCTCCTCGGCCAGCCGCTCGTGCCCGAAGCCGTAGCCGTTGCCCTTGCAGACGGGGACGAGTCCCGGGAACTGCTCCTGCACGTGCTTGTGGTGCGCCCGCCAGCGCGCGGTGTCGACGTAGAGCGTGAGCGCCATGGCCGGACCTGGAACCTTTCTGGTCTTAGCGGTCTATGAGGGGAGAGCGAAGGTGAGGGCTCAGCGGCGCGACATGTAGATGTCGAGTGCCTTGTGGAGCAGCTTGTTCAGCGGGAAGTCCCATTCACCGAGGTACTCGGCGGCCTGACCGCCCGTGCCCACCTTGAACTGGATCAGGCCGAAGAGGTGGTCGGTCTCGTCCAGCGAGTCGGAGATGCCGCGCAGGTCGTACACGGTCGCGCCGAGGGCGTAGGCGTCGCGCAGCATGCGCCACTGCATGGCGTTGGAGGGCCGGACCTCGCGGCCGATGTTGTCGGAGGCACCGTAGGAGTACCAGACGTGCCCGCCGACGATCAGCATGGTGGCGGCGGCCAGGTTCACGCCGTTGTGGCGGGCGAAGTACAGCCGCATGCGGTTGGGGTCCTCGGTGTTGAGGGCGGTCCACATGCGCTGGAAGTACGACAGCGGGCGGGGCCGGAAGTGGTCGCGCACGGCCGTGATCTCGTACAGCCGCTGCCACTCGGGCAGGTCGTGGTAGCCGCCCTGGACGACCTCGACGCCGGCCTTCTCGGCCTTCTTGATGTTGCGGCGCCACAGCTGGTTGAAGTTCTTGTGGACCTCTTCCAGGGAGCGGTTGGCCAGCGGCACCTGGAAGACGTAGCGGGGCTGGACGTCGCCGAAGCCGGCACCGCCGTCCTCGCCCTGCTGCCAGCCCATGCGGCGCAGCTTGTCGGCGACCTCGAAGGCGCGCGGCTCGATGAAGTCGGCCTCCAGGTCGCGCAGCCGCTTCACGTCCGGGTCCTGGATGCCCTTCTTGATGGTGTCGGCGTTCCAGCGCCGGATGACCACCGGCGGGCCCATCTTCACGGAGAAGGCGCCCTGCTGCTTCAGGTGCGCCAGCATCGGCTCGATCCACTCCTGGAGGTTCGGCGCGAACCAGTTGATGACCGGGCCCTCGGGCAGGTAGGCGAGGTAGCGCTTGATCTTGGGCAGCTGCCGGTAGAGCACCAGGCCGGCGCCGACCAGCTCGCCGGTCCGGTCGTCGAACCAGCCGAGGTTCTCCGAGCGCCACTCCGCCTTCACATCCGCCCAGGCCGGGACCTGCATGTGACTCGCCGACGGCAGGCTCTGGATGTATGCCAGATGCTGCTCGCGACTGATGGTCCTCAGGGTCAGGCTCATTCGGGGCGCTCCTCGGGCTGGTGTGTCCCCATGGGTACAGGGGCTCCGGCTCTAGCGCCGAAGCCTACTGCGCCTTGTGCGCGCCCCGGTTGGGCGTACGTGTCCTTCGCCCCGGGCCGGTGGCCGGGGCGGGCGTTGTGCGGTGTTCGTGACGGGATGGTGTCCGTGGCGTCAGTCGATGAGCCCACCGAAGAGGCCGCCGTGCGCCATGCCGAGGAAGAAGCCGACTCCTGCGGCGCCGAGACCGAGGATCAGGAAGAAACGTTCGCGGGTGGTCTCGGAGATCCACTGGCCGTACGCGCCCGTGAGGATCCCCAGCAGGCCGGTCCACGAGCTCAGCAGGTGCAGGTCGTCGTCGACGAGCGCCGTGACGAACGACATGATCCCCAGCAGGAGGGTCACCGCGAGCAGCGTGTCCTGGAGGGGGTGGGGCTTGCCGTCCGTGGCGAAGAGGCCTCCGACGGTGTTGGGTCGCATTGCCTGTGCCATAGGGCACCTCCTGCGAAAGGCGGCGGATCGTAGCGCCATACACACCCGATGTGTACAGATTGGCCGCCCACGCGGCCGGATTTCAACCGGAAGCCGCTGTGCGGGTACTCTGTACCGTCTGCACCGGTGTCTGCCCACGCAGAGCCAGGAACATGCCAGGATCCGTCCCGGCGACCTGGGGAAACCGCCGCCCGACCCGATTGTCAGTGGCGGCTGATTGACTGACAGGCACCGTTGCGTACGCATCACAACCCTCCTGCCACGGAACGACCGTGGCCGTTGAGTCCAAAGGAGGTGGGTTCCACATGCGTCACTACGAGGTGATGGTCATCCTCGACCCCGATCTCGAGGAGCGCGCTGTCTCCCCGCTGATCGAGAACTTCCTTTCTGTCGTCCGTGACGGTGGCGGAAAGGTCGAGAAGGTCGACACCTGGGGCCGTCGTCGTCTCGCGTACGAGATCAAGAAGAAGCCCGAGGGCATCTACTCGGTCATCGACCTGCAGGCCGAGCCTGCGGTCGTCAAGGAGCTCGACCGCCAGATGAACCTGAACGAGTCGGTCCTCCGGACCAAGGTCCTCCGTCCCGAGACCCACTGAGCTCTTCCGCTCAGCTGATCCCGGGATTCGAGTAGCAGCACCCAGCAGCCAGCAGCAAACCCGCCGAGAGGTTCCCCCATGGCAGGCGAGACCGTCATCACGGTCATCGGCAATCTTGTCGATGACCCCGAGCTGCGCTTCACCCCCTCCGGTGCGGCGGTCGCGAAGTTCCGTGTCGCGTCCACTCCCCGCACCTTCGACCGCCAGACGAACGAGTGGAAGGACGGCGAGAGCCTGTTCCTGACCTGCTCGGTCTGGCGTCAGGCGGCGGAGAACGTCGCCGAGTCGCTTCAGCGAGGCATGCGCGTCATCGTGCAGGGCCGGCTGAAGCAGCGGTCCTACGAGGACCGTGAGGGCGTCAAGCGCACGGTCTACGAGCTGGACGTCGAGGAAGTCGGCCCCAGCCTGCGCAACGCCACGGCCAAGGTCACCAAGACCGCCGGCCGCGGTGGCCAGGGCGGTTACGGCGGCGGTGGCGGCCAGGGTGGCGGCGGCTGGGGCGGCGGCCCCGGTGGCGGCCAGCCGGGCGGCAGCGCTCCGGCCGACGACCCGTGGGCGACCGGCGCTCCCGCCGGTGGCGGCCAGGGTGGCGGCGGCTGGGGCGGTGGCTCCGGCGGCGGTGGCGGCTACTCGGACGAGCCCCCCTTCTAGGCCCTCGCGCCAGGCCTTCGGGCCCGGCCGGGTCAAGGGCGGGTCGTACCCACACTTCTTGATCACACAGGAGAAACACCATGGCGAAGCCGCCTGTGCGCAAGCCTAAGAAGAAGGTCTGCGCGTTCTGCAAGGACAAGGTCACGTACGTGGACTACAAGGACACGAACATGCTGCGGAAGTTCATTTCCGACCGCGGCAAGATCCGTGCCCGCCGCGTGACCGGCAACTGCACGCAGCACCAGCGTGACGTCGCCACGGCTGTGAAGAACAGCCGTGAGATGGCGCTGCTGCCCTACACCTCCACCGCGCGCTAAGGGAAGGGTGACCGACTCATGAAGATCATCCTCACCCACGAGGTCACCGGCCTCGGCGCTGCGGGCGACGTCGTCGACGTCAAGGACGGTTACGCCCGTAACTACCTGATCCCGCGGAAGTTCGCGATCCGCTGGACCAAGGGCGGCGAGAAGGACGTCGAGCAGATCCGTCGTGCTCGCAAGATCCACGAGATCCAGACCATCGAGCAGGCCAACCAGGTGAAGGCCCAGCTCGAGGGCGTCAAGGTCCGCCTGGCCGTCCGCGCCGGCGACGCCGGTCGTCTCTTCGGTTCCGTCACCCAGGCCGACATCGCCTCGGCGATCAAGGCTGCCGGTGGCCCGGAGGTCGACAAGCGTCGCATCGAGGTCGCCGCGCCGATCAAGACGCTGGGCGCTCACGAGACGTCCGTGCGTCTGCACCCCGAGGTTGCCGCCAAGGTCAACATCGAGGTTGTCGCTGCCTGAGTGCCGCGCTCGCTGGAGCAGTGAGAGGGGCCGCACCTTGTGGGGTGCGGCCCCTTCCGCATGTTTCACGTGAAACGGTCACCGTGTCGCGCCCGTGACGAGCCAGCGGCCCGAACGGGCCCGGAGCCACAAGGTGAGCATCCGCACGGTCATCATCAGCGTCATGGCACCCCACAGCGCGGTGAGCCCGCCGCCGACAGCAGGGACGAGCAGGGCGACCGGGGTGAACACCACCAGGGTCAGCAGCATCGCCCAGGCGAGATACGGTCCATCGCCCGCTCCCATCAGGACTCCGTCGAGGACGAAGACGATGCCGGAGATCGGCTGAGAGACCGCCACGATCACCAGGGCGGGCAGCGCGGCGTCCTTGACCGCCGAGTCACTGGTGAACAGGGGGAGGAACGCCGGCCGGGTGGCGATCACCAGCACACCGAGGACGACGCCGACCGCGATGCCCCACTCCACCATCCGTCGGCACACATCGCGGGCACCCTGGGTGTCGCCCGCCCCGAGGTAGCGGCCGATGATGGCCTGTCCGGCGATGGCGATGGCGTCCAGAGCGAAGGCGAGCAGCGTCCACAAGGTGAGGATGATCTGGTGGGCCGCGATGTCGGCATCACCAAGGCGGGCCGCGACGGCGGTGGCGATCAGCAGGATCGCGCGCAGCGAGAGTGTCCGTACCAGCAGGGGTGCACCGGCTTGCGCGGAAGCCCGGATGCCGGCGGCGTCGGGACGCAGGGAGGCACCGTGTCTGCGGGCGCCGCGCAGTACCACCGCCAGGTAGGCCGCGGCCATGCCGCACTGAGCGATGACGGTGCCCCAGGCCGATCCGGCGATGCCGAGGCCGGCGCCATAGACCAGTCCCGCGTTGAGAGCGGCGTTGGCGACGAAGCCGGCGACGGCGACATAGAGCGGCGTCTTGGTGTCCTGCAGGCCCCGCAGCACACCGGTCGCGGCGAGCACGACCAGCATGGCCGGTATGCCCAGTGCGGAGATCCGTAGGTAGGTGGTCGCGTACGGAGCAGCTGTGTCCGAGGCGCCGAAGAGGTCCACCAGGGCGGGAGCGGTGGGCAGGACGGCGGCGATGACGGTGGCGCCGAGCAGCAAAGCCAGCCAGATGCCGTCCATGCCCTGGCGGATGGCGGCCTGCAGGTCACCCGCTCCGACCCGGCGGGCGACGGCCGCGGTGGTGGCGTAGGCCAGGAAGACGAAGATGCTGACGGCCGTGGTCAGCAGGGCAGAGGCGACGCCGAGTCCGGCGAGCTGGGCGGTGCCGAGGTGGCCGACGATCGCCGTGTCGGCCATGAGGAAGAGAGGCTCGACGACGAGGGCGCCGAAGGCCGGGAGCGCCAGCGCGACGATCTCTCGGTCGTGCTGGCGGCGGGCCGCTCGGGGACGCGCGGGGGCCTGTGTCATGTGCACCAATCTAATCGTCCACAGGTAAGTGATGCAAAGCTTTTGTGACCCTTACTTGGCTCAGGGTGGTCCGCACGCGTGTGTGCGGTCGTCGGCGATCTTGGCCCGAGCGGAGAAGTTTTTCTTCTGCACAGCCCGTGGATGGCAAAGCAGCAGGTCAAAGCCTGTTGGTGGGAGAGATTGGGGGCTTGTTCACAGGCCTGTCCACCGGGTCGTGCACAGGTTTCGCGGAGTTCTCCACAGCATTGGGCCTGTCGTCCACATGGCCTGTGGATAACCGGATTGGCTGACGGTGCAGACGGGCCTACGGTGGTCCGGCGCCTGCTCCGTCCGCCGGTTCGCGAATCCACGCAAAACCGGCGCGCCGTAACCGGAGTTGGGTCTCTTAGTTGTCAGTGCCGTGCCCTACAAAGGAGGGGCACGGTGAGGTCCGCTCGGCGGACGGGAGGAGGTGGCTCGGTGAGCATTTCCGAGCCCTTGGACGATCCGTGGGCCGACAGCGGTCCCAGCGATCGTCTGCCCGCCTCCCGCCGGCGCGGTGACGGCGTCCGGGGCCGTGACGAACAGCACGACCGCGGCCGGGACAGCGGGGCGTGGGACGGCTCGGGCCCCTCGTTCGAGCGTGTCCCGCCCCAGGACCTGGAGGCCGAGCAGTCGGTGCTGGGCGGCATGCTGCTGTCCAAGGACGCCATCGCGGACGTCGTCGAGGTCCTCAAGGGCCACGACTTCTACAAGCCGGCCCACGAGACGATCTACCAGGCCATCCTCGACGTCTACGCGAAGGGAGAGCCGGCCGACCCCATCACGATCGCCGCCGAGCTCACCAAGCGCGGCGAGATCAACAAGGTCGGCGGAGCGGCGTATCTGCACACCCTTGTGCAGACCGTGCCGACGGCCGCCAACGCGGCGTACTACGCGGAGATCGTCCACGAGCGCGCCATCCTGCGACGCCTGGTCGAGGCCGGTACCCGCATCACGCAGATGGGATACGCGGCCGACGACGACGTCGACGAGATCGTCAACCGCGCCCAGGCGGAGATCTACGCGGTCACCGAGCAGCGCACGAGCGAGGACTACCTGCCGCTGGGCGACATCATGGAGGGCGCGCTCGACGAGATCGAGGCGATCGGCTCGCGCAGCGGCGAGATGACCGGGGTGCCCACGGGCTTCACCGACTTCGACTCGCTCACCAACGGCCTGCACCCGGGGCAGATGATCGTCATCGCCGCGCGTCCCGCCATGGGTAAGTCCACCCTCGCGCTGGACTTCGCCCGGGCGGCGTCCATCAAGCACAACCTGCCGAGCGTCATCTTCTCGCTCGAGATGGGCCGCAACGAGATCGCGATGCGCCTGTTGTCCGCCGAGGCCCGCGTCGCCCTGCACCACATGCGCTCGGGCACGATGACCGACGAGGACTGGACGCGCCTGGCCCGCCGGATGCCGGATGTCTCGGCCGCCCCGCTCTACATCGACGACTCCCCGAACCTGTCGATGATGGAGATCCGCGCCAAGTGCCGTCGTCTGAAGCAGCGCAACGACCTCAAGCTGGTGGTCATCGACTACCTGCAGCTGATGCAGTCCGGCGGCTCCAAGCGCGCCGAGAGCCGTCAGCAGGAGGTCTCGGACATGTCCCGTAACCTCAAGCTGCTGGCCAAGGAGCTGGAGATCCCGGTCATCGCGCTGTCGCAGCTCAACCGTGGTCCCGAGCAGCGCACCGACAAGAAGCCGATGGTCTCCGACCTGCGTGAGTCCGGCTCCATCGAGCAGGACGCCGACATGGTCATCCTGCTGCACCGCGAGGACGCCTACGAGAAGGAGTCGCCGCGTGCCGGCGAGGCCGACCTGATCGTGGCCAAGCACCGAAACGGGCCGACGGCAACCATCACGGTCGCCTTCCAGGGGCACTACTCGCGGTTCGTGGACATGGCCCAGACCTGACTTGCCGTGGCGTGGCGAGTGCGGCGGCACACCTCGGCGGTGTGCCGGCTCGCGGCCGAAATGCGCTCGACGTGGGGTGGCGGGGAAGGTGGACTGATCCCTGTGACAACACCTCAGGAAGAGCTGCTCCCCGGCACCCGTCGCGCACTGCTGCACCGGGTCGCCGTCGCCCAGGCCGAAGGGCGGGCGCCCTCGCTCGTCGCGACCGTCGTACGGGGCGGGAACACCGTGTGGACGGGTGCGCGGACGTGTGTCGAAGGGCATGGGCCGGACGAGAACGTCCAGTACCGGATCGGCTCGATCACCAAGACGTTCACCGCCGTCCTCGTGCTGCGGCTGCGTGACGAGGGGCTGATCGACCTCGATGACCCGGTGGAGAGGCATCTGCCCGGCACTGGCGCCGGGAAGGCGACCATCGCCCACCTGCTCGCCCACACGGGAGGTCTGGCGGCCGAGACACCAGGGCCGTGGTGGGAGCGCAGCCCAGGATCCCTGCGCCCCGAACTCTCCGATGTCCTCGGCGAGCATCCCCTGCTGCATCCGGCCGGGCGCCGGTTCCATTACTCCAATCCGGGCTACGCGCTGCTCGGAGCGCTCGTCGAGAAGCTACGCGGCGCCTCGTGGGAAGAGGTTCTTCGGCGGGAAGTGCTCGAACCCCTGCGTCTGGAACGGACGAGCGTGCGGCCGCAGGCACCGCATGCGGGCGGCTGGGCGGTGCACCCGTGGGCCGACGTGATGCTCCCCGAGCCCGCCGAGGATCTCGGGGTGATGGCGCCGGCGGGGCAACTCTGGTCGACCGCAGGCGACTTGGCCCGCTTCGCCGCGTTCCTCGTGCAAGGCGACGAGCGCGTGCTGAGCGCCGAGTCGCTGCGGGAGATGAGGACGCCGGCGGCACCGGCCGAGGTGGCGGACGTGGCGAGCGGCTACGCGTACTGCCTGGGCATGGAGATCCGGCATCAGGGCGGACGTACTCTCGTCGGACACACGGGATCGCTGCCGGGCTTCCTCGCGTGTCTCACGATGAGCGTGGCGGACGACGTGGCGGCGATCGTGCTGGCCAACTGCACGTCGGGTCCGCTCTTGTTCACCGTCGCGGCCGATCTTGTCGGCATCGTCGCCGATGCGGAACCGCGCATCCCCAGTCCCTGGCGGCCGCTGGCCGATGTCGACCCGCTGGTGCTGGAGCTGGTGGGGCAGTGGTACTGGGGGACGTACGGCTTCGTTCTGCGGCTGACGGCCGATGGACTGGCCGTGCTGGAGCCGCTGTCCGGCAAGGGCCGCGGTTCGCGGTTCCGTTGCAACGGTGACGGCACCTGGACGGGGCTGGAGGGCTACTACGCCGGAGAGATCCTGAAGCCGGTACGGCGGCCGGACGGGTCCCTGAGTCACCTCGACCTCGGGTCGTTCGTGTTCACCCGCCAGCCCTACGACGAGGGAGCGCCCGTGCCGGGCGGGGTGGATCCCGAGGGGTGGCGCGGGATCGGATAGGGAGCGGAACGCAGGGCCACGTTTCACGTGAAACATGGCCCTGCGGCTGTCACAACGCGAGTTTGAAGCCCACGTGTGAGGCCGTGAAGCCGAGCCGTTCGTAGAAGCGGTGGGCATCGGTGCGTGTGTTGTCGGAGGTCAGCTGGACCAACCGGCAGTCCTGCCGCCGGGATTCATCGATCGCCCACTGGATGAGCCGGGTGCCCAGACCGCTGCCGCGCTCATCGGCATGGATACGTACGCCTTCGATGATCGACCGGGTGGCGCCGCGCCGGGACAGCCCTGGAACGATGGTGAGCTGGAGCGTGCCGACGACACGGCCCTCGCGGACCGCGACGACCAGGTGCTGGTTCGGATCGGCGGTGAGACGCTGCAGCGCCGCAAGGTACGGAGTGAGGTCGTCGGGGGTCTCGCGCTGGGCGCCCAGCGGATCGTCGGCGAGCAGGCCGACGATCGCAGGAACGTCGTCGGCAACCGCGGGTCGTATCTCCAGATCTCCCATGGCCACACCCTATGGGCGAGGAACCGCGGGCCGGTCTCTAGGCGGGGACCGGCGCTTTCAACGTCTCCACGACCCGGACCAGCGGGGCCAGCTCGGGGTTCTTGGCGGCCTCGTCCAGGGCTTCCCGCAGAGCGGTGTCATTGGTGGGCCGCGCTTCTTCCAGGAGCGTCAGGCCCGCCTCGGTGACGTTCGTGTAGATGCCGCGGCGGTCGGTGGGGCAGAGGTAGCGCTCCAGAAGCCCGCGGTCCTCGAGACGAGTGACGAGGCGTGTGGTCGCGCTCTGGCTGAGGACGACGGCGTCGGCGACCTGCTTCATCTGCAGATGACCTCCCTCACCGTCGTGTTGCCGGCTGAGCACGTCCAGCAGGGAGTACTCGCGCACGCTCAGGTCGTGCTTCGACTGCAGCGCGCGCTCGATGTGCGCCTCGATTCTCCCGTGGAGCAGGGAGAGGGCGCACCAGCCCTGGGCGAGGGCAGTGAGCGCCGGATCCGTCGCTGTCATGGGCGTTTCCTCCGTCCCGGGGCGGCTGTCATCAAGGATAGAGCAGTGCTGCAATATCCTGCGTTTGCACTTATCCCGCGTCTGCAAGTATTGTCGGCGAAGGAAAAGCGCTCCTGCAATCGTTTGGGAAGGTGTACCCCTTCATGCCTCTCGCGCTTCTGGCCCTCGCGATCGGGGCCTTCGGCATCGGAACGACCGAGTTCGTGATCATGGGCCTGCTGCCCGAGGTCGCGGGCGACTTCGGGGTCTCCATCCCCACTGCCGGTTACCTGGTGACCGGATACGCGCTCGGTGTCATGTTCGGCGCCCCGCTGATGACCGTGCTGGGTACCAAGGTGTCCCGCAAGCGCATGCTCATGCTGCTGATGGGCCTGTTCGTCGCCGGCAACCTGCTCTCTGCCGTCGCCCCGGTCTTCGCCGTGATGCTGATCGGCCGGGTGGTCGCCTCCCTCGCGCACGGCGCGTTCTTCGGGATCGGTTCGGTGGTCGCTGCGGACCTAGTCGCGCCCGACAAGAAAGCCGGGGCCATCTCGATGATGTTCACCGGACTGACGATCGCCAATGTCGTCGGCGTGCCGCTCGGGACTCTCGTCGGGCAGTCCGTCGGCTGGCGTGTCACCTTCACCATCGTCGCCGCGCTCGGCGTCATCGGCCTGGCCGGTATCGCCAAGCTCGTCCCCGACATGCCCAAGCCGGAGGGTGTGCGGCTGCGGCACGAACTGGCCGCCTTCAAGAACGTCCAGGTGCTGCTGGCCATGGCGATGACCGTCCTGGGCTTCGGCGGCGTCTTCGCGGCCATCACCTACATCGCGCCGATGATGACCCACGTCGCCGGCTTCGCCGACGCCTCCGTCACCTGGCTGCTCGTCCTCTTCGGGCTCGGCATGGTCGGCGGCAACCTCGTCGGCGGCCGGTTCGCCGACCGCGCCCTGATGCCCATGCTGTACGTCTCGCTGAGCGGCCTCGCCGTCGTTCTGGCGCTCTTCACCTTTACCGCCCACAACAAGCTCCTCGCCGCCGTCACCATCGCCCTGATCGGTGCCCTGGGCTTCGCCACGGTCCCACCGCTGCAGAAGCGGGTCCTGGACCAGGCGCACGGAGCTCCCACGCTGGCCTCCGCCGTCAACATCGGCGCCTTCAACCTCGGCAACGCGCTGTCCGCCTGGCTCGGCGGCCTCGTGATCGCGGCGGGTCTCGGCTTCACCGCTCCCAACTGGGTCGGTGCCCTCCTGGCCGCTGCCGCCCTGCTCCTCGCCGTCCTCTCAGCCGCGCTCGAGCGGCGCGACAGTGCCCCGAGCACCGTCGTCACGGGCTCCGTGCCCACCGAGCCGCAGGCCGCCGTCCGCCACTGAAGCGCGAGCCGGGCACGCGCGGGGCCAAGGCCGTCGCCGCCCCGGACCGGCTCCGGATCGGCACCGATCCGCGTCAACCAGCACCAGCCCTAGGAGAACCACCTCATGAGCACCACCACCGTCGCCCCGCTGACCATCCAGGACGCCGAGCTCCTCGTGTCCGCCGCGCACCGTGCCGCAGACGCAGCCGGTGTCACGGTCAGCGTCACCGTGCTGGACGCCGGCGGTCATCTGCTGGCCTTCCGGCGGGACGACCGCGCCGTGCTGATCTCCGGTGAGACCAGCACCCGCAAGGCGTACACCGCCCTCCAGCTGAACGCGCCCACCGCCGACCTCGTCGACGCCGTTCAGCCCGGGGGCCTGTTCCACACCCTGCCCACCGCGCTCGACCGTCCCCTGCTGTTCATCGCGGGTGGCGTGCCGGTGCGTCGTGACGGACGGCTGATCGGAGCGATCGGGGTCGGCGGCGGTGCGCCGGAGCAGGACCACGCCTTCGCCATGGCCGCCGTGGATGCCCTGGTCTGAGGGGCTGGCTGAACGCAGCCTCCAGCACGGAGGCCGGCTCCCGAACAGTCTCGGGAGCCGGCTTCGTCATGGCCGAGCGGGTCAGCAGGCCGCCACCGTGACCGGTGCGAACCGCCGTCGCCAGTCACCCGGCAGCTCCGGGCTGCCATACGTCATGACCGCGTTGAAAGCGACGGACGCCAGGCCACGCTCCTTGGCCCAGCTCAGCAGCTCCTCGTGCCGCACATCGATGCGCAGGGGGCGGTCCGTGTGGGCGGCGAGCGAGGCGATGAGCGCCTGAGCCGTCGAGGTGTCGCGGGCGATAAGGGGGCCCACCACCTGGGTCTCCATGTTGGGCCAGGCGGCGGCGTATCCGATGAGCCGCCCGTTGTCCTCGGCGACGCGCAGCTGGTCGGCGAAGGCGGGCAGCCGGGTGATGACGTGCGTGCGGTCCGCGCCGAACACCTCTTCGTCGAGCCGGAGGATCGCGGCCAGGTCCTCAGCCGTCGCCGGACGCGTGGACACCTCCGTTTCCAGCCGCCCGGGCGTGAAGCGCCCCGACACCATCTCCGCCCGGCCCGTGACCTTGAAGCCGAGCTCCTCGTACAGGGGACGGCCGTAGGGAGTCGCGTGCAGGGCCAGCGGTGTGGTGCCCATCGTCGAGAGGACGTGGCGCAGCATCCGGCGGCCCACCCCCTGGCGGGCATGCCGTTCGGCGACCAGGACCATACCGATGGCCGCGAGGGCCGGGTGGTCCCGCGCGCCGTACTCCGTGACGACGCACGCGCTGACGAGGCCGCCCTCGGGGTCGTCGATGCCGTAGCCCTTCCCGGCCGTCAGGAGGAAGCCCCACTTGTGCTCCTCTCGTGGCCACCCCCGGTCCTCGGACGAGTCGGCGCAGGCGGCGAGATCCCGAAGCGTCAGTCGGCGAATGGGCAGAGAAGCGAGGGGAGGAGTCGACACGCAGGTCAGGCTGTCGGACGGGGGCCCTTGACGTCCACCTCTTTCCGCAGAGACATGCGAGCTTTTGGCCAGTCGTGTACCACGGCACAGCGTCCGGCCGGGCCGCCCTGTGTTTCACGTGAAACACCGGCCCGTCGAGGTGGGCGCCTGCTGATCCCGTCCCGCGATCATCCCAGGTCGGGGGCGTGCATGGCGCGGACGCCCTCGATGTTGCCGTCCAGGTAGTGACGCAGGGACAGCGGGACGAGATGCACGGAGGCGATGCCGACCCGAGTGAAGGGCACGCGCACGATCTCGTACTCGCCCGCGGGCTCGTCCACCTCCGGGCCGTGCCGCAGGGACGGGTCCATGGACTCCAGGCGGCAGACAAAGAAGTGCTGCACCTTGACACCGGTCGCGCCACCGTCCTCACCGATGTGCTCCACGGTGTCGACGAAGCAGGGCACCACGTCGGTGATCTTCGCGCCGAGCTCCTCGTACACCTCGCGGTGCAGGGCGTGGACGACGGTCGGGTCACCCGGCTCGACCCCGCCACCGGGTGTGACCCAGTAGGGGTCCACGCCGGGCTTGGTGCGTTTGATCAGGATGAGGTCGTCACCGTCCAGCAGAACGGCACGGGCGGTGCGCTTGACCACGGGTCGGACGGTCATGGGTGAAATGTGGCCCGGCTGGTTCCACGTGAAACATAGCGAAACGTCACCGGCCGAGCCCCCAGAGTGAGAGCTGCGCACGGTCGATCAGCACCAGTCGGCTGCCGCGCGCTGAAGCCACTCGTGGGCGCGTGCGATGTGGGGCATCGCCAGCGTGCCGGTGCGTACGACCAGGAAGTAGGTCCGCAGCGGTGGCACCGCCGGTTCGTGCAGGGCGACGACGTCACCCCGCTGCAGCGCCTCCGCGCACAGGTAGCGGGGCAGCACCGCCAGCCCGGCGCCCGCCGCCGTGCAGGCGAGAACGGCGCGCAGGTCGGGGACGATGACGGTGCCCGGAGCGGCCGGGCGGGAGTCGAAGACGGCCGCCCAGTAGCGCGAGACGAAGGGCAGCGACTCATGTACCTCCACCACGGGGACCTGCTCGAGAGCGGGCGCTCCGTGGTGGTCGAGCTTCCCGGTGTCGATCTCGTCGGTCCAGCGCGGGGCGGCGACCAGGACATGTTCCTCGTCGCAAAGGGCGGTCGCCGTGAGCAGGGCACCGCGCGGCCGGGCCGTGCTGATGGCCAGATCGTGATGGCCCGCGGCCAGCCCTTCCAGGGCTTCCTCGGCGTTCCCGAAGGAGACGCGCAGGGCGAACGGCTGCCCGTCCTCGCCGGTCAGCTCGGTCAGCGCCGGCAGCGCCCGCTCGGCGGTGAACTCCGGTGGGCCGGCGAGATGCAGCGTCCGCAAGGAGGAGCCGTCGTCGAGACCGGTCCCGGCTATCTCCACCAGGGCGTCGAGATGCGGTGCGGCCTTGTGGGCCAACTCGTCGCCGATGGTGGTCGGGGTCACGCCGCGGGCCTGCCGTAAGAACAACGGGCGACCCAGCTGTCGCTCCAGGGTGCGGATCTGGGCGGTGACGGCCGGCTGGGAGAGGCCGAGCAGTGCGGCGGCACGAGTGAAGGAGCCTGCCCGGTGCACGGTCACGAAGGTGCGCAGCAAGGCCAGATCCACCACACACCCTCCCCTCGCCGCGCCCCGTCCCCAGCCCCCGGGGCGCGCTCAACTATAAATAAGTCGATAGGTCTCTGTCGCTACTGTGATTGGACACTGACAGAGAGTCAACTAGCCTTGGTGAGGCGGTTCTTCGCGCGCAGAACCGAGGGCGGTCCGAGCCACGAGGGGGGAGGCTCGGACCGCCCGTGTGGGGTCATTGCGCCGCTGCGTCCAGAGCTTGCAGCACATCGGCCACCAGGTCTGCGGGATCCTCGGCCCCGACGGAGAAACGGATGAAACCTTCCGGCACCGCGTCCCCGCCCCAGCGTCCGCGCCGCTCGGCCGTGGACCGCACCCCGCCGAAGCTCGTCGCGTCGTCGACCAGCCGCAGGGCTTGAAGGAAACGGTCGGCACGCGCGCGCGTGGGCAGGGTGAAGGACACCACGCACCCGTAGCGCCGCATCTGCTGGGAGGCGGTCTTGTGCGAGGGGTCATCGGGCAGCCCTGGATAGCGCAGCCCGGTCACGTCGGGCCGCATGCGCAGTGCCTCGGCGAGCGCCAGGGCGTTGGCGCTCTGCCGCTCGACACGCAACTGGAGCGTGGCAATCGACCGGTGGGCGAGCCAGGCCTCCATGGGGCCGGGGATCGCACCCACGATCTTGCGCCAGCGGCGTACGGCGGCCATGGCCTCGGCATCGCGCCCGGTGACGTACCCCAGGAGGAGGTCGCCGTGCCCGGTGAGCTGCTTGGTGCCGCTGGCCACCGAGAAGTCGGCGCCGAGGTCCAGCGGGCGCTGGCCGAGCGGGGTGGCGAGGGTATTGTCGACGGCGACCAGGGCACCACGCGCGTGTGCCGCCTCGGTGAGCCGCCGCACGTCGCACACGTCGAGCCCGGGGTTCGACGGCGTCTCGATCCACAGCAGCTGCGCCCCGTCGAGGACGTCCAGCTGTGCGTTCCCGCCGGTGGGCGCGGTGCGCACCTCGATGCCGTACGCCTCCAGCTGGGCGCGCGCCAGGGGCAGTGCCTGGTAGCCGTCGCTCGGCAGGACGACGGCGTCCCCGGCGCGCAGCTGGGAGAAGAGCACCGAGGAGATCGCGGCCATTCCCGAGGCGAACACCAGCGTCTCGACGTCGTCCGCGCCGGGCGCCTCCAGCTCGCCGATGGCGCGCTCCAGCAGGGTCCAGGTGGGGTTCTCGTCGCGGCCGTAGGTGTACGGGCCGGTGGGGTCGCCCGGCAGATGGAAATGGGCGGCGAACACGGGGCCCGGCAGGGTCGGCTCGTGTTTGACCGGCTCGGGCAGTCCGGCCCGCACCACGCGCGTGCCGTCCCCGAGCTCGCTCCCGGTGCCGGTGGGGCGCCCCACCGGGCTGCCCGCGTCCCGGCCCGCGTCGCCCGTAGCGGAACCGCTCATGCCGCTCGTCCCTCCACTTCCTCGCGTACGGCGGCCAGCAGACCCGTGCTCGCCGCCTCCACCATCGCCAGGCACTCGTCGAAGCCGTCCCTGCCTCCGTAGTACGGGTCCGGCACGTCGAGGTCGTCGTCGGCGGCGGGATCGTACGAGCGCAGCAGCCGGACCTTCTGCGCGTCTTCCTCGGTGGGTGCGAGCCCGCGCAGGGCCTTGAAGTGGCTGGAGTCGAGGGCGACGACCAGGTCGAGGCGGGCGAACCAGGACGGCTGGAACTGCCGGGCCGTGTGGTCGAGGGCGTAACCGTTCGCCTCCAGGACAGCCACCGTGCGGGGATCGGCGTCCTCCCCCTCGTGCCAGCCGCCCGTGCCGGCGCTGTCGATCTCGACCCGGCCGTCGAGCCCGGCCTGCGCCACGCGCGCGCGGAAGACGGCTTCGGCCATCGGGGAACGGCAGATGTTGCCGGTGCAGACGAAGCAGACGCGGTAGGTCATGGCGTTCAGTCCCCGTCGGGCAGGATGACGTGCAGCGCCCAGGACACGACCGAGATGATCAGGCCGCCCAGGACGGCCGTCCAGAAGCCCTCCACGTGGAAGCTCAGGTCCAGCTTGCCCGCCAGCCAGGAGGTGAGCAGCAGCATCAGCGCGTTCACCACCAGGGTGAACAGGCCGAGCGTCAGGATGAGCAACGGCAGGCTCAGCAGCTTCACCACCGGCTTGACCAGGAAGTTCACCAGGCCGAAGAGCAGCGCGACGATGATCAGCGTGCCGGCCTTCTTGCCCGTGCTGTCACCGGTCAGGGTGATCTTGTCGAGCAGCCAGACGGCGACCGCCAGGGCGCCCGCGTTGGCGATCGTCTTGACTAGGAAATTCTTCATGTGTCTGATCGTGGCAGACGCGAACGGCGACGAGCAGTGGGGCGAGGGCGACAAGAGGATGAAGGCATTCCGGCTGGACGAACTGGAGGCGGAACGCGCCGCGAACGAAGGGGCGTACCTCCAGTTCCTGCGGGAGCGCAACATGTCGGTCGGCCTGTACGCCCTGGACGCGGGCGAGCACGATCCGCAGCAGCCCCACCAGCAGGACGAGGTGTACTTCGTCGTCAGCGGCCGTGCCTCGATCACCGTCGGCCTGGAGACGACCCAGGTCGCGCGGGGCAGCGTGGTGTACGTCCCCGCGGGCGTCGCCCACAAGTTCCACCACATCAGCGAGGACCTCAGGGTCCTGGTGGTGTTCTCTCCTCCCGAGAGCTGACGCGCCGTCTCGGGGTTCCCTAGGGGATCGTTCAGGGCAGGACAGGGGGCGCGAGGCCCCCGTTCGCCCATGTCGCGGCCCTAGCATCGAGTGCGGGACGTCCGGGGACTCCGCTCTCCGGATCATGGAACCAGTTGGTACGACCCGGCACTCAGGCGGGCGGAGAGGTAAGGACGAGGGCGATGCGAGAGATCTTCGCGGGACTGCCGTGGTGGGTGAAGTGGGTCGCGGTGCCGGTCATCGCCCTGGTCGTGTTCGGCGGGCTGATCGCCAGCGTGGTCGGCTTCGTCATCGGACTGCTCTTCAAGCTGCTGGTCTTCGTGGCTCTCGTCGGCGGACTCATCTACGTCGTACGCAAGTTCACCTCGAGTTCGTCGTCCCGCAGCGACTGGTGAGGCCCCTGGGAAACCGGTGCGGTTAACAGGAATCACCGGTTCCCTCGGGGGAGGGAAGATGCCTGCACAGGGCGTCCCCGTGCGGTGGCGGACAGTTAAAGTCCGGAACCCGACGCGGGGACCGTCCCCGCGAGAGGCGCATCCCTCACCCGTGTTTCCCCGCACGGGCCGCCCCCCTGTGTTTCGGGAGTGACCCTTGGCCACGGCCAACACCGCATCCGTCCGCCCCCACTCGGTCCCGGTTCAACCCCACGCGCCGGCACCCTCCGACCCCACCCCACCCGGCACCCTCATCGGATCCGTGCAGCGGGCGATGCGCCTGCTGGAGACCGTCGCCCGGCACGAGCACGGAGCCCCGGCCAAACAACTGGCCCGCGAGACCGGGCTGGCCCTTCCCACGACGTACCACCTGCTGCGGACCCTCGTGCACGAGGGCTATCTCCGTCGCGACCAGGGACTTTTCTTCCTCGGCGAGGCAGCCGAGCGGCTGAGCGGCAGCGGAGCACGGCAGAAACGTCGCAGCACCGTCGTCGAACTCCTGGCGCGGTGGCGCGAGGCGATCGGCGTACCCGTGTACTACGCGGTGTACCGCGAGGGTGAAATCGACGTGCTCTGTGTTTCCGACGCTCCCGCCACTCCGGCGGTCGAGGAGTGGGCCGACTTCCGGGAGACCGGGCACGCGCACGCCGTCGGTCAGTGCCTGCTCTCGCAGCTCGACGAGGAGGCCCGCCGCGACCACCTCGACCGCTATCCGGTGCAGCCGGTGACGCCGTACACGGTGCGTGACAACCCCAGCTTGCTGCGGCGTTTGGACCGCTTGGCGCGCATGGATCCGGTGGTCGAGCGCCAGGAGTACGCCCTGGGCACGGTCTGCGCGGCGATCCCCATCACCGTCGGCGACGCGGCCGCGACGATGGCCATCTCCCTGCCCGTGCACCAGGCCGACCGGCTGCTGCCGACGGTGGAGCGGCTGCAGCGCGAGATGGGGCGGCTGCTCGGCTCGCTCGCACTTTCTATCAGTATCTGAAAACTCACTCCTTGTGATCTGCTGTGTACGTTCAGCAAGATTCCAGCAATGTTGTCAGGGTCGGTCCCGGCCAGTTCACGGCGAATGACGGGGTAGCGATGCGCGAGTCCGTACAAGCAGAGGTCATGATGAGCTTTCTCGTGTCGGAGGAGCTCTCCTTCCGCATCCCGGTGGAGCTGCGTTACGAGACCAGTGATCCGTACGCGGTGCGGTTGACCTTCCATCTGCCCGGCGATGCCCCGGTGACCTGGGCGTTCGGCCGGGAGCTGCTGATCGACGGGGTGGGCCGGCCGTGCGGCGAGGGCGATGTGCGGGTCTCGCCCGTCGAGCCCGATGACCTCAGCGAGGTTCTGATCAGGCTTCAGGTGGGGGGCGACCAGGCGCTGTTCCGCTCGTCGACGGCGCCCCTCGTCGCCTTCCTGGACCGCACCGACAAGCTGGTGCCGCTGGGCCAAGAGGGTTCCCTGGCCGACTTCGACGCACACCTCGACGAGGCCCTGGACCGCATCCTGGCCGAGCAGGGCGCCGGGTGAAGCGTTACGGCAATCGGGTGATGTAACGCTTCACCGTGTGTCGCCCGGTGCGCGGGAACGCTTCTGCTCGGGGCATATGCCCGCCGGGCCAGGGGTCAGTGCTTGCGGCGGCGGCCCCGCCCGCCTCGTCCCGCCGTCTGACGGGCGGTCTCCGGCACGTCCTGCGACTGCCCCGGGCGGTCGGCCGAGACCACCAGCGCCGCCAGGGCCGTGGTCACCGGAACCGAGGCGACCAGCCCGATGGAGCCGACCAGCGTGCGCACGATCTCCTCCGCGACCAGCTCGCTGTTGGCGACCGTCCCCACGCTGCTCTGCGCGATGGAGAACAGCAGCAGCAGTGGCAGCGCCGCGCCCGCGTAGGCGAGGACGAGCGTGTTGACGACGGACGCGATGTGGTCCCGGCCGATGCGGATACCCGCGCGGTACAGACCGCGCCAGCCCATCGACGGATTGGCCTCGTGCAGCTCCCAGACCGCGGACGTCTGGGTGACCGTCACGTCGTCCAGCACACCGAGCGAACCGATGATGACGCCGGCGAGCAGCAGACCGCTCATGTCGATCCCGGGGTAGAGCCCGTGGATCAGACCGGTGTTGTCGTCGGTGTTGCCGGTGAGGGCGGCCCACCCGATGAACAACGACCCGAGGATGCCGATCAGCAGCAGCGAGATGAGGGTGCCGAGCACGGCCACGGACGTACGGGCCGACAGGCCGTGGCACAGGTACAGCGCGATCAGCATGATGGCGCTCGACCCCACCACCGCCACGACCAGCGGGTTCGAACCCTGAAGGATCGCGGGCAGGATGAACAGGTTCAGCACCAGGAAGCTGATGGCCAGCGCCACCAGCGCCATGACACCCCGCAGCCGCCCGACGACCACGACGGCGAGCGCGAAGATGCCGGCGAGCAGCGCCATGGGGAAGCGGCGGTTGATGTCGGTGACCGAGTACTGCAGATCCTTGGGCGCGGAGGGCTCGTAGGCGACCACGACCTCCTGGCCCTGGTGCAACTGCCGTGACTGGTCCGGCTGGACGATCTCCGTGAACGTACGGCCCTTGTCCTTGCCGGTGTCGACCCGGATCGTGGCCTTCTTGCAGGTCCCCTTCTCCTGCTGTACCGCGGAGGAACCTTCCGCGGTGGAGGTGTCACCGGTCGGGGGCACGCCCGAGGCGCCGGCGTCCCTGCAGCTCACCTCGATCACCTTGGTGACCGTGGCGTCCTGCGTCTGCCGGTCGAAGCCCACCCCGGTCCGCTCGTGCGGCGGGGCGCCGCCCGGCCACAGGACGGCGAGACCGACCAGCACCGCCGCGGCGAACGGGATCAGAACCGCCGCGATGACCTTGCGCAGGTGCTGGGAGACGGGTGCGGCGGGGCCGTGGGCGTGACTGTGGGCGTGGCTGTGGCCGCCACCGCCGCCCGCGCCGGGTCCGGGTCCGGGGCCGGGGCCGGGGGGATGGTCGTGACCACCACCGGAACCGTGACCTCCACCGCCACCGGAACCGGATCCGGGTCCGTGACCACCACCGGAACCGGGTCCGAACTCCTGAGTGGCACCGGCACCGGGGTCGTGACCGGGACCGGGTCCGAACCCGTGACCGGGACGGCCCCCGGGAACATCACCGGGTCCGGGCCTATGGCCGCCACCGGATCCCCAGTCCTCGCCGTTGCCATATCCGCCTCGGTCAGGCCTGGCCTCAGGGCCCTGGCCTGGGCTCTTGCCTTCACGCTGTTCCGGCCCGAGGCGCTGGCCCTGGTCCTGTCTCTGCCCCAGCCCGGACCTGTGGCCGAAGGCACGGGCGATGCCACGGCCGTCTCTCTGCCCGCCCCCGGGCCTGCCGCCGTTTCCGGCGCCGGATCCACGAGGCGGGTCGGGCGGTGGGTACGGGGGATGCTGCGTCGTGGTCACCGACCGATCATCGCAAGAAGGAGGGGGGCCCTCTGTTCACCGCGCCAGAATTGACGCTAGCGTGGAGCCACCTTTTGTACACGCGGGAGCTCGGAGCACCGGGCTGAGAGGGCGCTGACCTCCGTCCCAGCGATGTTTCACGTGGAACGTCGCTGGAGCCGAGTGATGTTTCACACGAAACATCGGCAGACGGAAACCGCTGCGTCGACCGCCGAACCTGTTACCGGGTAATGCCGGCGTAGGGAGTAGGTCTCATGACCAACAAGGACGCGCGCACGCCTGCCTCCACGCAGATCCCCACCCACGGGACCGACGGGGAGACCGGGAAGTCCATCGGCTGGCACAAGGCGTACATCGAGGGCTCTCGCCCCGACCTGCGGGTGCCGGTCCGTCAGGTGCACCTCACCAACGGGCGGTCGGTCACGCTGTACGACACATCCGGCCCTTACACCGATCCGCTCGTAGACACCGATGTCCGCAGGGGCCTGCCGCCGCTGCGGGAGAACTGGATCATCGCCCGCGGCGACACCGAGGAGTACGCGGGCCGTCCGGTCCGGCCCGAGGACGACGGGATCAAGCACACCTCGCCACGCGGCGGCCTGCGCAACCTCGACGCAGTGTTCCCCGGACGGCCGCGCCAGCCACGCCGGGGCCGCGACGGCAAGGCCGTCACCCAGCTCGCCTACGCACGGCGGGGTGAGATCACGCCGGAGATGGAGTTCGTGGCACTCCGCGAGAACGTCTCTCCGGAAGTGGTGCGCGAGGAGATCGCGGCGGGCCGGGCGGTTCTGCCGGCCAACGTCAACCACCCGGAGATCGAGCCGATGATCATCGGCAAGCGGTTCCTGGTGAAGGTCAACGCCAATATCGGCAACTCTGCGGTGACCTCCTCCATCGAGGAGGAGGTCGAGAAGATGACCTGGGCGACCCGCTGGGGTGCCGACACGGTCATGGACCTGTCCACCGGCCGCAACATCCACACCACCCGCGAGTGGGTGCTGCGCAACTCCCCCGTCCCCATCGGCACCGTGCCGCTCTACCAGGCCCTGGAGAAGGTCGACGGCAAAGCCGAGGAGCTGACCTGGGAGATCTACAAGGACACGGTGATCGAGCAGGCCGAGCAGGGCGTGGACTACATGACGGTCCACGCCGGTGTGCGCCTGGCGTACGTGCCGCTCACCGCCAACCGCAAGACCGGCATCGTCTCGCGCGGCGGGTCGATCATGGCCGCGTGGTGCCTGGCGCACCACAAGGAGTCGTTCCTGTACGAGAACTTCGAGGAGCTCTGCGAGATCCTCGCCGCGTACGACGTCACCTACTCCCTCGGTGACGGCCTGCGGCCGGGCTCGATCGCGGACGCCAACGACGAGGCGCAGTTCGCGGAACTGCGCACCCTCGGGGAACTCAACCGGATCGCGAAGCGTTTCCACGTTCAGACCATGATCGAAGGCCCGGGCCACGTCCCGATGCACAAGATCAAGGAGAACATCGACCTTCAGCAGGAGATCTGCGATGAAGCTCCGTTCTATACGCTCGGCCCGCTGACCACGGACATCGCGCCGGCGTACGACCACATCACCTCCGGCATCGGTGCCGCGATGATCGCCTGGTGGGGCACGGCCATGCTCTGCTACGTCACGCCCAAGGAGCACCTGGGCCTGCCCAACCGTGACGACGTCAAGACGGGCGTCATCACCTACAAGATCGCCGCCCACGCGGCCGATCTCGCCAAGGGCCACCCGGGCGCCCAGGAGTGGGATGACGCGCTGTCCGACGCCCGTTTCGAGTTCCGGTGGGAGGACCAGTTCAACCTGGCCCTCGACCCGGACACGGCACGGGAGTTCCACGACGAGACTCTGCCGGCCGAGCCCGCCAAGACGGCACACTTCTGCTCGATGTGCGGACCGAAGTTCTGCAGCATGAAGATCTCGCAGGACATCCGCCGCGAACACGGCGGCAGCCAGGCCGAGATCGAGGAGGGCATGGCGCAGAAGTCGAAGGAGTTCGCGGCCGCGGGCAACCGCGTGTACCTGCCGATCGCGGACTGAGAACGGCCAGGGGGCGGGTGATCCGGCCTGCCCCCTCCCACCCCCGGCCGCGACTGGGCAGACTGAGGCCATGACAGCGATGCCCCTGAGCAAGGGCGCCAACGTACCCGTCGATGCGTCCGCCGTGCGTGCCGAGCTCATCTGGCCCGCAGGGCCCGGTGTGCCGGAGGTCGACGCCTCGGCCCTGCTGCTCACCGCGGCGGGACGCGTGCGCGACGACGGTGACTTCGTCTTCTACAACCAGCCGCGCCACGCCTCGGGCGCCGTACGGCACCTGGGCAAGCGCAGCGCCGCCGGCACCACGACCGACACGGTGGAGGTGGACCTCGGTGCTCTGGAGCCTGCCGTCGAGCGCATCGTGCTGTCGGCCTCGGCCGACGGCGGGACGTTCGGCCAGGTGCCCGGCCTGTCACTGCGGTTGCTGGACGCGGCGACGGGGACCGAGCTGGCCCGCTTCGACATGGCGGCGGCGACGGAGACCGCGATGATCGGCGGTGAGCTGTATCTGCGGCAGGGGAGGTGGAAGTTCCGCGCGGTGGGCCAGGGATACGCCGCCGGGCTCGCGGGGCTGGCCACCGATTTCGGCATCACGGTGGACGACGCTCCCCCGGCCACGGCCACCGGGCCGACCGCATCCACGCCGGCACCATCCACTCCTGCCCCGGCACCCACACCGCCCGCTCCGGGGCCGTCCGCCCCCGCTCCGGCACCAACGGCTCCCATGCCGCTCCCGGCTGCCCCGCACACCCCGCCCCCGGCTCCCACCGGCCCGCGCCTCACCAAGGGCGAGGAACGGCTCCCGGTGGACATGCGCAAGCGACTCTCCCTGCGCAAGGAACAGGTGGCGGTGAGCCTGCGCAAGCACGGAGCCACCGGCGTGACGGCACGCGTCGTCCTGGTCCTCGACGCCTCCGGCTCGATGTCCCTGCTCTACTCCAAGGGCATCGTGGCCGACGTCGTGGAGCGCATGGCGGCGGTCGCCGCACAGCTGGACGACGACGGCGAGATGCAGGCGTGGACGTTCGCCTCGAACGCGGCGCGCCTGCCCGACCTGCGCCTGGGCGAGCTCCCCGACTGGCTCCGGCTGCATGTGCGCGTCGGCCAGATCGGCCTCTTCCGCCGCGGCAGGAAGAAGGCGCTGGAGAACGGCCAGATCGACATGCGGGACATCGGCATCCAGAACGAGGAACAGAAGGTGATCGCCCAGGTCCGGGACTTCGTCCGGGACAACCCGGCGGCCGCACCGACCCTGGTGCTGTTCTTCTCCGACGGCGGGGTCTACCGCAACGCCGAGATCGAACGGCAGCTCCGCGAGGCCGTGGAGGAGCCGATCTTCTGGCAGTTCGTCGGGCTCGGGCGGTCGAACTACGGCGTACTGGAGCGGTTCGACACCCTGCCCGGCCGCCGTGTCGACAATGTCGGCTTCTTCGCCGTGGACGACATCAGCACCGTCCCCGACCAGGAGTTGTACGACCGTCTGCTGTCCGAGTTCCCGAGCTGGATCACCGCCGCGGGCCGGGCGGGCATCCTCTGACGCGGCTCCCGGTAGTCCCTGCCCCCCGGCGTCAAGCTCCTCCTCCGACGGCTCCCACGGCTACTCCGGCTGGTGTTCCGGCCCTCCGAAGTCCGGGCTGGTGTAGTCCGGGCTCGTGAAGCTCGGCCGCGGCCCGCGCGCCGCGCCCTCACCGGGGCTGGTGAAACCCGGACGGTCGTAGCCCAGATGCGGGATGCGGCCGGCCGACGCCGGCGGTGTCGCGGGGTGCAGTGCGGCGGACGTGTCCGGGTCGGCGAGCGCCTCCCGCAGGAAAGGCAGGATGCCGCGTTCCAGCAGCGCCTCGCGCCAGGCTTCCCTGGCCCGGTCCACCTCGCCGCTCAGCTCGCCGTACGGTCCGCTTTCGGCCGTCGGCTTGTTGCGCAGGGCGGTGACCAGCAGTCCCGCGGCGGCCACCAGGATCGCCACGGCGGTCACGGCGCCGAAGACCCAGCCGGTGGTGAGCATCGTCTGGGCGAAGGCCCGCTCCGGGTCCAGCATTCTCAGGATGTAGCCGACGAGCAGGAAGATCGCCGCAGCGGTTCCGGCGAGGACGGGTGCCAGGACCGCCACGACGGCGACGGCCCCCGCACCGGCGGGCTCGGCGACCTCTCCGACGGCGGTGGCGAACCCCACCGCGCTCGTGTCCGGCTCGGAGGAGTCGGCGGGGCGCACGGCGGACGAGGTGGGGGAGGCCGGCTGGCGCAGTTCCTCGCGGACCTTGACGTAGTGGTGGTACTCGGCCGCCGCGGCAGCCGTGATGAGCGCGCCGGCGTTGAGCGCCATGGTGCGCAGCTGTTCGGTGTTGAGCCGCTGTCCGACAGCGGCGAGTTCCGGACGGTGTGGTGCGGAGCGCAGCGCCTCATCGAGGAGCCGCTCGAACTCCGGGCGGTCCTCGCTCAGCAGGTGCTGCGGAACGCTGTTCATGTGCATCCCCCGATGCTCCGTAGGGCTTGGGGCTCGGCATGCTGACGAGCCGTCGGGCAGAAACGGAGGGGAGCCTGCTACGGATAAGCCGATGGTAGAGCGGTGACGGTACGCGGTGACAGGGGGTTTGCCGAAATTGGGCCCTGCCCGGTTCTGACCCGGGCGGGTGCACGTCTGTCCGGTGAACGGTCACATATCCAGCGGCAGTTGCTGGACCAGCAGCTTTCCGGCCATGGTCACGCCGCCGTCCATCGCGATGGCGAGCCCGTCGGCGTACACGTGCGGCCCCTCGACCACCGGGCCGGTGCCGTCCTCGCCGTCCTCGGAGCCGACCTCGCCGAGCAGATACGGAATCGGGCTGTGGCCGTGAACGATGCGGGTGCCGCCGTACGTATCCAGCAGGGAGCGCACGGCGTCCGCGCCGCCCTCGTCGCGGAAGGAGAACCGCTTGGTGAACTTGCGGAACAGGTCCCAGACCTCGTCCGCGTCGTTGCGCGTGAGGGTCTCGCGGACGGTGTCGTTGACCTCTTCGATCGAGCGGCCGTAGTCGAGGTAGGCGGTGGTGTCGGAGTGGACCAGCAGGTGCCCGTCGACCTCTTCGAGGGCGTCCAGGCGGGCCATCCACTGCAGGTGGTGGTCCTGGAGGCGGTCCATGTCGGTCTTCTGGCCGCCGTTGAGCAGCCAGGCCGCCTGGAAGGTGGCGGTGCCCGCGCCGGAGTTGACCGGCGTGTCGCCGAAGCGTTTGGCGCCGAGCAGCAGCAGCTCGTGGTTGCCCATCAGCGCCTTGCAGTAGCCGCCGGCTGCGGCGGCCTCGGCGGACAGCCGCATCACCAGGTCGATGACGCCGATGCCGTCCGGACCGCGGTCGGTGAAGTCGCCGAGGAACCACAGCCGCGCGGTGCCCGCGCACCAGTGACCGGCCGCGTCGATGAGGCCCTTCTCCTGGAGGGCGGCGACCAGTTCGTCGAGGTAACCGTGCACGTCGCCGACGACGTACAGCGGACCCGGGCCGGCGGCCGGCTGCGGGGCCGCCGCGACCGCCGGGTCCACGGTCACCTGCACCGTGTCACCGCGGTTGATGACGGGCAGGTCGCGCTGGGTGGGCGTGTACCCCTCCGGGTAGCTCTCCTCGACGGGCGGGGCGACGTCGCCCGGGTGCGTGCTGTGGACGTACGGACCGGTCTCGTGCACGTACGCGGGTACCCGGAAGTCGCGCAGCGTCGCCGTCCGCTCCACCTCGGGTCCCTGACCGGCCCCCTGAGTCATCGACCCCTCCACCATCGCCCGCATCTGCACCGCATCGGACTGCCTGGTCGCAGCGGCCCGCGGTGTCGTGGGCCCATCATAGGAATGCGGATCGCGCCATGTGATGACCCAGGGGTGGTGAATCAGAGCAAGAGTCCAGTTCACCGCCGCTTTCGCCCCGATTGGGCCGGGCTTCGACCACCCTGCGACCGTCTTCGCGCGCCCACTCTTCGCGGAACCGGCCCCTTCTTTTCGGCAGACCGGTCCCGCTTCCTCAAAGGTGTGGACCCCGCGTGAGAACCGGCGCCCGTCTCGCTGGAAAACCGGCGCCCGTCTCCCGTGCGCGCGTGTCGGCGCACGGCCCGGACCCCGGGCCGGGGCCCGGCTCCCGGGTGCTTCCGCCCCGGGGAGGCCCTACGTCTCCTCGGGTGAGCGCGGCGGACTGACCGTCGTACGCGGCGGACGTCGCTGGGACGAGGTACGCACGATCAGCTCCGTCGGTATCACCTGCTCCACCGGCCGCTCGGACTCGACCCCCTCGATGGCGTCGATGAGCAACTGCACCACCGCCGTGCCGATACGGCGCGGCTTCAGCGACAGGGTGGTGATGGGCGGCTCGGTGTTGGCGTACACGGCGGACTCGCTGCAGCAGACCAGAAGCAGGTCGTCCGGTACGCGCAGGCCGTAGCGGCGGGCGGCGGCGAGCAGGTCGGTGCCGTTCGGGTCGAACAGGCCGTAGACGGCGTCGGGCCGGTCGGGGCGGGCGAGCAGCCGGTCGGCGGCGACGGCGCCCGCGCAGGGATCGTGCGCCGGGTAGGCCTCGTAGACCGGGTCCTGGCCGACGCGCTCGCACCAGCGCAGGTACGCGGTGGTCGACAGGTGGGTGTACGTGTCGGTGGTGGTGCCCGTGAGCAGGCCGATGCGGCGGGCGCCGGCGTCGGCCAGGTGGTCGAGGATGCCGAGGACGGCGGCCTCGTGGTCGTTGTCGACCCAGGCCGTGACCGGGAGCGAGCCGGCCGGGCGGCCGTCGGACACCACCGGTAAACCCTGCCGTACCAGCTCGCTGACCACGGGGTCCTGGTCCGAGGGGTCGATGACGACCGTGCCGTCCAGGGCCACGTTCGACCACACGTCGTGGCGGGAGGTCGCGGGCAGGATGACGAGGGCGTAGCCACGGGCGAGCGCGGCGGAGGTGGCGGCGCGCGCCATCTCGGCGAAGTACGCGAACTCCGTGAAGGTGAAAGGTTCATCCCCGTACGTGGTCACGGTCAGGCCGATGAGGCCCGACTTGCCCGTACGGAGGGTCCTGGCGGCGGCCGAGGGACGGTATCCCAGCCGGTCGGCGACCTCGCGGACATGGCGCCGGGTGGCGTCCGGGAGCCGGCCCTTGCCGTTGAGGGCGTCGGAGACGGTCGTGATGGAGACTCCGGCGGCGGCGGCCACGTCCCTGATACCCGCCCGGCCCGGCCGGCTGCCTCGGCGTGAGGTTTCCGCGCGGCTCACCTGGTGCTTCCCTGCTGCTGTCATGGCGAGCCGATAGTAGGGCTCATGCGGTGGGGTAGTGCGGACGCATATGCATGCGTTGACAGGCACGTTTCTGCATGATCATAGACGATCAATTTCCTTGGAAACCAAGGGAGTTGGCCGGTCCAATGCCAGGACCTGACTTGTCGGCGCATGCGGGCCTGCCGCGTGTCCGATGTTGCGAAGAGGTCTCAACTCACCTTCACGGGGGATGCGCGCCAGGGCGCGAGCCACCGGCGCGTAGATATATGCCCGGCGCGCCCCTCGGTTCGTGCGCCTTCGTGCGGTGATGCCCTTGATGCCGGTGGGGCGCGGGAGTCCCTCGTCGGCCGCTCCGTCACGGCTATACGCAGCGGCGCCGAATCCTCATAAGGTGAGAAGTATTGGATGACGGCGGCGGTCCTGGGCCGCCGGTCTTCGCGAGGAGGACTGCGGTGAGCGAGATGAGCCCGAAGCTGCGCGCCGAGCTGGAGGGTATCCCCACCTACAAGCCGGGCAGGCCCGCCACGGCCGGCGGGCCGGTGGCGTACAAGCTGTCCTCCAACGAGAACCCCTACCCGCCGCTGCCGGGCGTGATGGAGACGGTGACGGCCGCGGCCTGCACCTTCAACCGCTACCCGGACATGTTCTGCACGGCCCTGGTGAACGAGCTGGCCGAGCGGTTCGCCGTTCCCGCCTCCCACCTGGCCACGGGCACCGGTTCCGTGGGCGTCGCCCAGCAGCTGCTCCAGGCCACCTCCGGCCCGGGCGACGAGGTGATCTACGCCTGGCGGTCCTTCGAGGCGTACCCGATCATCACGCAGATCAGCGGTGCCACCTCCGTCCAGGTGCCGCTGACGTCCGGCGAGGTGCACGACCTGGACGCCATGGCCGACGCGATCACCGACCGGACCCGGCTGATCTTCGTCTGCAACCCCAACAACCCGACCGGCACGGTGGTCCGGCGGGCCGAGCTGGAGCGCTTCCTGGACCGGGTGCCCGGCGACGTCCTGGTGGTGCTGGACGAGGCCTACCGTGAGTTCATCCGCGACCCGGAGGTGCCGGACGGTATTGAGCTGTACCGCGACCGGCCGAACGTCTGTGTGCTGCGGACGTTCTCCAAGGCTTACGGCCTGGCCGGACTGCGGGTCGGTTTCGCGATCGCCCATGAGCCGGTGGCCGCGGCGCTGCGCAAGACGGCCGTGCCGTTCGGAGTGAGCCAGCTGGCGCAGGACGCGGCGATCGCCTCGCTGCGCGCCGAGGACGCACTGCTCGGCCGGGTCGGATCGCTGGTCTGCGAGCGCACGCGGGTGGTCGACGCGCTGCGCGCCCAGGGCTGGACGGTGCCCGAGACGCAGGCCAACTTCGTGTGGCTGCGGCTGGGGGAGCGCACGGTCGCCTTCGCCGAGGCCTGCGAGCAGGCCGGTGTGGTCATCCGGCCGTTCCCGGGCGAAGGCGTGCGGGTGACGGTCGGAGAGACCGAGGCGAACGACATCTTCCTGAAGGCGGCGGAGGGCTTCCGTAAGGAGCTGTAGTCCTGCCAAGCGCTGTTCCGGCACCAGTCCCTCGCGTTCCCCGGGCTCCCGAGGTGGCATTCGTCACCTCGGGAGCCCGGTGTCGCTCTGGCTCCCTGACCGGCCAGGTGCCCGTTTCACGTGAAACAGGCATGGTTGTGCCGGGGTTGGCGGGCCGACCGGGGTATCTCCCGTAGGGCCGGTCAGGACGAGTCAGGGCCCCCCGGCCCTACGGTGCCGAACGTCCATGCGTCATAATTGCTTGTGAATGTGAACGCGTTCACAAGCTCGTCCTGCTTGTCCCGTGTTGCACGGCACATACAGGGCGAACTGCCGCTGTGACCACGGCGATGTAAGGAGAGACGACGTGGACCTGGCTCTGGCGCCGGAGACCCTGGCGCGATGGCAGTTCGGCATCACCACCGTCTACCACTTCCTCTTCGTCCCCCTGACGATCTCCCTGGCGGCCCTCACCGCCGGGTTGCAGACCGCATGGGTGCGCACCGAGAAGGAGAAGTACCTCCGGGCGACGAAGTTCTGGGGGAAGCTCTTCCTGATCAACATCGCGATGGGTGTGGTCACCGGCATCGTGCAGGAGTTCCAGTTCGGTATGAACTGGTCGGACTACTCGCGCTTCGTCGGTGACATCTTCGGTGCTCCGCTGGCCTTTGAGGCGCTGATCGCCTTCTTCTTCGAGTCGACCTTCATCGGCCTGTGGATCTTCGGCTGGGACAAGCTGCCCAAGAAGATCCACCTGGCCTGCATCTGGATGGTGTCCATCGGCACGATCCTGTCGGCCTACTTCATCCTCGCGGCCAACTCGTGGATGCAGCACCCGGTCGGCTACCGGATCAACGAGGCCAAGGGACGGGCCGAACTCACCGACTTCTGGCTGGTCCTCACCCAGAACACCGCCCTCGCCCAGGCCTTCCACACCCTGTCCGCGGCGTTCCTCACCGGCGGCGCGTTCATGGTCGGCATCTCGGCCTTCCACCTGCTCCGCAAGAAGCACATCCGCGAGATGAGGACCTCGCTCCGGCTCGGCCTGGTCACCGTGGCGATCGGCGGTCTGCTCACCGCGGTCAGCGGTGACGTGCTCGGCAAGATCATGTACGAGCAGCAGCCCATGAAGATGGCCGCGGCCGAGGCCCTGTGGGACGGCGAGAAGCCGGCCCCCTTCTCGGTCTTCGCCGTCGGTGACGTCGACAAGGGCCACAACAAGGTCGCCATCGAGATCCCGGGCCTGCTCTCCTTCCTCGCCAAGGACGACTTCAGCTCGTATGTGCCCGGCATCAACGACGTCAACAAGGCCGAGCAGGAGAAGTACGGTCCCGGTGACTACCGGCCCAACATCCCCGTCGCCTACTGGGGCTTCCGCTGGATGATCGGCTTCGGCATGGCGTCCCTCGCGATCGGCCTGGCCGGTCTGTGGATGACCCGCAAGAAGTTCCTGCTGCCACAGCACCTGAGGACCGGCGAGGACGAGGTGCCGCACCTCGTGCTGCTGCCCCGGAAGGCCCTGAGCCCGAAGCTCACCCGGTGGTACTGGCACATCGCGATCCTCACCCTGGGCTTCCCGCTGATCGCCAACTCCTGGGGCTGGATCTTCACCGAGATGGGACGCCAGCCGTGGGTCGTCTACGGGCTGTTCCAGACCCGCGACGCGGTCTCCCCCGGCGTCTCCCAGGCCGAGGTCCTCACGTCGATGATCACCTTCACCGCGCTGTACGCGATCCTCGCCGTCATCGAGGTCAAGCTGATGGTCAAGTACGTCAAGGCCGGGCCGCCCGAGCTCACCGAGGCCGACCTGAACCCGCCCACGAAGATCGGCGGCGACACCCGTGACGCCGACAAGCCGATGGCCTTCTCGTACTAGGCCGAGGGAGCTGCACAGTCATGGAACTGCACGACGTCTGGTTCGTCCTGATCGCCGTCCTGTGGATCGGCTACTTCTTCCTCGAGGGCTTCGACTTCGGGGTCGGCGTCCTCACCAAGCTGCTCGCCAGGAACCGGCCGGAGAAGCGGGTACTGATCAACACCATCGGCCCGGTCTGGGACGGCAACGAGGTCTGGCTGCTCACGGCCGGCGGGGCGACCTTCGCTGCCTTCCCCGAGTGGTATGCCACCCTGTTCTCCGGCTTCTACCTCCCCCTGCTGATCATCCTGGTCTGCCTGATCGTGCGCGGTGTGGCCTTCGAGTACCGGGCGAAGCGGCCCGAGGAGAACTGGCAGCGCAACTGGGAGACCGCGATCTTCTGGACCTCGCTGATCCCGGCGTTCCTGTGGGGCGTGGCCTTCGCCAACATCGCGCGGGGTGTGCAGATCAATGCCGATCTCGAGTACGTGGGCGGGGTCACGGACCTGCTCAACCCCTACGCGCTGCTCGGCGGCCTGGTCACCCTGTCGTTGTTCACCTTCCACGGGGCGGTCTTCACGGCGCTGAAGACCGTCGGTGAGATCCGGGAGCGGGCGCGGCAGCTGGCGGGGCGCGTCGGACTCCTCACCGCCGTCCTGGCGCTGCTCTTCCTGCTGTGGACCCAGATCGACAACGGTGACGGCAAGAGCCTGGTCGCGCTGGTCGTGGCCGTCGCCGCGCTGGCCGTCGCGCTGGTCGCCAACCAGGCCGGGCGCGAGGGATGGTCGTTCGCCCTGTCCGGGCTGACCATCGTGGCCGCGGTGGCGATGCTCTTCCTGACGCTCTTCCCGAACGTCATGCCGTCCACGCTGAACCCGGAGTGGAGCCTGACCGTCACCAACTCCTCCTCGAGCCCGTACACCTTGAAGATCATGACGTGGCTGGCGGTGGTCGCCACGCCGGTGGTGCTGCTCTACCAGGGCTGGACGTACTGGGTGTTCCGCAAGCGGATCGGTACGCAGCACCTCGCCGACACCGCGCACTGAGGTGTGTTTCACGTGAAACCAATCGATCCTCGGCTGCTCCGCTACGCGCGCGCCACCCGGCTCTTCCTGGCAGCGGTCGTCGGGCTGGGCGCCGTCGGGGCGGGGTTGGTCATCGCACAGGCCATGCTCATCGCCGAGGTGGTGGTCGGCGCCTTCCAACACGGAAAGCCGGTCACCGAGCTCCGCACCCCCCTGCTGCTGTTGGCCGCCGTCGCGGGTGGCCGCGCCCTGGTCGGCTGGCTCACCGAGCTGGCCGCCCACCGGGCGAGCGCGGCGGTGAAGTCGGAACTGCGGGGTCGGCTGCTGGAGCAGGCGACCGCCCTCGGCCCGGGCTGGCTGAGCGGGCAGCGGACCGGATCGCTGGTCGCCTTGGCGACCCGGGGCGTCGACGCCCTCGACGACTACTTCTCGCGTTACCTGCCCCAGTTGGGGCTCGCGATCGTCGTGCCGGTGGCGGTGCTGGCGCGGATCGTCACCGAGGACTGGGTCTCGGCGGCCATCATCGTCGGCACGCTGCCGCTCATCCCGCTGTTTATGGTGCTGATCGGCTGGGCCACCCAGTCCCGGATGGACCGCCAGTGGCGGCTGCTGTCCCGGCTGTCCGGGCACTTCCTCGACGTCGTGGCGGGGCTGCCGACCCTGAAGGTCTTCGGGCGGGCCAAGGCCCAGGCCGAGTCGATCAGGCGGATCACCAGCGAGTACCGGCGGGCGACCATGCGCACGCTGCGGATCGCCTTCCTCTCCTCCTTCGCGCTGGAGCTGCTCGCGACGATCTCGGTGGCCCTGGTCGCCGTGACGATCGGCATGCGGCTGGTGCACGGCGAGATGGACCTGTACATCGGTCTGGTCATCCTGATCCTCGCGCCGGAGGCGTATCTGCCGCTGCGCCAGGTCGGTGCGCAGTACCACGCTGCTGCGGAGGGGCTCGCGGCGGCGGAGGAGATCTTCGAGGTCCTCCAGACTCCGGTGCCGGTGTCCGGCACCGCGGCCGTGCCGAGCGGTGCGCTGTCCTTCGAGGGCGTCACGGTCCGCTACCCGGGGCGTTCGGCGGACGCCGTGTCGGATGTGTCCTTCACCGTCGAGCCGGGGGAGACGGTGGCCCTCGTCGGACCGAGCGGCGCGGGCAAGTCGACGCTGCTGAACGTCCTGCTGGGATTCGTGCCGGTGGCGCACGGACGCGTGCGGATCGGGGCCGTCGATCTCGCCGACCTCGACCTGGCGCAGTGGCGGTCGCGGATCGCCTGGGTGCCGCAGCGCCCTCACCTGTACGCCGGGACCGTCGCCGAGAACGTACGGCTGGTGCGTCCCGAGGCGGACGACGACGCCGTACGGCGGGCACTGGCCGACGCCGGAGCACTGGAGTTCGTCGACGCCCTCCCCCAGGGTCTCGACACGGTGCTGGGTGAGGACGGGACCGGGCTGTCCGCCGGGCAACGCCAGCGGCTCGCGCTGGCCCGGGCGTTCCTCGCGGACCGGCCCGTGCTGCTGCTGGACGAGCCCACGGCCGCGCTGGACGGGGCCACCGAGGCCGAGGTCGTCGCGGCGGTGCGCCGGCTGGCCGCGGGACGGACCGTCCTGCTGGTGGTCCACCGGCCGGCCCTGCTGGCGGTGGCGGACCGGGTGGTGCGGCTGGACGCGGCGGAGCACACGGTGCGGGTGGACGGTGCCCCTCACGCGGGACGGCTGGACACCCTGGAGCACTCGGGACGGCTGGACACCCCGGAGCACGCGGGCCGGCTGGATGTGGCCGAGCCCGCGGTGCACGCCGGAGAACTCCCCTCCCCTGCCACAGCCCCGACCGCGCGCCCGGCCGAGCCGGAGCAGGCGGGAGCGGGGACTCCCGCCGGTGCCGTTTCGGCACCGGCACCGGCGCCGGGTGGTGTCCTGGCCCGGGTCCGTGCCCTGTCCGGTGCCCGGCGCGGGCGGCTCGCTCTCGCGCTGCTGCTCGCCGCCCTGGCGCTCGGGAGCGCCGTCGGACTCATGGCCACCTCCGGGTGGCTGATCTCGCGGGCCTCGCAGCAGCCACCCGTGCTGTACCTGATGGTGGCCGTGACGGCGACCCGCGCCTTCGGGATCGGGCGGGCCGTCTTCCGCTACGCCGAGCGTCTCGTCTCGCACGACGCCGTGCTGCGGATGCTGGCCGACACCAGGGTCGCCGTGTACCGCCGGCTGGAGCGGCTGGCACCCGCCGGGCTGCGCAGGACCCGCCGGGGCGACCTGCTCTCCCGGCTGGTCGCCGATGTGGACGCACTGCAGGACTACTGGCTGCGGTGGCTGCTGCCGGCCGGTGCCGCCCTTGCCGTCTGCGCCGCGTCCGTCGGCTTCACGGCGTGGCTGCTGCCCGAGGCCGGGGCCGTGCTCGCGGTCGGGCTGCTGGCGGCGGGCGCCGGTGTGCCGGTGGTGACCGGTGCCGTGGCGCGGCGGGCCGAGCGCAGGCTGGCCCCTGCCCGGGGCGTGCTGGCGACACGGGTGACCGACCTGCTCACGGGCACCGCCGAGCTGACCGTCGCGGGTGCCCTGCCTGCCCGGGCCGAGGCGGCACGGCGGGCCGACGGCACTCTCACCCGGATCGCCTCACGGGCCGCCACCGCGACCGCCCTCGGCGACGGACTCACCGCGCTGATCTCCGGGCTGACGGTCACCGCCGCCGCCCTGGCCGGGGCGCAGGCGGTCGCCGCCGGGCGCCTGCACGGCGTCGCGATGGCGGTCGTCGTCCTCACCCCGCTGGCCGCCTTCGAGGCCGTGCTCGGGATGCCGCTCGCCGTGCAGTACCGGCAGCGCGTGCGCAGGAGCGCCGAGCGCGTCCACGAGGTGCTGGACGCCCCCGAGCCGGTGCGGGAGCCGGAGCGCCCCCGGCAGGCGCCCGCGTCACCGTTCCCGCTCGTCCTCAAGGGCCTGACCGCCCGGCACGACGGTCAGCACCGTGACGCGCTCGCCGCAGTCGATCTGACCCTGGAACAGGGACGCCGGATCGCCGTGGTCGGCCCGTCCGGGTCGGGCAAGACGACCCTGGCGCAGGTGCTGCTGCGGTTCCTCGACGCGGAGGCGGGGGGCTACACGCTGGCCGGTGTGGACGCGCGCACCCTGGACGGCGACGACGTACGACGGCTCGTCGGGCTGTGCGCGCAGGACGCGCACCTCTTCGACAGCTCGGTGCGCGAGAACCTGCTGCTGGCCAGGCGGGAGGCCACCGAGGCGGAACTGCGTGACGCGCTCGCGCGGGCACGGCTGCTGGAGTGGGCCGACAGTCTGCCCGACGGGCTCGACACCCTGGTCGGCGAGCACGGGGCGCGGTTGTCCGGGGGACAGCGGCAGCGGCTGGCGCTGGCCCGTGCGCTGCTGGCCGACTTCCCCGTGCTGGTGCTCGACGAGCCGGCCGAGCACCTCGACCTGCCCACCGCCGACGCGCTGACCGCGGACCTGCTCGCGGCCACCGAGGGCCGGACGACACTGCTCATCACCCACCGGCTGGCGGGACTGGAGGCGGTCGACGAGGTGATCGTGCTGGACCAGGGCCGCGTGGTGCAGCGCGGACCGTACGCGGAACTGGCCGCAGTGGACGGGCCGCTGCGGGAGATGGTGGTGCGGGAAGCGGAGACGGAACGGCTCCTGGCGGTGGCCTGACTCCGGCTCCGGCATGACGAGCCGTCATCCCGGCGTACAACACGCCCGTCCGGTCGTACGGCTGCTCCGATCGTGGTGAGCGTTCCCCCAGCCGTACGACGTGAACAGGCCGTGTGCCCGGACGCGGGTCACGATCGCTGGCATGCGTCTGACCCGCCGCCACCCTCTGCTCGTCGCCGTGCTGCTGTGCGCGCTCGCCGTGCTCGCCGCCCGGCCCACCGACGGGGACGGCCCGTACGGCTCCGACGGCGGCTCCGGGATCAGCGCCCAGGTGGCCCGGCTCTACGAGGACGCGGCGCTGGCGACGCGGCGGTACGAGGAGGGGCGCCGGGAGGCCGAGGAGCAGCGGGCGCGGGCGAGGCGGCTGGAGGAGCGCCTCGACCGCCGGCGTCGCGAGATCGCCGCGCTGCGCGAGGACATGGGCCGCATCGCCAGCGCCCAGTACCGCAACGGAGGCGGACTGCCCATTGCCGCGCAGCTCATCCTCGCCGACAGCCCTGACGAGCTGATGCGGGGTCAGCACGTCTTCTCGCAGGCGCATCTCGCGCTCAACAACACCATCGCGAAGAGCCGCCGCGCCGAGGCCCGGCTCGCCGCGGCCGAGGCGAAGGCGTCGGCGGCGTGGCAGGTGCTGGAGCAGCGCAACGCCGAGCTCGCCACGGTGAAGCGCGGCATCGAGGCGAAGTTGGAGCAGGCACGGCAGCAGCTCCAGGGGCAGGCGGACGCCTCGGTGGCGGCGGGCGCCTGCCGGGGCGCCGTCCGCCTTGACCAGCCGGTCACGAGGTTCTCCAGCGGCTGGGTCGCACCGGTGGAGACCTACCAGCTGTCCGCGTCCTACGGCAGCGGCGGCGCGCGATGGGCGCACCGGCACACCGGGCAGGACTTCGCGGTCCCGATCGGCACGCCGGTACGGGCTGTCGGGCAGGGCCGGGTGGTGCGGGTGTCGTGCGGGGGCCCGTTCGGCATCGAGATCGTGCTGGAGCACGCGGGCGGCTACTACACGCAGTACGCCCATCTGGCCGCCGTGGCCGTCGACCAGGGCGAGCGGGTGGTCACCGGACAGTGGATCGGGCAGTCCGGCACGACCGGCAACTCCACCGGCCCGCACCTGCACTTCGAGGCACGGGTCACCCCTCAGGCGGGGTCGGCGGTGGACCCGGTGGCGTGGCTGGCGGCACGGGGAGTGTCACTCGGCTAGGACGACCGCCGGGAAAGGAGGCAGGCCAGAACAGCCAGGCGGCATGACGGCAGCGCTACGCCCGTTCCGCCAGCAGCCGCTCGATCACGACCGCCACCCCGTCGTCGTTGTTGGCGACCGTCCGCCCCGAGGCCGCGGCGATCACGTCCGGATGGGCGTTGCCCATCGCGAAGGACCGGCCCGCCCACGTCAGCATCTCGACGTCGTTCGGCATGTCCCCGAAGGCGACGACCTCCTCGTGCGAGATGCCCCGCTCGGCGCAGCACAGGGCGAGGGTGCTCGCCTTGGACACGCCGGGCCCGCTGATCTCCAGCAGGGCGCTGGGGCTGGAGCGGGTGACGGTGGCCCGGTCGCCGATGGCGAGCCGGGCCACGGTGAGGAAGGCGTCGGGATCGAGCTCGGGGTGGTAGGCGAGGATCTTCAGCACCGGCTCGCCGACGGTCGGGCCGTCCTCGGCCAGCAGCTCCTCGGCGGGCGCGAGCTGGTCGGGGATCTCCATGTGCAGCTTCGGGTACGCCGGCTCCTGGTAGAAGCCGTACGTCTGCTCGACGGCGTACACCGTGCCCGGCGCGGCCTCGCGCAGCAGCCGTACGGCGTCCAGGGCGTTGTCCCGCGCCAGCTCCCGGACCTTCACGAACCGGTGGGCCCCGGGGCCGCCGTGCAGATCGACCACGGCGGCGCCGTTGCCGCAGATCGCCAGGCCGTGACCGTGGACGTGCTCGCTGACGACGTCCATCCAGCGGGCCGGGCGGCCGGTGACGAAGAAGACCTCGATGCCCGCCTCCTCGGCCGCGGCCAGCGCGGCGACCGTGCGCGGGGACACCGACTTGTCGTCGCGCAGCAGGGTGCCGTCGAGGTCGGTGGCGATCAGTCGCGGCGGAAGGGCGGCCGCCGGAATCTCGGGCTGTCGGGTCGCTGAGGTCACCCGGCCATTGTCCCGCATGGGCCCGCACGGCTGTGCGGGAGTCCGCCCGGCTGAGGCACCGCCGGTTCTCAGCGGGGCCGATGCGGGCAGCGGGAGCGGCTAGCGCAGCTGTGCCGGGGCCTCCAGGGCGATCTGCTCGAAGACCTTCTGCTCCGCCGCGAAGTCCGAGTCCGGGATCGGCCAGTGGATCACGATCTCGGTGAAGCCCAGCTCCTGGTGGCGGCCCGCGAAGTCGACGAACGCGTCCAGCGACTCCAGCGGGCGGCCACGGTCCGGGGTGAAACCGGTGAGCAGGATCCGGTCGAGCTCGGTGACGTCCCGGCCGACGGCGGCGCAGGCGTCGGCCAGTTTCTCGGCCTGTCCCCGCAGGGCCTGGACCGACTGCTCCGGCGTGCCGTGCTCGAACAGCCTGGGGTCGCCGGTGGTCACCCAGGCCTGCCCGTACCGTGCGGCGAGACGGAGCCCGCGCGGTCCGGTCGCCGCCACAGCGAACGGCAGCCGGGGCCGCTGCACACAGCCGGGGATGTTCCGGGCCTCGTGCGCCGAGTAGAAGTCGCCCTCGTACGACACCGCGTCCTCGGTGAGCAGCCGGTGCAGCAGCGGTACGAACTCGCCGAAGCGGTCGGCCCGCTCACGCGGCGTCCAGGGCTCCTGGCCGAGGGCGGTGGCGTCGAATCCGGTGCCGCCCGCGCCGATGCCGAGCGTCAGGCGCCCGCCGGAGATGTCGTCGAGCGAGATCAGCTCCTTGGCCAGGGTCACCGGGTGCCGGAAGTTGGGTGAGGTCACCAGGGTGCCGAGACGCATCCGCTCGGTGACGGCGGCCGCGGCGGTCAGCGTGGGAACGGCACCGAACCACGGGCCGTCCCGGAAACTCCGCCAGGACAGGTGGTCGTAGGTGTACGCGGTGTGGAAGCCGAGTTGCTCGGCACGCATCCAGGCCGCACGGCCGCCTTCGTGCCAACGACGGTACGGCAGGATCACAGTGCTCAGACGCAGACTCATGCGGACGAGCCTACGGGTCCGCGTGTTTCACGTGAAACGGTCAGTGGCCCTGGGGGAAGCGCAGGTACCGCGGGGGTACGGCCTTGGTGAGCCACACGCCGTTCGCACTCACGTGGAAGACATGGCCGTCGCGGTGCATGGCGCCCGCGTCCACCGCAAGGACCACCGGGCGCCCCCGGCGGGCGCCGACCCGGGTGGCCGTCTCCCGGTCGGACGAGAGGTGTACGTCGTGCCGGTTCATGGGCCGAAGACCCTCGGTGCGGATCGCGTCCAGAAAACGGCCCACGGTGCCGTGGTAGAGGTACGGCGGCGGGGTCGCGGGCGGCAGGCCGAGCTCCACATTGACGCTGTGCCCCTGGCTGGCACGGATCCGGGTGCCGTCGATCGCGAAACGCCGCTTGTCGTTCGTGGCCACGACATGGTCGAGTTCCTCGCGGGTGAAGGGGAAGCCGTGGGCTGCCGCGGCCGCCAGCAGCACGTCGATCTCCACCCAGCCGCCCTCGCCGAGCGTGAGGCCGATTCGCTCCGGCTGGTGACGCAGGTGCTTGGAGAGGTACTTCGACACCTTCACGGTGCGTCTTTCGTCCATGCCACCAGCGTGCCGGGGGAGACGCGCATCACGCGATCGATTTCCCTCAGGAGGTTTGATCCACAACGACCGGCGGTTATCCACAGCCAGTGGAGGCCTCGCTGTGGACAAGTACCCCTCATGGCACCGCTGTTGGGATCAGACCGGCGGTCGCACCCGAGCGATCGCCCGCACCAGCCCGGGCGCCCACCGGGACAGCACCCGGGCGCCACGGGCTTCCGGCGTCACGGGGACCACCGCCTCGTTGCGCACCACCGCCCGCAGGATCGCGTCCGCGACCTTCTCCGGCGGGTAGTTGCGCAGCCCGTACAGGCGGGCCGTGCGCTGCCGAAGACGGCGCTCCTGCGCCGCGTCCACGCCCGCGAAGTGCGCCGTGGAGGTGATGGCGGTGTTGACGAACCCGGGGCAGACCGCCGTCACGCCGATCCCCCGCCCGGCCAGCTCGGCGCGCAGGCACTCGCTCAGCATGAGCACGGCCGCCTTGCTGGTGCTGTAGGCGGGCAGCGCCCTGGAGGGCTGGTACGCCGCGGCCGACGCCACGTTGACGATGTGGCCGCCCTGCCCGCGCTCGGCCATCCGCTGCCCGAAGAACCGGCAGCCGTGGATGACACCCCACAGGTTGATGTCGAGGACCTCCTTCCAGTCCTCGCGGGTGGTGTCGAAGAAGGAGCCGGACAGGCCGATCCCCGCGTTGTTGACCAGGACGTCCACGACGCCGTACGCGGCGGTGACCTTCGCGGCGAGCCTGTCCATGGCCTGCTCGTCGGAGACGTCGGCCGTCTCCGCCCAGGCCTCGGGCGCCCCGGCCCGGCGGGCCAGCTCGGCGGTACGGGCCGCGGACGCCGCGTCCCGGTCGACGGCCACGACACGGGCGCCGGACTGGGCGAAGGCGCACGCCGTGGCCCGCCCGATACCGGCGCCCGCCCCCGTGACCAGCACGAGCAGCCCACCGAACCGGTCGGCGTACGCCCCTGAGGGCGCGACCCGCGGCCTGCCGCTCTCCACCGAGGTCACGAACTCCGTGATCCAGGCCGCCAGCCGGTCGGGCCGCGTCCGGGGGGCCCAGTGCCCGGCGGGCAGCGTCCGCCGGGTGAGCTGCGGGACCCGCGCGTCCAGGTCGTCGTAGAGCCGCTGGGACAGGAAGCGATCCTCCAGGGGCGTGATGAGCTGCACGGGCGCGTGCGCGTACGCGTCCGTGCGCGGCCGGCGCAGCCGGGAGCGGACGTTGTCCCGGTACAGCCAGGCGCCGTGCGCCGCGTCCGAGGGGAGCGAAGAGGTCGGATAACCGCCGGGCACCTTCTCCAGGCGCCGCAGGATGCCCGGCCAGCGCTTGCCGAGCGGGCCGCGCCAGGCCAGTTCGGGCAGGAGGGGCGTGCGCAGCAGGTAGACGTACCAGGACTTGGCGCCCTGCCCGAGCAGCTGCCCGGCCCGGCGCGGGGTGGGCCGCCTCAGGCGCCGTGCGATCCAGTGGCCGAAGTGGTCCAGGGACGGCCCGGACAGGGAGGTGAAGGAGGCGATGCGTCCCTCGGTACGCCGGACGGTGACGAACTCCCAGGCCTGCACCGAGCCCCAGTCGTGCCCCACCAGGTGCACCGGCCGGTCCGGGCTGACGGCGTCCGCGACGGCCAGGAAGTCGTCCGTCAGCCGCTCCAGTGTGAAGCCGCCCCGCAGCGGCCGCGGCGCTGTCGAACCGCCGTGGCCCCGGACGTCGTAGGCCACGACGTGGAAACGGCCGGCGAGCCGCGTCGCGACCTCGGACCACACCTCCTTGCTGTCCGGGTAGCCGTGCACGAGGACGACCGTGGGCCGGTCCGGCTCCCCCAGCTCGGCCACGCACAGCTCGACCCCGCCGCTTCGTACCCGGCGCTCGCGGGCGCCCTTCAGCAACGTCACTCGTCCTCCGCCCAAGGGCCGGGATGTTTGCCCGTGAAGTGATTCCGGCGACGCGGGGCACCTTGTTAGAGCTCGCGTCAACACAGTGGTGCCCGGCCGTGGTAACTCTCAAGCACCACATCCCCTACGGGCCCGTACGACTCCAGTCGGACGCCGAGACAGCTCTGCGGTCTGACGACGGGCGTGGCCTGCGTCACTAGTGTCGACGACGTGACTGTGATCGTGACCGAAAGCCTGAGCAAGCGGTTCCCCAGGGTGACCGCGCTTGACCGGCTCTCCGTGGACGTCGGGCCCGGTGTGACCGGACTCGTCGGAGCCAACGGCGCCGGCAAGTCCACACTGATCAAGATCCTGCTGGGTCTGTCCCCCGCCACCGAGGGCCGCGCCGAAGTGCTCGGACTCGACGTCGCCAGCAAGGGCGCCGCCATCCGCGAGCGCGTCGGCTACATGCCGGAGCACGACTGCCTGCCGCCGGACGTCTCGGCCACCGAGTTCGTCGTCCACATGGCGCGCATGTCCGGCCTGCCGCCCACCGCCGCGCGCGAGCGCACCGCGGACACCCTGCGCCACGTCGGCCTGTACGAGGAGCGCTACCGCCCCATCGGCGGCTACTCCACCGGCATGAAACAGCGCGTGAAACTCGCGCAGGCCCTGGTCCACGACCCGCAGCTGGTCTTCCTGGACGAGCCGACCAACGGCCTCGACCCGGTCGGCCGCGACGAGATGCTCGGCCTGATCCGGCGCATCCACACCGACTTCGGCATCTCGGTCCTGGTCACCTCCCACCTGCTGGGCGAACTGGAGCGCACCTGCGACCACGTCGTCGTCATCGACGGCGGCAAGCTCCTGCGGTCCAGCTCCACCACCGACTTCACGCAGATCACCACCACGCTCGCCATCGAGGTCACCGACACCGACGAGCACCCGGACGGCACCCGGGCGGTGCGCGAGGCGCTGCACGCGCGCGGGGTGGCCACCGAAGAGGGCAGCGGCCTGCCGGGCTCCGGCCACGTCCTGCTGCTCACCGCGCAGGGCGAGGAGACGTACGACCTGGTCCGGGACGTGATCGCGGACCTCGGTCTGGGACTGGTCCGCATGGAGCAGCGCAGGCACCACATCTCGGAGGTCTTCACCAGCAGCGACGAGCAGCGCAAGGAGGCGGTCGGCCATGGCGGTTGAGCAGCCCGCGGTCGCCCGGACGGGTGACCAGACCCGCATCCACAACATCGGTTACCGCAGCTACGACGGACCCCGGCTCGGCCGCGCCTACGCCCGCCGCTCCCTGTACTCGCAGTCCCTGCGCGGCGCCTACGGCCTCGGCCGCTCGGCGAAGTCCAAGGTGCTGCCGATGCTGCTCTTCGTGGTGATGTGCGTGCCCGCGGCCATCATGGTCGCCGTCGCGGTCGCCACCAAGGCCAAGGACCTGCCGCTGGACTACACGCGCTACGCGATCGTCATGCAGGCCGTCATCAGCCTGTACGTCGCCTCGCAGGCGCCCCAGTCCGTCTCGCGCGACCTGCGCTTCAAGACGGTGCCGCTGTACTTCTCGCGGCCCATCGAGACCGCCGACTACGTCCGCGCCAAGTACGCGGCGCTGACCTCGGCGCTGTTCCTCCTCACCGCCGCCCCGCTGTTGGTGCTGTACGTGGGCGCGCTGCTGGCCAAGCTCGACTTCGCCGACCAGACCAAGGGATTCGCACAGGGACTCGTCTCCGTGGCACTGCTCTCACTGCTGTTCGCCGGCATCGGCCTGGTCATCGCGTCGGTCACGCCACGCCGCGGCTTCGGCATCGCCGCCGTGATCGCCGTCCTGACCATCACCTACGGCGCGGTCTCCACCCTCCAGGCCATCGCGGACGCGCAGGGCAGCTCCGGCGCCGTTCCGTGGATCGGCCTGTTCTCGCCGGTCACCCTGATCGACGGCGTGCAGTCCGCCTTCCTGGGCGCGGACTCCGCCTTCCCCGGGGGCATCGGCCCGAGCAACGCCGAGGGCGCCGTCTACGTCCTCGTCACCCTGGGCCTCATCGCCGCCAGCTACGGCCTGCTGACGCGCCGCTACAAGAAGGTGGGACTGTGACGACCCTCTCCCTCGACCACGTCTCGCGCTGGTTCGGCAACGTGGTCGCCGTCAACGACATCACCATGACCATCGGCCCGGGCGTCACCGGCCTGCTCGGCCCCAACGGCGCCGGAAAGTCCACCCTCATCAACATGATGGGCGGCTTCCTGGCCCCCTCCACCGGCACCGTCACCCTCGACGGGCAGCCCGTGTGGCGCAACGAGCAGATCTACCGGCACATCGGCCTCGTCCCCGAGCGGGAGGCGATGTACGACTTCCTCACCGGCCGCGAGTTCGTCCTCGCCAACGCCGAACTGCACGGGCTCGGCGCCAAGGCCGCCCAGAAGGCGCTGGCCACCGTCGAGATGGAGTACGCGCAGGACCGCAAGATCGCCACGTACTCCAAGGGCATGCGGCAGCGCGTGAAGATGGCCTCCGCACTGGTCCACGACCCGTCGCTGCTGCTGCTCGACGAGCCGTTCAACGGCATGGACCCGCGCCAGCGCATGCAGCTCATGGACCTGCTGCGGCGTATGGGCGACGAGGGCCGCACGGTGCTGTTCTCCTCCCACATCCTCGAAGAGGTCGAGCAACTCGCCTGGCACATCGAGGTCGTGGTCGCCGGACGGCACGCGGCCAGCGGCGACTTCCGCAAGATCCGCCGGCTGATGACCGACCGGCCGCACCGTTACCTGGTGCGCTCCAGCGACGACCGCGCCCTCGCGGCCGCGCTGATCGCCGACCCGTCGACGTCCGGCATCGAGGTCGACCTCGCCGAGGGCGCCCTGCGCATCCAGGCCGTCGACTTCGGCCGCTTCACGGCCCTGCTGCCGAGGGTCGCCCGCGACCACGGCATCCGGCTGCTCACGGTCTCGCCGTCCGACGAGTCCCTCGAGTCCGTGTTCTCGTATCTGGTCGCGGCGTAGGAGGCCGAAGATGTACGACCCCACAGTCGCCCGGCTCACCTACCGGGCTCTGCTCGGCCGTCGCCGGGCCCTCATCCTGGGCGCGCTGCCCCTGCTGCTGATCGTGATCTCCGTGATCGTGCGCGGTCTCGTCGGCGCCGACGACCAGACGGCGGCCGACGTGCTCGGCGGGCTCGCGCTGGCCACCATGGTGCCGATCATCGGTGTCATCGCCGGCACGGGCGCGATCGGGCCGGAGATCGACGACGGTTCGGTGGTGTACCTGCTGTCCAAGCCGGTCAAACGGCCGACCATCATCTACACCAAGCTGATCGTCGCCATCGCCGTGACGATGGTCTTCTCCGCCGTGCCGACGCTGATCGCGGGCCTCATCCTCAACGGCAACGGCCAGCAGATCGCCGTCGCCTACACGGTGGCCGCGCTGGTCGCCTCCATCGCGTACGCGGCGCTGTTCCTGCTGCTGGGCACGGTGTCCCGGCACGCGGTGGTGTTCGGGCTCGTCTACGCCCTGGTGTGGGAGGCCCTGTTCGGCTCCCTGGTGCCGGGCGCCCGCACCCTGAGCGTCCAGCAGTGGGCGCTGGCCGTGGCCCACAAGGTCGCCGACGGCGGCAACCTGGTGACCTCGGACGTCGGTCTGCCGACCGCGACGGTGCTGCTGGCGGCCGTCACCGTGCTCGCGACCTGGTACGCCGGTCAGAAACTGCGCTCGCTCACGCTCGCCGGGGAGGAGTGACCGCGTCCCTCCTGACGTGTTCCCGATCTTGACGGGGGATTGACCCCCGTCCGGGCACACTCGGCGCAGGGGACGCACCTCAGGAACGGGAGGACACATGGCACAGGAGACGCCTCGGTACGAGGGGGGCGGGCAGGCCGGGGACGTCTGGGACGGCCTGGTCCTGGACGAGGAGTTCATACGGTCCGCCGAGACCTGCGAACCGTCCGCCCGCGCCCGGATGCTGGCGGCCCGCTGGCGCCGCGAGGAACCGGAACCGCAGCCCTGGCGCTCCGACGAACCCCCCGCGGGCTGGTTCTTCAGCAAGGCCCGCCGCCGCAGGTGGCGCCGCCGGTAGCCGGCGGCCGTCACCCCGGCGCAGTCGGCCCCGGCCGCGCTCCGGCGCCGTTTATTCAGTGGCGCCCGACTCGCCGCCCCGGCAGAGTGGTCGATGTCCACGCCGCCGGACGGGAGTCCGGCGCCACGTTCTGGGAGAGGAGCCGGACGATGTCCATGCACGGCAGTACGTCCAGCTCCCGGCAGGGCAGCCAGCGGCGGGCTCCGGAGTAGTCGCTACCTCTCCGTCGAGCCCGCCCCGCACGGGGAGCTGCCCGGGGCGGCCGCTTCGAGCACGCGACTTTCACGTCGCGTGGGCCGCCCACCCGGAGGATTGGCCGAGTGGTAAGGCACTGGCTTGCTCGACTCAAGCCACGGTCGGGTCTCAGCAGCCCGCGCACGTTCGATCCGTGCATCCTCCGCCGACAGCGCACCGCACGTCTCAGCCCAGCAACCGCTCCAGCACCACCGCGATCCCGTCCTCCTCGTTGGAGGACGTCACCTCGTCGGCCACCGCCTTGAGCTGCTCATGGGCGTTGGCCATCGCCACCCCGTACGCGGCCCAGGCGAACATCGGGACGTCGTTCGGCATGTCGCCGAAGGCGATCGTGTCGGCGGCCTTGGCACCCAGACGGCGGGCCGCCAGCGACAGCCCCGTGGCCTTCGACAGGCCGAGGGGCAGCAGCTCGACGATCCCCTCGCCCGCCAGGGTGACGGTGACGAAACCGCCGGCCGTGCGGGTGGCCACCTCGCAGAGCTCGTCGTCGCTGAGGTCCGGGTGCTGGATGTACAGCTTGTTCAGGGGCGCGGTCCACAGGTCCGAGGCGTCCGTGAAGGGCGTCGCGGGGAGCGCGCCGTGCACCTCGTACCCAGGCCCGACCAGCACCTCGCCGTCCAGTCCGTCGCGGCTGGCGGCCAGGTACAGCGGACCGGTCTCCGCCTCGATCTTGGCCAGCGCCAGACCGGCCAGCTGCCGGTCGAGCGTCACCGTCGTCAGCATGCGGTGCGCTCCGGCGTCGTACACCTGGGCGCCCTGACCGCAGACGGCGATGCCGTCGTAGCCGAGGTCGTCGAGGATGTGCCGGGTCCAGGGGACCGCCCGGCCGGTGACGACGATGTGCGCGGCGCCCGCCGCCGTGGCGGCGGCGAGCGCGTCACGGGTGCGCTGCGTGACCGACTGGTCGGAGCGCAGCAGCGTTCCGTCGAGGTCGGTCGCGATCAGCTTGTACGGGAACCCGCCTGCGGCGGACGCGGTACTCACTGGGCGACCGGCTCCAGGACCTCCCGGCCGCCCAGGTAGGGCCGCAGCACCTCCGGCACGCGCACGGAGCCGTCGGCCTGCTGGTGGTTCTCCAGGATCGCCACGATGGTGCGGGGCACGGCGCACAGCGTGCCGTTGAGCGTGGCCAGCGGGCGCACCTGCTTGCCCTCACGGACGCGGATCGACAGCCGGCGGGACTGGAACTCGGTGCAGTCCGAGGTCGAGGTCAGCTCGCGGTACTTGCCCTGGGTCGGGATCCACGCCTCGCAGTCGAACTTGCGGGAGGCCGAGGACCCCAGGTCACCCGAGGCGACGTCGATCACGCGGAACGGCAGCTCCAGCGAGGTCAGCCACTGCTTCTCCCACTCCAGCAGCCGCCGGTGCTCCTCCTGCGACTCCTCGGGGGTGACGTAGGAGAACATCTCGACCTTGTCGAACTGGTGCACCCGGAAGATGCCCCGGGTGTCCTTGCCGTGCGAGCCGGCCTCGCGGCGGAAGCACGGCGAGAAGCCCGCGTAGCGCAGCGGCAGCTTCTCGGCGTCGATGATCTCGTCCATGTGGTACGCGGCGAGCGGCACCTCGGACGTGCCGACCAGGTACAGGTCGTCCTTGTCGAGGTGGTACACGTCCTGGGCCGCCTGGCCGAGGAAGCCGGTGCCCGCCATGGACTGGGGGCGGACCAGCGCCGGGGTGAGCATGGGGGTGAAGCCGGCCGCCGTGGCCTGCGCCATCGCCGCGTTGACGAGCGCCAGCTCGAGCAGCGCCCCGACACCCGTCAGGAAGTAGAAGCGCGAACCCGACACCTTGGCGCCGCGCTCGACGTCGATGGCGCCGAGCAGCTGGCCGAGTTCCAGATGGTCCCTGGGCTCGAAGCCCTCGGCGGCGAAGTCGCGGATCTCGCCGTGCGTCTCCAGGGTGACGAAGTCCTCCTCGCCGCCCACGGGCACGTCCGGGTGGACGAGGTTGCCGAGCCGGAGCAGCAGCTCCTGGGTCTCGGCGGCGGCCGCGTCGCGGTCCGCGTCGGCCGCCTTGACGTCGGCGGCCAGCTGGCTCGCCTTCTTCAGCAGCTCGGCCTTCTCCTCGCCGCTCGCCTTGGGGATGAGCTTGCCGAGCGCCTTCTGCTCGGCGCGCAGCTCGTCGAAGCGGACGCCGGACGACCTGCGCCGTTCGTCGGCAGACAGGAGGGCGTCGACGAGCGCGACGTCCTCTCCACGGGCGCGCTGCGACGCACGCACACGGTCGGGGTCCTCACGGAGCAGGCGAAGGTCAATCACGCGGTCAAGGCTACCGGTGCGGGCTGACGGCTCACGACTCACATTTCCGAGGCGCGGTTTACGTTGTGTTATGGGTGAAATGCCCTGTGTGTCCTTGGGGTCAACCCCACGCGTCTCAGTCCCTGGAACGGGTCGGCCGGAAGGCGCCCCCTTGACCCGAATTCCTTGGGGAGAACGGGACTTGGGGCTTCGTTGTCCACAGCCATCCACACGAGCCGAAGAGTTATCCACAGGCTGTGTGGAAGATCTGTGGACTCCGGAATTGATCAATCCGAATTAAGTGGAGCTTCCTTGGAATTCCCGGTCCAAACCCGCCCCACCCTCCCTTTCGAGTGGAAACGGGTCACGTAAGGCCACCTCAAAGGGTGACGCATGAGGGAACAGGGGACGAAGGGTGAGTCGCGCGGCCGTGGATGCCTCGGCGGTCGGCAGGGCGATTTGTCGACAGGGTCAGGGCTTGCTGTCGACTTGTCCCCAGGTCGAGAAGCCCACCTGTGGATAACTCCTGTGGATAACGAAGATATGCAGGTAGGCCTAGAACCGGCCGTCCTGGCAGCGCGCCACCCAGTTCGCCGCCGCGATGAACTCGTCGTCCGACGTGCCCGGCAGCGCAGGCCGCACCTCTCCCGGCTTCACGTCCGCGCGCGGGTACGAGCCGAGGAAGCGCACCTGGAGGCAGATCCGCTTCAGACCCATCAGGGCCTCGGCCACCCGGCGGTCGGAGATGTGCCCTTCGGCGTCGATGCAGAAGCAGTAGTTCCCGATGCCCGCGCCGGTGGGCCGGGACTGCAGGAGCATCAGGTTGATGCCCCGGGTGGCGAACTCGCCCAGCAGGTCGCGCAGCCCACCGGGGTGGTCGTCGCGCTGCCAGAGCACCACCGAGGTCTTGTCCGCGCCGGTCGGGGCGGCCGGCCGGGCGGGGCGGCCGACCAGCACGAACCGGGTCTGGGCGTTCTCCGCGTCGTGGATCCCGGTCTCCAGCGGCTCGAGCCCGTACCGGGCGGCCGCGAACTCGCCGGCGAAGGCGGCGTCGTACCGGCCCTCCTGCACCAGGCGGGCGCCGTCCGCGTTGGAGGCGGCCGACTCCCACGTCACGTCCGGCAGGTTTCTGCGCAGCCAGTTGCGCACCTGCGGCTGGGCGGCCGGGTGGGCGGTGACCGTCTTGATGTCCGACAGCTTGGTGCCGGGCCGCACCAGCAGCGCGAAGGTGATCGACAGCAGCACCTCGCGGTAGATCATCAGCGGCTCGCCCGCGACCAGCTCGTCGAGGGTCGTGGTGATGCCGCCCTCGACGGAGTTCTCGATCGGCACGAACGCGGCCTCGGCCTCACCGGCTCGCACGGCGTCGAGCGCGGACTGCACGGACACGTAGGGGATGAGCTCCCGGGTCGCCGCCTCGGGCAGCGTGCGCAGGGCGACTTCGGTGAACGTGCCCTCGGGGCCGAGATACGCATAGCTCGCTGGCATGAAGCTCACCCTAATGGGCCCACGGAAAGGGAATCCCCAAAAAGCAACTCAGGAGTGACACTCTCACCCCTCCAGCAACTTCTGTCCCACATATTCGCCCGGCGCCGCTCCGCCCGGCACCGCGAAGAGACCGCTCGCCTCGTGCCGGATGAACGTCGACAGCGCGTCGCCGCGGTCCAGCTTGCGCTGCACCGGCACAAAGCCCCGCAGCGGATCGGCCTGCCAGCAGATGAACAGCAGACCCGCGTCGGGCACCCCGTCCGCGTCGATGCCGTCGTGGTACGAGAAGGGGCGCCGCAGCATGGCCGCCCCGCCGTTCTGGTCCGGACGGCTGATGCGGGCGTGCGCGTTTAGGGGGACGAGCGGGTTGCCCTGCTCGTCGGTCTTCTCAAGATCCATCGCAGTGGTCTCGGTACCCCCGGACAGCGGTGCCCCGTCGGACTTGCGGCGCCCGATGACCTCCTCCTGCTGCTTGACCGAGAGCTTCTCCCAGTCGTCCAGCAGCATGCGGATACGGCGTACGACGGCGTAGGAGCCGTTCGCCATCCAGGCCGGCTCGCCGTTCTCCGGCACGAAGATGCGCGCGTCGAAGTCGGAGTCGGTGGGCTTGGGGTTGCGGGTGCCGTCGATCTGGCCCATCAGGTTGCGGGCCGTCATCGGGTGGGCGGTGGCGCCCGGCGAGCGGTTGAAGCCGTTCATCTGCCAGCGGACCCGGACGGCGGAACCCGTGTCCTTCTGCAGGGCGCGCAGCGCGTGGAAGGCGACGAGGGCGTCGTTGGCGCCGATCTGCACCCACAGGTCGCCGTTGCTGCGCGCCTTGTCGAGGTGGTCCGAGGAGAAGTCGGGCAGCGGGTCCAGGGCGACCGGACGCTGCCTCTCCAGACCGGTCCGGGCGAAGAAGCTGTGCCCGAACCCGAAGGTGATCGTCAGCGAGGAGGGTCCGGCGTCCCGGGCCACGTCGGTGTCGCCGTGCGCGGTGGGCTCGCCGGCCATCAACCGCCGGGCCGTGTCGGACCAGCGGCGCATCAGGGCCGCCGCCTCCCTGCGGCCCGCGCCCGCGGCCAGGTCGAAGGCGATGAGATGGCCACGGGCCTGAAGGCCCTGGAGGATGCCGGGCTGATGTTTCCCGTGAAACATCACCTCCTCGGCGCCCAGCGAGGTGAGCGGGGTGGCGTCGGCGGGCCGGGCGGCGTACCCCACGGCTCCGCCCGCCGCGCCCAGCGCGAGCCCGGTCGCCCCGGCGGTGCCGAGCAGCAGCCGCCGGGAGATGCCCTGGGCGGAGGCGTCGGATGCCGCGGTCTTGGACCCGGCCCCCGCGTCGAGAGGGGGACGGTCCTGTGGAAGGGACTGGTCAGCCATGGTGCGGTTCAGCCGATCTGCGCGTTCTTGGAGACGGTCACCTGGTCGATGTCGGAGGTCCGCACGGTCACGGCGACCTGCCAGTCGCCCGCCATGGGGATCTGCACTCCGTTCGCCGACCAGTGTCCGGTGGTGATGTGGTCGGGGACGACGGGCAGCGGCCCGATGTCCTTGGCGGTGAGAGTGAAGGCCACCTTCACTTCGGGGACGTCGAAGGCGCGGCCGTTGGGCCGCTCCACGTAGAGGTGCATCTCGTTGGCGCCCACCCGGGCGGGGTCGAGGTCGATCGTGACGACGCCCTTGCCGTCCTGGCCGCCGGTGTCGAAGGGGATGTTCAGGGTGACGGCTCCCGACGCCTCCGTGGCTCCGACCGAGGAGGACGAGGTGGCCGCCTTGGCCTGCTCCTCCGTCCGCCCCGGCTCGGTCTGCGTCAGCACGGTGGTCACCGCGAGCAGGACGACGGCGACGCCCGCCTCGGCGAGCACCGAGCCGCGCAGGCCGAACCGGTTCGGGTCGGCGTCCCGTGCCCGCTTCTGCCGGGCGGCCTCCCGCGCGGCCCGCTGCCGGGCGAGCTGCGCGGCCCGCTCGGCGTCGACGGGCCCGGGGTCGACAGGTTCGGGGTCGACAGGCTCGGGGCCGACGGGGTCGGTGTCGTGCCGGCCGGTGTCCTCACCGGCGTGGGCGTCGGCGCCGGTATCGGCCTGCGCGGCGCCGGTCTCGGCCCTCGCATTGGCCTGCGCGGCGCCGGTCTCGGCCCTCGCATTGGCCTGCGCGGTGTCGGCCGCGGCCTCAGTAGCGGCCTGCGCTGCTGCTTCCCCGCCGGCGACCGCCTCACCACCAGCCCGGTCCTGGTCGGTTCGCCGCCCCGCGCCCGCTCCGGCCCGTGCCCCGACGCGCTCGCTCTCCCGCTCGCCGGACACGGGGACCGGCACCGTCTCCGTCAGCCGTGCCGTCCATCGCCGGGAGATCCAGGCCAGGCCGACCAGCACAGCCACCAGCCCGATCTTGGCGAGCAGCAGCTGCCCGTACCGGGTGTCGGTGAACGCCGACCACGACCCGAGCTGCCGCCAGGACTGGTACGCGCCGGTCGCGACCAGCGCCAGCACGCTGCCGAAGGCGACCCGCGAGAAACGCCGTACGGCCGCCGCCTCGACGGGAGTGTCGGCGGGCGCCCGGTACAGCGCCACGAGCAGGGCGGTCAGCCCGCCGAGCCAGGCGGCGACGGCCAGCAGATGGACGACGTCCACCGGCATGGCGACACCCGCCTGGAGCCCGGTCGAGGCGTGCTCGGACATCGCCCAGCTGGCGGCGAGCCCGGCCGCGACCACACTCCCGCCGACCGCGAGCCCGAAGGTCAGGTCCCGCTTCTCCTCGTCCTCCCGCTTGTCGTAGGCGCCGAACAGCACGGCGATGAACAGCGCCGCGGCCGCGAGCAGCAGCAGCCGGGACACCAGCGCCGCGCCGCTCTTGGTCTCCAGCACCTGCCCGAGCAGGCCCAGGTCGAAGATGTCGCCGACCTTCCCGGAGCTGGTGTAGGAGCCGCGCAGGAGCAGCAGGGCGAGGGTGGCCGCGGTCAGCGCGACCCAGCCGGACACCACGAGCCGCTGCACCGCCCGTACGCCCGAGCCGCGCGGCCAGCAGGCGAGCACGAACGCGGCCCCGCCGGTCATCACGAGGAACCCGGCGTACGACATGTACCGCCCGAAGCCGTACAGCCAGCCGACGACCCCGCCGCCCGCCTCCTGCCCGGCGACCGCGACGGACGTCTTGGAGGGGGCGCCGATGGAGAAGGTGAAGGCCCCGGAGACGGGGTGGCTGTCCGCCGACACGACCTGGTAGGTCACGGTGTACGTGCCGTCGGGCAGGCCGCTGTGCAGGTTCACGGCGTACGTGGCGCCGCTGACCGCGGCCGGCTTGCCGGTGTCGACCCGCTTGCCCTTGGGGTCCAGCACCCGCAGCGCGCCGTCGGACAGGGCGACCTGCTCGGAGAAGGTGAGCGAGACCCGGTCCGGCGCCTTGTCGACCACCGCCCCCTGCCGGGGGTCGCTGCCGGTCAGCGCGGCGTGCGCGGAGGCCGGGTGGGCCCCGGCCAGCAGCGCGCAGGCCGCGGCCAGGAGCAGCAGCACCAGGGTCCGCGCGCGGAGGGCGAAGGTCTGCGTCACAGGGGTCCCTCTCAGTGTCCGGTGGCCGGGGTGTAGGTGGGCGGCTTCACCGGCATCGCGACCGTGACGGGGCCGGAGTGGGCGAAGTGCAGCACCACGGAAACGGTCTGGCCTTCCTTCGGCTTCCGCTTGAGGTTCTCGAACATCAGGTGGTTGCCGCCGCTCTTGAGGACGAGCCGGCCGTGGGCGGGGATCGTCACGCGGTCGAGCTCCTGCATCGCCGAGCCGACGGTCTCGTGCACGGTGACCTGCCCGGCCACGTCGCTCGTCACCGAGGTCAGCTCCGCCGGGGCGCCGCCCTGGTTGGTGAGGGTCAGGAAACCGGCGGCCATCTCGTCGGAGACCGGCTGCGGCATGTAGGCGGAGCTGACGGACAGCTCCGCCTTCCCGCCGCCGGAGCCGGAGCCCGATCCCGATCCGGAACCCGAACCCGAAGCCGATCCCGAGCCCGAAGCCGATCCCGAGCCCGAAGCCGATCCCGCACCCGCGTCAGAGCCGCCGCAGCCCGCCAGGAGCAGCGCCCCGGCCAGGACGGCGGCCGCCGGGGCGAGGCGCCTCACGGGTTCTCCCCCTTGATGATCTTGGGGAGGTCCTTGGTGTAGTCCTGGACGGTGGCGTCCTCGCCGTACAGCACGTACCCGCCGTTCGTCTTCGGCGAGAAGGCGATGACCTGGGTGCCGTGCTCGGAGACGACCTTGCCGTTCTTGTCCTTGCGCGGCGGGTCGATGGAGATGCCGAGGGTGCGGGCGCCGGCCTGGATGGTCGCGAAGTGGCCGGTCAGGCCGACGAACTGCGGGTCGATGCCCTTCAGCCACTTGCCGAGCTCGGCCGGGGTGTCGCGCTCGGGGTCGGTGGTGACGAACACCACGCGCAGCTGGTTCTGCTCGGCCTTGGGCAGCTGCTTCTTGGCGACGGCGATGTTGTTCATGGTCAGCGGGCAGATGTCCGGGCAGTGGGTGTAGCCGAAGTAGATCAGCGTGGGCTTGCCCGCGGTCGCCTGGCGGAGGTCGTACTTCTTGCCCTGCGTGTCGGTGAGCACCAGGTCCGGCTTCTCGAACGGCTTGTCGAGGACGGTGGCGGCCTGGTCGGAGCCCGCCTCCTCGGAGACCACGGCGACGGGCTTGTCCTTGTCGCCGCCGCAGGCGGTCAGGGTCAGGGAGGCGGCGGCGAGCAGGGCCGCCGCGGCGAAGGTCTTCGTGCGCATAGAAAAATGTCCCAGATGTGAGTACTCGGGCGCGCACCGGGGGCGCCGGGGCGCCGGGCCACCAGGCCCGCACCCCTGGCCCCCGGCACGCGCCGCGAACAGCGACTGCTCAGGCGGTGGTGCGCCGGCGGCCGGCGAGCACGCCGTACGCGACGCCCGCCGCGCCGATCACGATGCCGACCACGCCCAGCACCCGGGCGGTGGTGTCGGTGCCTTCGCCCGAGGAGGCGGAGGCGTCGGAGGAGGCGGAGGTGTTCTCGGCGGACCCGGCGCTGCCGGAGGGCTCGTCGCTCGCCTGCCCGTGATGGCCGCCCTCGGCGGCGGACAGCTCGAGCACCGGCGCCGGGTTGTCGGGCTCGGCCTGCCCCTCCTGCGGCACCTCGATCCAGCGGACGACTTCCTTGTCGGAGTACGTCTGCAGGGCTTTGAAGACCAGCTGGTCGGTGTCCTCGGGCAGCTGGCCGACGGAGACCGGGAACTTTTCGAAGTAACCCGGCTCGATGCCCTTGCCGTCGGCGGTCCAGGTGACCTTGGTGACCGCCTCGGAGATCTTCTCGCCGTGCAGCTCCAGCGGCTTGTCCAGCTTGGACTTGGTGACCACGATCTTCCAGCCGGGCATCGGCTCGGGCATGACCGAGGCCAGCGGGTGATCGGTGGGGAAGGCGACCTCGAGCTTGGTGGTCGCGGCGTCGTCGCGCTCGTTGGGGACCTTGAAGTCGATGACCGCGTAACCGCCCTTGGCGGCCGTTCCCTCCGGCTGCACGGTGACGTGCGCGAAGGCGGGGACGGACAGGGCGAGCACGGCGGCCCCGGCGACGGCACCGGCGGCGGCGATACGGGAAGCCTTCATGGCAGGCAGCACTCCGCTTCGAAGAGGATGTCGGTGAGGAAGAGGCGTACACGCGCGTGCAGGTGCCCTCGGCCGACAGCCTGAGGACGACAGCGGACGGCAACCGCCGGCTGCGGCAGCTGCGGACCACCACGGACGGCTGCGGTAGGGCTCCCGGAACGCGCGGATCAAGGCCGCACACGCGCGTGCCGCGCGACGACGCCTCCCCCGGGTGAAGCGGAGCAGTGGTCGCGTCAGACGGCCAGGGCGTGGGCGGCGGCGGCCGGCGGGCCGCGCCGGATCACCGTGTGCTGGAGTGCGGTCGTCCGGGGCCTGAGCGGCGCGCACCGGGCGGTGCGCGGCAGGCGCGCGAGCAGGTCCGGCGCCCCCGGCAGCCCGGCGCGCAGGGCGCGTACCAGCCCGAGCGCGGCGCGCAACGACCGTACGAGCGACCCCTCGGCGACACCGTGCGCCGACTGTGCGGACAGCTCCATGAGCCGCAGCAGGGCCAGGTCGCCCCGGTGCAGCAGCCAGCCGGCGGCCAGCGCCGCGAGGAGGTGGCCGAGCAGCATCGGCAGGGACGGCAGCAGCGCCGCGGCGGAACCCGGGGCGGTGGACATGGCGTCCGCCGGGTGGTGCGTGGGGACGGCCGGGCCCGGGTAGAGCCGTGCCTCGGTGAGGATCCGGTGGGCCTGGGCGGGGCTGATCGCCGCCGCCGTCGCCCCGCACACCAGCCGCGCGGCCCGGTGGACCAGCGCGGCGTCGGACATCGACCCCACCGCGCCCGTGGCCTGGGCGGCGGTGTGCTGCCCGAGCCCGAACAGCGTGTGCAGCACCGTCTGGCCCACGGCCAGCAGCCCCGCGATGCCCGGAAGTGAACGCTCCCGTCCGGCGAGCGGCACCGCGACCACGGCCACCCCGAGGAACCCGGCGCCCAGCGCCCACAGCGGAACCGTGGCGCAGGAGGCGAGCGCGTGGCCGGCCGCGGCCAGCAGGACGCAGACCGCGGCGAACACCGCGGCCCGCAGGATCCGGAGCTGGCGTCCGGAGCGCGCCGTGCGCGGACGGGGGGCAGACATGGCGGGCTCATCATCCCACTGGGCGCACCGGCCCCGTGCGGCAGGTCGGTAAGAAAGCCGTACGACCGGAAGGTCACCGTCTGTCCGGCCCCCGGGAAGGAGCTCCTCAGGCCTCACACACCGGGCTCCTCAGGCCTCACACACCGGGCTCGTCAGGCCTCACACACCGGGCTCGTCAGGCCTCACACACAGGCCTCCTGAGGCCTCACATACACCGATCAGGCCGAGCGCGCATCCGCCGTATGGGCGGTGTCACCTCGATTCCGCGCTTACGCACGGCGACCGGGGGCAATACGTAACGGTATGTCGAGCCGCGGCCAGGAGGCTGGAGCATGAGCATCTGGTGGTCACTCCATCTGCGGCGCGAGGCCGCGAGCGTGCCGCTCGCGCGGCGCCTGCTGCTCGGCACGATGGAGACCGCGGGCGTCGATCCCGACATCTCCTACGACCTCTCCGTCGCCCTCAGCGAGGCCTGCGCGAACGCGGTGGAGCACGGCGGGCACGCCGATCCGGGCGGCCGTTCGGAGGCCTACCGCGTCACGGCCTACCTCGACGGCGAGCTGTGCCGTATCGAGGTCGCCGACGCGGGCCCCGGCTTTCCGGCCGGGGCCTCCGGCCGTTCCCGCCCGCCGGCCCCGACCGCCCCGTGCGACGCGGAGAGCGGCCGGGGCCTGTGCCTGATCGAGGAGCTCGCCGACCACGTCCACATCGACAACAAGCCGGGGCGGGGCGGGGCGGTGGTGAGCTTCGACAAGATACTGAAGTGGCGCAAGGACGCGCCCCTGATCGCCGTATAGGCGCCCGGACCTGCCTGTCACGCCCCCCGCAACACCTTCCCCAGCACCTCCAGCGCCTGCGGGTACACCCGCTCCCGGGGCGTCCCGTACCCCACGACCAGCCCCTGCGGGCGCCCCTCGCCCGGCGCGTGCCAGTGCCCGCCCAGACAGCCGACCGCCAGGCCCTCCGCCTCCGCCCGCGCCAGCACCTCCGCCTCGTCGTCGACCTCCACGAGCGCGTGCAGCCCGGCCGCGATGCCGCGGACCCCGCGCCGCGTCCCCAGCAGGTCCAGGAGCAGGTCCCGGCGTCTGCGGTAGCGCAGCCGGCACGCGCGTACGTGGCGGTCGTAGGCGTGGCTGTCGATCAGCTCGGCGAGCGCCAGCTGGCCGATGGACTCGGTGTGGTGGTCGCTGTGCAGCTTGGCGTCGGCGACCGCGTCGACGAGGTGCGGCGGCAGCACCATCCAGCCCAGCCGCAGCGCCGGCCCCAGCGTCTTGGACGCGGTGCCCAGGTAGACGACCTGCCCGGGCGCCATCCCCTGGAGCGCGCCGACGGGCTGCCGGTCGTAGCGGAACTCCCCGTCGTAGTCGTCCTCGACGATCAGCCCGCCCCGCGCGCGTGCCCAGTCGGTCAGCGCCCGCCGCCGCTCCGGGCGCAGCGTCACCCCCGTCGGGTACTGGTGGGCCGGGGTGACCACCACGGCCCGGGAGTCGCCCAGATCCTCGGTACGCGCGCCCCGCTCGTCCACCGGGACCGGCACCACCGTCCCGCCGTTGCGCCGCACCACCTCCCGGTGGAACGGCAGCCCGGGGTCCTCCATGGCGATCTCGGCACCGTCCAGCACGCGCGTCAGCAGCGCCAGCCCCTGCACGTACCCCGAGGTGATCACGATCCGCTCCGGCGGCGCGATCACGCCGCGGGCCCGCCCGAGGTAGCGCGACAGCGCGGTCCGCAGCTCGATCCGGCCGCGCGGATCGCCGTAGTCGTACGCCAGGGAGGGCGCCGTCGCGATGGCCCGGCGCAGCGCCCGCAGCCAGGCCGCCGCGGGGAACGCCCCGACGTCCGGGCTGCCGGGCCGCAGGTCGAAGCGCGGCACCCGCGCGCGGGTCTGTGTGTCCGGCTGCTCGTCACAGGGCGAGGGCAGCTCGGCGACCCGCGTGCCCGACCCCTGCCGCGCCGTCAGGTACCCCTCCGCGACCAGCTGGTCGTACGCCGCCTTGGCCGTGCCCCGCGAGATGCCGAGCTCGGCCGCGAGCCGCCGGGTCGCCGGCAACCGCGTCCCGGGCGCCAGCCGCCCGTCCCGTACGGCGTCCCGCAGGGCCCGCTCCAGGCCCGCTCTTCGTCCTTCGGCCGAGTCCGGCTCCCGATGCAGGTCGACCCCGACACCGGACCAGAAGTCGTTCACTGCTGACCCCCGTGACTGCGGCGCGCCCCCGAAGGGGCGCGGGGCTGTGTCCTTCATGCGGCTCCGCCGCGTGGGCGTGACCAGCCACCCCCCTACCCGCGGACCGCAGGAAAAGACCGGGCACCTCTGCGGTACCCGGCCCTGGACCCCACCTCAGCCCTGGAGCGAGGCCATCCACTCCTCGACTTCCTCCGACCGCCGGGGCAGCGCGGCGCTGAGGTTCCGGTTGCCGTCCTCGGTGACCAGGATGTCGTCCTCGATCCGCACCCCGATGCCCCGGTACTCCTCCGGCACGGTCAGGTCGTCGGCCTGGAAGTACAGCCCGGGCTCGACCGTCAGCACCATGCCCGGCTCCAGGACGCCGTCCACGTACGTCTCGGTGCGCGCGGCCGCGCAGTCGTGCACGTCCATGCCGAGCATGTGCCCGGTGCCGTGCAGCGTCCACCGGCGCTGCAGCCCGAGCTCCAGCACCCGCTCCACCGGACCCTCCACGAGCCCCCACTCGACGAGCTTCTCGGCGAGCACCCGCTGCGCCGCGTCGTGGAAGTCGCGGTACTTCGCGCCCGGCTTGACGGCCGCGATCCCGGCCTCCTGGGCCTCGTACACGGCGTCGTAGATCTTCTTCTGCAGCTCGCTGAACCGGCCGCTGATCGGCAGGGTGCGCGTGACGTCGGCGGTGTAGTACGTGTGCGTCTCCACGCCCGCGTCGAGCAGCAGCAGGTCACCGGAGCGCACCGGCCCGTCGTTGCGCACCCAGTGCAGGGTGCAGGCGTGCGGGCCGGCGGCGGCGATGGTGCCGTAGCCGACGTCGTTGCCCTCCACGCGCGCGCGGAGGAAGAACGTGCCCTCGATGTAGCGCTCGCTCGTCGCCTCGGCCTTGTCGAGGACCTTCACCACGTCCTCGAAGCCGCGCACGGTCGAGTCGACCGCCTTCTGCAGCTCGCCGATCTCGAAGTCGTCCTTGACCAGCCGCATCTCGGAGAGGAAGACGCGCAGCTCCTCGTCGCGCTCGGCGGTGACCTTGTCGGTCAGCGCGGCCTCGATGCCGGCGTCGTGGCCGCGTACGACGCGGACCGGGCCGGTGGCCGCCGTCAGCTTCCCGGGCAGCTCGCGCACGTCGGAGGCGGGGATGCCGTACAGCCGCTCCGCCTCGGTGAGGGAGTGGCGGCGGCCGACCCACAGCTCGCCGTGGCCGTCCAGCCAGAACTCGCCGTTGTCGCGGTCGGAGCGGGGCCGCAGGTAGATCGTCGCCTCGTGGCCCTCGCCCTTCGGCTCCAGGACGAGGACGCCGTCCTCCGTCTGGTTGCCGGTGAGGTACGCGTACTCGACCGAGGCCCGGAAGGGGTAGTCGGTGTCGTTCGAGCGGGTCTTGAGGTTGCCCGCGGGGACGACCAGGCGCTCGCCCGGGAAGCGGGCGGACAGCTTCGCGCGGCGGGCGGCGGTCTCGGCGGCCTGCGGGATCGGCTCCAGGTCACGCAGCTCGGTGTCGGCCCAGCCGGTCTTCATGTTCTCCGCGAGCTCGTCCGACACGCCGGGGTACAGTCCGTTCTTCCGCTGCTTGATGGGCTCGCTCTCGTCCGGGGTCTCCGGTGTGAGCTCCTCGGCCACGGTCATCCTCCTCGATACGGCACTGGACCCCCTCCACTGTACGGCCGTACGAAAGGGGGTCCGGGGCGGTGACGAGGGGTTACTCGAACCGCGCCGCCAGCAGCACCACGTCCTCCTCGCTGTCGGCCGAGGCCCGCCCCCGCGGGAGTACGGCCCGCAGCACATGGTCGGCGACCGCGCCCGGGTCGCCGCGCAGCGCCCGGGGCACCCCGGCCGCCGCCGCGTGCAGCCGGGCGAAGGCGCGGTCGGTGGGGTCGCCGGTACGGTGCAGCAGCCCGTCGGTGTACAGCAGAACCGTCTCTCCGGGCTCCGCGTGGATCTCCACGCTCGGTGCCTCCCAGCAGGCGAGCATGCCCAGCGGCGCGGAGACGGAGGTCTCGACGAACTCCGTGCGCCGGGGGCCGATCAGCAGCGGAGGGCTGTGCCCGGCACCGGCCAGCGTGATCTTGCCGGCGGCCGGTTCGCAGTAGCCGAACAGGGCGGTGGCCGAGCGGGCGGGCTCGGTCAGCCGCAGCAGCAGTTCCAGGTCGGACAGCACGGCGACCGGGTCCTCGCCCTCCATCACCGCGTACGCCCGCAGGGAGGCCCGCAGCCGCCCCATCGCCGCGACCGCGCTGGGCCCCGACCCGGTGACGGAGCCGACGGCCAGCCCGAGCGCGGCGTCGGGCAGCGGCAGCGCGTCGTACCAGTCGCCGCCGCCGCGCGGGCCGGTGCGGTGCCGGGCGGCCAGCTGGACGCCGGGGACGCGGGGCAGGCGCGAGGGGAGCAGTTCCTCGGAGATGGTCGCCATGCACGCGCGCGTGCGCTCGACCTCCAGCAGCCGGGCGAGGTGCTCGGTGGCGTAGCGGGCGTACAGGCCGAGGAGGTGACGGCTGCGCTCGGACGGCTCGGCGGGCTCGTCGTAGAGCCACGCGGCGGCGCCCAGGCGGCCGGCCGCCTCGGTGGACAGGGGGAGGGCGTAGCTGGCGGCGTAGCCGAGGCGGGCGGCGACCTCGCGGTGGCGCGGGTCGAGGCCCTGCTCGGCGAACAGGTCGGGCTCGGTGATCTCGGTGTCGCCGCCCGGCAGTCCGTCGAGGATCCGGCCGTGGGACAGGGACCCGCGCGGCACGGTCTCGATGTGGCCGAGGTCGGAGCGGGTCAGGCCCAGCCCGACGGTGGTGTCCGGGCCGTGGCCGTCGGCCGGTTCGAGGGCGACGAGCCCGCGCCGGGCACCCACCAGGGCGGCTCCGGCGCGCAGCAGTTCCTCGAGGGCGTCGCCGAGCGCGCTGGTGCGGGCGAGGCGTTCGGTGAGTTCGTGGAGGGTCGTCAGGTCCGAGACCCAGCCGGCGAGCCGGTCCTGGAGGACCGCGCCGGGTGCGTTGAGGGGGTTTGGCGAGGAGGTCGGGGAGGAACCCGTCGCGACGGGCGCGACAGTGTGTGCGGGGGCCGGCACCGTTGAATCGATTCCGGCCACTTTCGGAGGGTGCGGGGCGTTCATGGCGTCCGGCTTTCCGACCGGTACGTACTGCTCAAAAGCATCGCAAACCCCCATGTCATTCTGCGTCGCTAGCAGTGTCTCCACATGTACACGCACTCGTGAGGAGATGTCCAGCATTGTCCTGCTGGGATTGCTGGTGTCTGTGTGACGTGAGGGGCCTCCTTGTGAACCCCTTGCAAAAAAGCAAAGTTGGCTGGAAACTGCCGCAGGTGACCGCTTCTTGCGGTCGACTGGGCTTGCTCGACGGAGCGTCACAGCGGTCGTGATGGGTACGTACTCGGTGAAGTCCAGGGGTGGTGGTGAACCACCCGGAACCTGGTGACGGACCCGGGCGTCTTAACCACCGACGGCCGTGCCCCATCCTCCCGTGGCGGAGGCGGAGAGAAACACGCGCGACGGCAAAACGCCAGACTTCGCCACCCCACGCCATGCCCATGCTTCTGGTAGACGCAGTATGGGTGCAGCGGCTGCGGACGCGGCCAGTGCTCGCCCCACAGGGGTCCCCACGCCTCCGGCTGGGGTGTGATGCGCCAACAGGTACGCACAGTGAAGTGATCGACACATGATGTGATGTGGACCACGGTGTTGCCAGGCGTGCAACGGAAAGGAACGAGCGCTGATGCGCGAGATCCTCGGAAGGCGACGCAGGCTCCTGTCCCAGCGCAAGGACGGGAGGGCTGAGTTGATCGGCGCGGCCCTGACCTTCGCGACGAAATGGCAGTGGCCCGTACTCCCGGGCGTGGCGGCAAACCCGCAGGGCAGGTCCCGCTGCGGCTGCCCCGACCCGGACTGCACGGTGCCCGGCGCGCATCCCTTCGACCCCGGTCTCCTCGCGGCGACCACCGACGCGCGCATGGTGCGCTGGTGGTGGACGAACCGGCCGGCCGCACCGATCATCCTGGCCACCGGCGGCAGGGCCCCCTGCGCGGTGTCCCTGCCCGCGCTGCCGGCCGCCCGCGCCCTGGCCGCGCTGGACCGCCTCGGCATGCGGCTCGGCCCGGTCGTCGCCTCGCCGGCCCGCTGGTCGATCCTGGTGAAGCCGTACTCCCTGGAGCGGCTGGGCGAGCTGCTGTACGCCAAGGACTTCGTGCCCGGCTCGCTGCGCTTCCACGGCGAGGGCGGCTACCTGGCCCTGCCCCCGTCCGAGACCGGGCAGGGCGAGATCCGCTGGGAGCGCGCGCCGCTGCCCGGCCCGGCCGCCCCGTGGCTGCCGGACGTCGAGGCCGTGGTGGACGCCGTGGTCGAGGCCCTCACTCGTACGGGTGTGAGCGCGCCCGAGCTCTGAGAGTCCCGGGCGCGCCCGGGGCCGGCGCCCGCCCCGGGGCGTTATCTTCCGGGGCCATGCCGCGTCATGCCCAGGGCCGCCGAGCCCGGGATCCCCGAAGAGTCCGTCCGCTCGCCCTCGCGGGAGCCCTGGCGGCCTGCGCGGTCGCGCTGCCGCTGGCCGTGGCGGCGTCGGGGTCCGTGACCGCCGGGCGTGGCCAGGGCGTCGTGCTGCGCGATGACGGCAGGGGTGCTGCCGCCGACTCCGCCCGTTCCGGCCCGCTGACCGGCCTCTCGCTGCCCGCCGCCGTGCGTTGCGGCCCGGCTCTCTCCTCCCCCGACGGTGTCGAGGCGCGGACGTGTGTCGTCACTGAGGGGCGGCAGACCTGGGCGCGGACCTCCTATCGCAACCTCACCGGGGAGGCGCTGGACGCCGTGCTCAGCCTCATGGGTCCCGGCGGACGGACCGTGCAGATCCACTGCGTGGCCGGTGCCGGGGACGGGCCGGGGACGTGCGAGACACCACGCGAGGCCACCCGGGGCGACCTGGCGGCGTACACCGCGGTGGCGGAGTTCGCCGACCGGACCGAAAGTGGCCCGCTGCTGCTGCGCTCCGGGAGCAACTCGCCGAAGTGAACGGGGAGTTGGTGCGCGAGCGCGGTCGGTGAGCGGCGGCCGTCATGGAAAGACCCGGTTGCTGGCGACGGGGGATGCACCAGCAACCGGGCTGATGGAACGGTAACAAGAGATCGGCGGTTCGCAAATTCGGTCCTGGCGATTCCGGTCACCGACTGGCTTGTCTTCGTGGGGAGTTGAGCGAGGACATGCCACCGGGACGCCGTACGGGACCCCCGCCTGGACCGCGGCGCGCCCGGGTCTCAGCTGAGCGTGATCTGCCGGTTGGTCAGGCCGCCGCGCGCGCGGCGCTCGTCCGAGGTGAGCGGCGCGTCGGTGGCCAGGGCCTCGGCGAGGCGCTCGGCGAACTCGGCGGCCGGCTTCTCCACGTCCTGCGCGCCGACTCCGCTCGGCAGGTCCCACACCGGCACCGTGAGCCCGTGGGCCCGGAAGGAGCCCACCAGGCGGGTGCCCTCACCGAGGCTCGACCGGCCCGCCGCGTGCAGCCGCGCGAGGGCGTCCAGCAGCTGCTCCTCGGGGTGCGGCATGACCCAGCGCAGGTGGTTCTTCTCCGGTGTCTCGCACCAGTACGCGGCCTCCACGCTCTCCAGCCGCACGGTCGGGATCGCCGCGGCGTTGGCCCGCTCCAGGGAGGCGGTCACCTCCGGGGTGGCGTTCTCCGGGTCCGGCACCCAGAACTCGAAGCCGCTGTGCACAACTGGCTCGAACCCGCCCTCCGGGTCGAGCAGGTCCTGCAGCCGCGGTCCGTCGGCCGGGGCGCGGCGGCCCCGCACCGGGGTGCCGGGGTCGGCCGTGAGCGCGCGCTGCAGAGTGTCGGCGAGGTCGCGGCTGATGTCGCCGGAGGCGGTGTCGTTCTGCAGGCCGAGCAGCACCGAGCCGTCGTCGCGGCGCAGGGCCGGCCAGGCCATGGGCAGCACGGTGGCCAGCGTCACCGACGGGACGCCCTCGGGCAGGCCGTCCTTCAGGGTGAGCTCGACGGTGGCCGCCGGCACGAGTTCGCGCAGCGCCACCCAGTCGCACTCGCCCGGCAGGCCCTCGAAGGGGCGCCGCACCAGCTCGGTCACGGCCTGCGCGGCGGCCCGGCCGTGGCAGGCCTTGTAGCGGCGGCCGCTGCCGCAGGGGCAGGGCTCGCGGGCGCCGACCACCGGGATCTCCCCGTTGCTGATCTGCGGGCGCTTGGCCTTCGTCTGGGGGCGCTTCTTGGCCATGGTGGGTGTCTCCCGGTTACGGCTCGTCTCGTACGGGCGCGAGCCTAGTCGTTCGCGCCGGGATGGACGGGGTCCTGTGGACGACGTGCCGGGGGCGTCGTGGCTGCCCGGGGAACAGGGACTCCTGGCCGGCTGGGACACCAGGCCGGACGGAACTCCTGGCCGGCTGGGACACCAGGCCGGACGGAACCCCTGGCCGGCTCCGGCACTCGGCCGGATCAGTCCACGTCCTCGAAGGCGTCCGCGAAGTCCAGTCCCGGTATCTCCGACACGGCCGGAGCCGCGACCCGGGTCGCGAAGTCGTCGCGGCGGTGTCCGGCGTCCGGGTCGTGGACGTCGTCGTGGACGACCACCCACACCGTGACCTCGCCGCGAGCGTCGTCGCGGACGCCCCAGTCGTCGGCCAGCGCGGTGATGATGTTCAGCCCGCGGCCGCCGTGTGCGGTGACCGACGGGGTGGCCGGTGCCGGGCGGGTCGGGCCGCCGCCGTCCGTGACCTCGACGATGAGCCGGCCGCCGGCATCCACGCGCCAGGCGGCACGGACGTCGCCGTCCCCGGCCAGGGCGTCGCCCAGGGGCCGGCCGTGTTTGCACGCATTGCTCAAGAGCTCGGAAAGGATCAGTACGGCGTCGTCGATGACCGATTCCGCGACCCCGCCTCTGCGCAACTGATCACGCATGCGGTGCCGTGCCTTCCCCACGCCCGCAGGGCCATGGGGTACGGCCATGCTCGACGACGTGGGCACCTCCTGTGCCACCACCAACGCCACCCCCGAGACCTCCTTCGCCCCACGCCACGGTGTGGATGCCCCATTGGCCTGTACCGGAAACCGGCCAATCCGTGTCTGGAGACGCATTCACCACGATCGAACACGGACCGAACGCGCCGGAGCACTCCCCGTAACCTTGCGGCTGGATTTCGTCGGTGTGGCCGAGATGTGAGGATGCTGGCCGCTCAGGGTGAGGGTCAAGAGGTGTGCGGTAAAGGTGGGGCAAGAGGGGCTTCTGTGAAGAAGCGGTTCTCTTCGCATGTCCTTCCGCCCAGGCGCGTTGCGGTGCGGATCACCGGCCGAGCTGGTCGAGCACCGCGCGCGGGCGGTTGGTGATGATGGCGTCGACGCCCAGGCGCACGCACAGGTCCACGTCCTCCGGCTCGTTCACCGTCCACACGTGCACCTGGTGGCCGGCCCGCTTCCACCGCTCCACGTACGCGGGATGGCTGCGCACGACGCGGACGGAGGGGCCCGCGATACGGACGCCCACGGGCAGCCGCCCGTCGCGCATCCGGGGCGAGACGAACTGCATCAGGTAGACCGTCGGCAGCGTCGGCGAGGCGGCACGCACGCGGTGCAGTGACCGGGCGGAGAAGCTCATGACGCGCACCGGGGACTCCTCCGCCGAGGCGGGGGCGTCCAGTCCGAACCGCTTCAGCAGGACCAGCAGCCGTTCCTCGACCTGGCCGGCCCAGCGGGTGGGGTGCTTGGTCTCGATGGCGAGCTCCACCCGCCGCCCCGCGTCGGCGACCAGTTCCAGCAGCCGTTCCAGGGTGAGGACGCTGGTCGCCTCCCGGTCCTCCGGGCGATGCTCCCAGTCGGGCTCCTCGTCGCGGCCCCGGAAGGCGTCGCGGTTCTTCCAGGAGCCGAAGTCCAGGGCGGCGAGATCGGCCAGCTCCAGCGCGGAGACCGCTCCGCGGCCGTTGGACGTACGGTTGACGCGGCGGTCGTGGACGCACACCAGGTGTCCGTCGGCGGTCAGGCGCACATCGCACTCGAGGGCGTCGGCACCGTCCTCGATGGCCTTCCGGTACGCGGCCAGGGTGTGCTCCGGGGCGTCCTCGGAGGCCCCGCGGTGGGCGACGACGTCGATCCGGTGCTGTCGTGCGTGGGTCACCGCGTCATGGTGCCACCACGATCGGGTAGACGTCCGGTCGGACGGATTCGGCGGAGGCGGCGGTCCGGACGGAGGCACCGGGATTGCGTCCTTTCTGTGAAGAAGGCCCTATGTAAAGAGCAGAATGCCCTATATAAAGAACGGCCTCGGACCCACAGCCACCGCTTATGGTGCCCTGACGGCCCGTGGGAAAAGCTGACGTCATACAAAAGACGTGCACAGCTGCATCGTGCCGGGCCCGTGGACCAGCGTGAACGAGCGTGAGTGCGTGCGCCCGAGTGCGATCGAGAACAACAGCCGTGGATCGAGGAGAGAAGCTGTGAGCACCGAGAACGAGGGCACCGCGGTACCCCCGGCCCCGTCCGCACCGCCCGCGCCGGTGGATGCTCCCGCTGCTCAGCCGTCGCAGGAGCGCACGGCTACGGCCGGGGGCGGCACCGGCACGCCTCCGGTTCCTCCCCACCCGGCGACCGCACCCGGGGCGCAGGCACCGGGCGGCCAGGACCAGCCGGGTCACGGCTCCCCGTCCGCGCCCGGACCGGCCTCCGGCGGCTTCGGGTCGGCCCCCGACCCCTCCTGGCCCCCGCCCCCGCCGCCGCAGACCCCGTCGTACGGCGGTGGCGGCGGTGCCGGTGGCGGCGGCTGGGGAGCAGCCCCGTACCAGGCGCCGGAGCCGAAGGCCCGCGGGCGGCGCGGCGGGCTCATCGCGGCGGTGCTGGCGGCCGCGCTGGTCGCGGGCGGCCTGGGCGGCGGCCTCGGCTACACCCTGGCCAGGAGCAACGACGACACCGGCTCCACCACCGTCTCCGCCTCCACCAGCGGCGGAGACGTCAAGCGCGACCCGGGCACGATCGCGGCCGTGGCCGCCCGGGCGCTGCCCAGCACGGTCACCATCGAGGCCGAGAGCGACAGCGGCGAGGGCGGCACCGGGACGGGCTTCGTCTTCGACATGCAGGGCCACATCGTCACCAACAACCACGTGGTGGCGGGGGCCGTGGACGGCGGCAAGCTCACCGCGACCTTCCCGGACGGCAAGAAGTACGACGCCGAGGTGGTGGGCCACGCGCAGGGCTACGACGTGGCGGTCATCAAGCTGAAGAACGCCCCCTCGGACCTGAAGCCACTGCGCCTGGGCGACTCCGACAAGGTGGCCGTCGGCGACACCACGATCGCCATCGGCGCCCCCTTCGGCCTGTCCAACACGGTGACCGAGGGCATCATCAGCGCCAAGAACCGCCCGGTGGCCTCCAGCGACGGCACCGGCAGCCAGGCCTCCTACATGAGCGCCCTGCAGACCGACGCCTCGATCAACCCGGGCAACTCCGGCGGTCCGCTGCTGGACGCGCAGGGCAACGTCATCGGCATCAACTCCGCGATCCAGTCCACCGGCAACGGCGGCTTCGGCACCGGCCAGGCCGGCTCGATCGGCCTGGGCTTCGCCATCCCGATCAACCAGGCCAAGTACGTCGCCCAGCAGTTGATCAAGACCGGCAAGCCGGTGTACGCGAAGATCGGCGCGTCCGTCTCCCTGGAGGACGGCTCCAAGGGCGCCCAGATCACCGACCGGGGCGCGGGCGGCTCCGAGCCGGTGGAGCAGGGCGGCCCCGCCGACAAGGCCGGCCTGAAGCCCGGTGACGTGATCACCAAGCTCGACGACACGGTGATCGACTCGGGCCCGACCCTGATCGGCGAGATCTGGACCCACAAGCCGGGCGACAAGGTCACCCTCACCTACGAGCGCGGCGGCAAGGAGCACACCGCCGAGCTCACCCTCGGCTCCCGCGTCGGCGACAACTGACCGGCACACGCGCGTGCCGACCCGTTACCCTTGTCCCCGCGCCGCCGATCCCGGCCGGCGCGGGGAGGTGTGCCCGAGCGGCCGAAGGGAACGGTCTTGAAAACCGTCGTGGCAGCGATGTCACCGTGGGTTCAAATCCCACCGCCTCCGCGCGATGAGCAGTGAGAATGGCCCCTGACCTGGGTGTTTGGTCGGGGGCCGCTCTTACGTCCGCGTGCCGTGACTGCCCGGTGTTCCCCGTGGTTCCCTGCTCGATCGGGCACGGTTAGGGCACGGCCACCTTCTGATCCGTAGCTCTATGTGGATCGGTCGGTGGCGGTCATACCGGTTGCGCTACGGTCCTTCATGGACGCTGCCGGACGGGGCCGGTTGCTGTGGTTGCTGTACTGCTGGCGCATCCGCCTGGCCGAGAGACCTCTTCGTCCCGAAGCAACTTGGGCCGGGGCTCCGCCTTGGGCGGGAGCGCCTCTCACATGGGCTGACGTCCGCAGACGTCCGCGCTTGTCTGCCGTCGTGCGTGGGTGTTGTCACGCAGTTAGACACTCACCCGGTGCCTCCCCTCATGCGTGGGAAACACCGATGCGGTGCACTGAAGGCTGCCCTATCGTCAGCGGTCTGCGTCACCCGGCGCGCCGTAGACCCGCAGCACCGGCCCGTTGTGGAGGCGGTCCGCCCGTTCGAGCCGGGCCCCAGCTGGGAGCTTGGGTGGCGTCCTTGAAATCGGGCGACTTCATCAGAACCCGCCACTCCTCCTTGTCCGCGTCCCCGTCGCGGGGTGCTCAAAGCCGGGCCGCCGCGCGTGGCACTGAACAGTCGGGCGGTGCTTCAACTGGAGTGCCTCGTAGGGTGTTTCGTACGTGACGGCCGGTCAGGCGTGGCGCCTGCCGGTCGCGTGCGACTCCGTTACGTCACACCCCTGAGGCGGTGTTCATGACCCGAGTCATCAGTGTGGTAACGCCCGTCTACGACGGAGGGGAGAAGTACCTGGGCGAAGCGTATGAGTCCGTTCGGGACGAGCGTGCGCGGCTTCCCGATGGGTGGGACCTGCAGTGGCTCGTCCAGGAGGACGGGACCACGGGCAGGCCGCTCGACGTCATCCCGAGTGAGCCCTGGATCTCGCCCGGAATGGCGGACAAGGGCGGCGCCGGGGTGGCGCGCACGTTGACCCTGGCGCGCGCGACCGGCGAGTTGGTACGCAGCCTCGACGCAGACGACTTGATCACCCCCGGGGGCCTGGCCCGGGACATCGCCGCGATGGAAGAGCACCCGGAGCTGGGGTGGTGCATCTCCGCGGGGCTGGACCTGCTGCCGGACGGTTCCACGGTCGCCGGGCCGTACGACCCCCCGGAGGGGCCTCTCACCTACGAGACGTTGCTGGCGGCGTACGACGAGGATCGTTTTCCGGTCATCGGGACACATCTGACCGTGCGTACGCCGCTGCTCCTCGCGGTGGGGGCGTGGCCGGCCCTGCCGGCGTGGGAGACGATCGCCGTCGTCCTCGCCTGTGCTGCCGCCTGTGACGGGTGGATGATCCAAGCGCCGGGTGGCTTATACCGGAAGCACCCTGACCAGACGACCGCGCGGACCGACTACGTCGGCATCGCTGAAGCGGACCGGCTCCGCGTCGTCATCAGGGCGCAGGCCGAAGCCCTGCGCGCCTCCGGCCGGCGGTGGCCGCGGCCGTCCTCCAGCCGCCGCACTTAAGGCGCAGGGCAACGTAGATTTGGACGCGTGAACGCGGCCGGAGTGAAGGCGCTGAGCAGTATCGACGCGACACGGCCGGGCGACACGACGCCGCGGCTGGTGTGGTACACGAGCTACGGCTCGAACACGCACCTGGATCGCCTGGCGTGCTACATCACGGGCGGCCGGCCCCCGGGCGCGGCCAGGTACTACCCCGGGTGCCGCGATCCGCGGATGCCGTCGCGTTCCCTCGCGGTCGAGCTGACCGGCGCGATGTACTTCGCCACCGAGTCTCCCGTCTGGGGCGGCGGCCGGGCGTTCTACGACCCGTACGCGGACGGGCGGGTGCTCGCCCGGGCGCATCTGATCTCCGCCGAGCAGTTCTCCGACATCGCGGCGCAGGAGATGTACCGGGAGCCGGGCGGGACCCTCGACCTCACCGGGGTCATCCGGGACGGCCGGTGCGTGCTGGGCGACGGGCGCTACGAGACGCTGGTCTGCGCGGGGCAGGTCGAGGGACTGCCGGTGCTCACCTTCACCGCGCCGTGGACCATGAAGGACGTGCCGTGGACGCCGCCCTCCGCCGCGTACGTCCGGTACCTGGCGTCCGGCCTGCTGTCCGCCCGCGTCTGGGACGTGCCGGCGGTCGCCTCCTACCTCGCCGCGTGCCCGGGAGCCGACGGCCACTGGACGGTTGCGGCGCTGGTCGATCTGCTGGGTGCCTCCGGGCCGGGCGACGCGAGCTGACCGGTGCGCGATCCCGGGCGGCCGGGACCCCGCCGTGCCCTACGGAGTGCAGGCCTCGGCGATCGAGCGGCTGTTCTCGTAGAGGTGGTGGCGGGTGATGCGGCCGTTCTCGACGGTCAGGTGCAGGGCGAAGGGGCCCGAGAAAGACTTGCCCGTCGTACGGACGGTCCCCGCGAGGTGTCCCATCAGGACGGCGTCGGTGCCGTCGACGAGGAAGGTGTCGACGCGGGCGCGCGCGTCCTCCGGCACGGTGTGCTCCATCAGCTCCGTGAACTGGGCGGCGCACTCCGCCGCGGTGGACCGGGGGCGGATCCACGGGACGCCCGGGTTCTCGGCGAGCAGCCAGTCGACCTCGTCGGCGAACAGTTCGACGAGCCGGCCGGTGTCCCCGGCCAGCCGCGCGGTGAGGAACTCCCGCACGACGGCCCGGGTCTGCTCGGCGGCGGCACAGGCGGTGGTGGCGGGGGACGTGACGGACATGGTGTTCCTCCTCGCGGCAGCAGGGCGCGTACGGCCCCGGACCCCGGCGGGGTTCCGTTGACGGCTTCGATGCTGCCGGGGAGGAGGGGAGTGGTCGATTACCCGGGAGGTAAGCAGACGGCCGTCACGCGGTCTGCCAGGGCCGTTCGCATGGCCGTACGCCGGCGGCCTTCCCGCTCGGTACGCCCTCAGGCGTTCCGCCGGTACGCCGTCATCCGCTCCGCCGACGCGATCGTCGTGCGGGCCTCCCGCTCGGACAGGCCGGTGGCGCGGGCCGCCTCGACCAGGGGGTCCACGAGGGCGGCGCCGATGCCGTCCTCGTAGGCGCGGCAGGCCGCCCAGAACAGGCGGGTGTTGCGCTGGCCCTGGTGCGCGGCGAGGACGAACTGGACGAGGCCCTGGCCGTGGCCGCCCGCCGCCGGGGAGGCGGTGGAGTGCCGGCGGGGCGGAGGCAGCAGCAGCCGCAGGAGGGCCGGCGGGCAGGCGGCGGGGGCGAGGTGCGCGCTGCCGGAGGAGGCGGCGTACACGCCGTGGTCCGTGCGGGAGCCGGGGCCGACGAGGTAGCCGCCGGCGCCGCGGACGTCGATGCCGGGGGCGAGGCGGCCGGCCGAGTTGGGCACGACGACGCCGGGCCGGCCGCGCAGCCACAGGTGGCGGCCGCCGGACGGGGTCAGGACGACCACGGTGGGCGGGATCGTGAACAGGTGGCGCAGGGCCAGTTCGCGCAGGGCGGCCGGCGCGTCCGTGCCGGTCTTCACGTCCAGGTCGATGCCGATCAGGTGGTGCGGGGGCAGGCCGCAGGCGATGCCGTAGCCGGTCGCCCAGGGCGCGGCGGCGAACATCGCGCGGATCCGGGCGGGGTCGGTGGAGGCGTCGTGCACGCCGTGGCCGAAACGGCCGCACTCGCCGCGGCAGGGCGGTCCCACCGGGTCGGGGCCGGCGCGGTGCGGGGAGCGCAGGGCGGGGAGCTTGGCGCGGGACAGGGGGATGACGGCCAGTCCGCGTTCGGCGGCTGACAGGGCGTGTGCGAGGGCCAGGGTGGTGGCCTGCCGGTCGAGGGTCGCCATGCTCCCCATTTTCGTACGCACGTTCGAAAAAGGAAAGGGGGCGTGGGTGGGGCGGGGCCCTCTCCGCCCTGCCGCTCGCCGCCGCCCTCTTCGCCGGTGTCGACCACTTCGGCAACTCCGCCACCGCCCAGCAGCAGGCCGTCGGCGACGGCGCCTCGAACCTGAGGGTGCTGTCAAGGGTGAACAACGTCTGCGCGGCGGTGCTCCGGTGCCGCCGCGCAGGCGTGTGCGGGCCCGGCGCAAGGCGACGGCGCGGCGGCCCCCCAGGGGTGAACCCCCAGGACCCCTCCGCTTCCCGTCCACCTTCAGGAGGTGGGGCGGTGCCCCTCTCTACAACCTGAGGGGGACTGCGCTTCGACACCTGCGGCCGATGAGCGCGAGACCCTCCCGCTCATAGCGTGGAGCCATGACCACACCTGTCTGCACCAGCGCCTCGGACGCCGCTGCGCCAGCGACAGCGACGCGGACCCTTCCGTACCCGTCGTTCACGTCGTACGTCAGGGCCCGCCGGCCGGTGCTGCTGCGCACCGCCCGGTCCCTGACCGGGAACCCCAGCGACGCCGAGGACCTGCTGCAGAGCGCGCTCACCAAGACGTACGTCGCCTGGGAGCGCATCGAGGACCACCGCGCGCTCGACGGCTATGTGCGCCGGGCGCTGGTGAACACACGGACCTCGCAGTGGCGCAAGCGCAAGGTGGACGAGTTCGCCACCGACGAGCTTCCCGAGCCGGAGCCCGCCGTGGGCCACGACGACCCGGCGGAGCGGCAGGCGCTGCACGACGCGATGTGGCGGGCGATCATGCGGCTGCCCGTCCGGCAGCGGGCGATGGTCGTCCTCAGGTACTACGAGGACCTCAGCGAGGCCCAGACCGCCGAGGTGCTCGGCGTCTCGGTCGGCACGGTGAAGTCGGCGGTGTCGCGCGCGCTGGCCAAGCTGCGCGAGGACCCGGAGCTGGGGCTGACCCGGTGAGCCCCCGCCAGGAAGGCACGGGTGCCTGGCCGTGCCGTCCTGAGCTGCTGCTTGTTGGATCGTGGGCCGAAGCGTGGCGTAACGTCACCTGATCGATCAGCCGGGGAGTAGTGACATACCGCGCGGTATGTGCGCAGAATCAGCGCATCCCCTACCGCCGCGTAGGCAATGTCGCCATCCGGGAGGACGCCGTGCTGAGCACCATGCAGGACGTACCGCTGCTGATCTCGAGGATCCTGACCCACGGCTCGACGATCCACGGGACATCACAGGTGACCACCTGGACCGGTGAGGGCGAGCCGCACCGCCGCTCCTACGCCGATGTCGGAGCCCGCGCCGCCCAGCTCGCGCACGCGCTGCGCGAGGACCTCGGGGTGGCGGCCGACGACCGCGTGGCCACCTTGATGTGGAACAACGCCGAGCATGTGGAGGCCTACTTCGCGATCCCCTCCATGGGCGCGGTCCTCCACACCCTCAACCTGCGCCTCCCGGCCGAGCAGCTCGCCTGGATCGTCCAGCACGCCGCCGACCGGGTGATCATCGCCAACGGTTCGCTGCTCCCGCTCCTCGCCCCGCTGCTGCCCCACCTGAAGACGGTGGAGCACGTGGTGGTCGCCGGCCCGGGCGACCGCTCGCTGCTCGCCGAGGCGGCCGTACCGGTGCACGAGTACGAGGACCTGATCGCCGGGAAGCCGGTCACGTACGACTGGCCGGAGCTGGACGAGCGCCAGGCCGCCGCCATGTGCTACACCTCCGGCACCACCGGCGACCCCAAGGGCGTGGTCTACAGCCACCGCTCCATCTACCTGCACTCCATGCAGGTCAACATGGCCCAGTCGATGGGCCTGACCGACCAGGACACCTCCCTGGTGGTGGTCCCGCAGTTCCACGTCAACGCCTGGGGCCTGCCGCACGCCACCTTCATGACCGGCGTCAACATGCTGATGCCGGACCGCTTCCTGCAGCCGGGCCCGCTCGCCGAGATGATCGAGACCGAGAAGCCGACGCACGCGGCGGCCGTCCCGACCATCTGGCAGGGCCTGCTCGCCGAGCTGACCGCCAAGCCGCGGGACGTCTCCTCCCTCACCCAGGTCACCATCGGCGGCTCGGCCTGCCCGCCGGCGCTGATGGAGGCCTTCGACCAGCTGGGCATGCGGGTGTGTCACGCCTGGGGCATGACGGAGACCTCCCCGCTCGGCACGGTCGCCCGTCCCCCGGCCCATGTGGTGGGCACCGAGCAGGAGTTCGCCTACCGCCTCACCCAGGGCCGTTTCCCGGCCGGGGTCGAGGCCCGCCTGACCGGGCCGGGCGGCGAACGCCTCCCCTGGGACGGCACGTCCGCCGGCGAGCTGGAGGTGCGCGGGCCGTGGATCGCCGGCGCCTACTACAACGGCCCGGACGCCGAGCCGCTGCGCCCCGCCGACAAGTTCAGCGAGGACGGCTGGCTCAAGACGGGCGACGTCGGCACGATCTCCCCCGACGGCTTCCTCACCCTCACCGACCGCGCCAAGGACGTCATCAAGTCCGGCGGCGAGTGGATCTCGTCGGTCGAGCTGGAGAACGCCCTGATGTCCCACCCGGACGTCGCCGAGGCCGCGGTCGTCGCCGTCCCCGACGACAAGTGGGGCGAGCGCCCCCTGGCCACGGTCGTCCTCAAGGAGGGCGCCACGGCCGACTTCGAGACCCTGCGCGCCTTCCTCGCCGAGGAGGGCCGGATCGCCAAGTGGCAGCTCCCGGAGCGCTGGACGGTGATCGAGGCGGTGCCGAAGACGTCCGTCGGCAAGTTCGACAAGAAGGTGCTGCGCAGGAAGTACGCGGAGGGCGAGCTGGACGTCACCAGGCTCTGAGGTCCGGCCCCGGGGCGCGGCGGCCGCACGCGATCACCGCCGTACGGCCGTCGTCCCCCACCCCAGCACCAGCCACAGTCCCGCCACCGCGCACACCCCGCCCCAGCCGAAGTGGCTGAAGGCGTACCCGGCCAGGGCCGAGGCGGTGGCGCCGCCCGCGAAGCCCGCGACCACGTAGGCGGTGTTGGCGGTGGCCGGGGTGGCGGTGGTGGTCAGGGCCAGGGTCTGGTTGGCGACGTGGGAGGCGACGAGCGCCGCGTGGATGGCCACGGCGGCGGCGAACAGCGCCACCAGCGCGTGCCCGCCCAGCCAGAACAGCGGCACGGACACGGCCGCCGCGAGGTACGCCGTCCGTACCACCCTGGCCGCGCCGAACCGGTCGACCAGACCGCCCGCCAGCGGGGCCACCGCGGCGGCCGTGAGCCCGAACAGGCCGAACAGCCCGGCGGTGGCGGTGGACATCCCGTAGGCCGGCCCGGTGAGCAGCAGCGCGAGCGAGGTCCACAGCGCGCTCCACGCCCCGAACATGCCGGCCTGCCGCAGGCACGCCCGCCACAGGTCGGGCGAGCGGCGCACCAGGCCGGGCAGCGTGGCGAGCGCCGCGAACAGGGAGGCGCCCGGCCGCCGCTCGGAGGGCAGGACGTACGCGGTGGCGAGTCCCAGCACGGCGGTCAGCACGGCCGCGCCCGCGAACACCCAGCGCCAGCCGAAGGCCTGACCGGCCAGACCGCCGAGCACCCGGGCCGCGACGATGCCCGTGAACAGCCCGGAGATCACGACCGCGACATGACGGGCGCGGCGGTCGGCCGGGGCGCGCTCGGCGACCAGCGGGACCAGCAGCTGGGGGACGACGGTCGCGGCCGAGGCGACGAACACGGCCGCCGCGAGGGCGGTGGCTCCCGGCGCCGCCGCGCTCGCGGCCAGCGCGGCCGTGGTGACCAGGGTGAGGACGCCGACGAGGCGGCGGCGGTTCGCGCTGTCGCCGAGCGGGGCGAAGAACAGCAGGCCGACGGCGTATCCGAGCTGCGCGACGGAGGCGATCCAGGCCACGGCCGACGGCGCGGCATGGAAGTCGCGGGCCATCAGGGACAGCAGCGGAGCGGCGAGGTAGATGTTGGCGGCGGTGACCGCGCTGCACACCGCGACAAGGGTGAGGAAGACAGCGGGGGCCGGTTCGCGGCCCGGGGCCCGGGCCGGGGTCGTGGCCGGCCGGAGGGTCGGTGTCGTCGAGGACATGAGCGGGGGACTCCTTCGAGCCTGCTCTAGCAACTAACTGGTTGGTTGACTACTGCGCAACAGTGTCCGCCGTCCGTCCCTTCCCGTCAACCAACCAGTTGGTTATGTGCGCGCTACCCTGTCCCCATGGCAGCAAGGGACCCCGAGGCCACCAAGGCACGGATCTTCGAGGCGGCGACCGCCGAGTTCGCCCGCCACGGCATCGCCGGCGCCCGGATCGACCGCATCGCCGCCGAGGCCAAGGCCAACAAGCAGCTCATCTACGCCTACTTCGGCAACAAGGCCGAGCTGTTCGCCCGGGTCCTGGAGCGGTCCATGCTCGACCTGGCCGTCGCCGTCCCCGTCGACCCGGACGACATCGACGGCTGGATCGACCGCGTCATGGACTACCACGCCGCCCACCCGGAGGTGCTGCGCCTGCTGATCTGGGAGGGCATGGAGTACGGCAGCGGCATCGAACTGCCCGACGAGGACGAACGCCAGGAGCACTACCGCAGCAAGATCGCCGCCCTGCGCGACGGCCAGGAGCGCGGTGTGATCACCGACGCGATCCCGGCCCGCGATCTGCTCTTCCTGCTCATCGCCCTGGCCAACTGGGCCGCCGTGGTCCCGCAGATGCGCCGCATCGTGGTGGGCGTCGACGGGCCCGACCGGGACCGCCTGCGCGCCTCGGTCCGCGAGGCGGCCCGCAGGCTGATCGCGCCCTGATCCAGGCGTAGTCGGTCCCGACCCCCTAGTTGGTCCCGAATCCCCTAGTTGGTCCCGATCCGGGCCAGCAGGTCGACGATCCGGCTCTGCACCTCGGTGCTGGTGGACCGCTCCGCGAGGAACAGCACCGTCTCGCCCGAGGCCAGCCGCGGCAGGTCGGCCGGGTCGACGGCGGCGGTGTAGACGACGAGCGGGGTGCGGTTGAGCTGCCCGTTCGCGCGCAGCCAGTCCACGATCCCGGCGCGGCGCCGGTGCACCTGCATCAGGTCCATCACCACGAGGTTCGGCCGGAACTGCCCCGCCAGCATCACCGCGTCCGTGTCGCTCGCGGCCCGCGCCACCTGCATCCCGCGCCGCTCCAGCGTCGCGGTCAGCGCCAGCGCGATCTCCGCGTGCTCCTCGATCAGCAGCACGCGCGGCGGGTGCTGCTCACTGTCGCGCGGCGCCAGCGCCTTGAGCAGGACGGCCGGATCGGCACCGTAGGCGGCGTCCCGCGAGGCCTGCCCCAGCCCGGCGGTGACCAGCACGGGCACCTCGGCGGCGACGGCCGCCTGCCGCAGCGACTGCAGCGCCGTCCGGGTGATCGGCCCGGTCAGCGGGTCGACGAACAGCGCGGCGGGGAAGGCCGCGATCTGCGCGTCGACCTCCTCGCGCGAGTGCACGATGACGGGCCGGTAGCCCCGGTCGCTGAGCGCCTGCTGCGTGCTGACGTCCGGCGCGGGCCACACCAGCAGCCGGCGCGGGTTGTCCAGCGGCTCCGGCGGCAGCTCGTCGTCCATCGGCTGCGGGCGCGGCGGATCGGCGACCTCCACGGCCCCGCCGGGGCCGTCCAGCGGCTCGGGTCCCTCGGCGGCGTTCTCGTCCGGGGCGCCTATCGCGTACGACCGTCCGGCCCCCTCGGTCGCCGGCGCGAGCCGGGACTGACCGGCCAGCGAGGCGTGCGGCTGCGACTGAGGCTGGGCCGGGGCCGGGGCCGGTGTCTGCGGCTGCTCCGGCCGGGTGGCCGGGTCGGGCGGCGTACCGAGCTTGCGGCGACGCCCCGAACCGCCCGGCTGGTGCGGGGCCGGCGTCGCCGTGGGCTGCTGCACCTGGGCGGCCTGCCGGGTGAACGGCACGCCCTGTCCCAGCGTCCGCACACTGATCGCGCGCCCCTGCGAGGCGTTCGGATCACCGGCCGCCGCGGCTTCGGCGGGCAGCGGCTGCGCCACCCGCTGCCCCGGCGCCACGCCTCCGGGCGGCAGGGGAACACCGGGGGCGGGCGTCGACTGCTGCGGGGCGGCGGCCCCGTTCGGGGGTACGGGGGTGGCCTGCGGGGTCCCGTTCGATGGTACGGGTGCGGCGGGCGGGGGTACGGCGGTCCCGGGCGGGGTGGCGTGCGGGGGTACGGGCGTGCCCGCACCCGGGGTGTCGGCGGCCGTGGGCCAGGGCTGCGGGGCCGGGGTGCCCTGCCCCGGCTGCTCGGCGGTCGTGCCCGGGTGCGCGGAGGCAGGGCCCTGGTCGGCGGGCATCTGGCCCGGTACGCCCTGCGGCGGCAGCGGTTGCCCGGTGGCAACGGCCTGCTGGGCGGGCAGCCCGACCTGCCCGGACGCGGTGTGCGCCGGGCCGGGCTGGGCCTGGGCCTGCCCGTCGATCTGCTGCGGGGGGACCGGCCCGGGACCGGCGGCCTGCGCGCCCGGCCCGGCCGGGGCGCCCTGAACCGGCACGGCCGCGCCCTGCGCAGGCGTGCCCGCGCCCTGCGGCGGCACGGCCACGGCGTGCGGCGGCACCGCGCCCCCCTGCGGAGGAACGGCGTTGCCCTGCGGAGCGGCCTGGCCCTGCGGGGGAACGGGGGCGGCGCCGCCCTGCGGGGGAACCGGTCCACCCTGCGGCGGGGCCCCCTGAGCGGGGACGGGCGCTCCCTGGGGCGGGACCGTTCCGCCCTGCGGCGGGACCGGGGTTCCCTCGTGCGGGACCGTTCCGCCCTGCGGCGGGACGGGAGTGCCCTGCGGCGGGATCGGGGTTCCCTGGGGCGGGACCGGTCCACCCTGCGGCGGGACGGGGGCACCCTGAGCGGGGACGGGCGCTCCCTGGGGCGGGACCGTTCCGCCCTGCGGCGGGACCGGGGTTCCCTGGGGCGGAAGCGTTCCACCCTGCGGCGGGACGGGAGTGCCCTGCGGCGGGACCGGGGCCCCCGGTGCCGGAACGGCGGCATCACCCTGCGGCGGAACAGAAGCTCCCTGCGGCGGAACCGGAGCCCCCGGTGCCGGAGCGGCACCACCCTGCTGGGCCACCCCGCCACCCTGCGGCGGCACCGGACCGCCCTGGACCGGCGCCGGACCGCCCTGCGGCGGCACCGGGCCACCCTGCGGCGGCACCGGGGCGCCGAGCCCAGGCGCCTGCACCTCCGTACCGTGCGGCGGCGTCACCCCGCCCGCAGCCCCCTGGCCGGGCACGCCCTGCACTCCGCCGGCGACCTGGGCACCGGCCCCCTGCGCACCGGGCACCTGCCCGGCCACGCCCTGCGCGTGCCCGGGCCCGTCCTGGCCGCCCTGCCCGGGGACTCCCTGAGCGGGCGTACCGGTCGCCTCGGCCGGCTGGGCGGGGACCCGTCGGCGGCGCCCGGTCGGCGCGCTCGTGGGGTGCGGCTGCGGCGGGGTGTGGTCCTGGGACTGGTCGTGCGGGACGGCGTCGTGCCGCCCCTCGTCGGGCAGCGCGTCCGCCGCCCCCGCCTGCGGGGGCACCTGCTCGGCCTGCGCCGGGCTCTGGTCGGCCTCGGCGGGCGGCAGTGCGAACACCGTACGCGGCGCCGCCTCCTGCGCGGCGGCCCGCTCGTTCGCCGCGGCCAGGGCACGCCGGCGCCGTCCGGTCGGCTGCGCCGGGGGCTGCTGCGTCCCGGCGTCGCCGGACGGCGCGGGCAGGGCCGGCGGCAGGGCGTGCTGTTCGCCGGACTCGGGGGCGGCCCGTCGGCCGGAGGACACCGGAACGCCCTGCGGCGGCACGGTTCCGCCCAGCCCCGTGCCCGAGGCCGCGGTGCCGGCCGCATGTTCCGCGGCCGTGACGACGGCGCCCTCGGCGACCCCCTGCACGGAACTCCCCACGGCACCCGCGTCACCGCTCGCTCCACCGCCCGCGCCGACGTCCTCGGCGGGCCGGCCGCGCCGCCGCCCGGTCCCCCCGGACACCGGCGCGCCCTCGCCGGACGCCTGCGCGGGAACCGGCGCCGGTTCCCCGGCCGCCCGCCGCCTGCGCCGCCCGGTGGGCGCGGCGACGACCGCGACTTCCGCACCGGGGCCGCCGGCGGCCCCGGTGCCTTCGGCCGGATCCTGTCCCTCGCTCTCCAGGAAGGCATCCACGGAGGCGCGCCGCGCCCGCCGCCGTCCGCCTGCCGCGTTCTGCTCACCGGCGGCACCCGCGCCCTCCGGCACACCGGCCTCCACAGCGAGGCCCGCACCGGCCTGCGCGGCCGGCAGCTGCCCCTGCGCCTGGCCCTGCGCCTGCCCCTGCGCCTGGTCCTGGGCGGCGACGGCCCCGGCGCCGCCCCCGAGCGGCACTTCGAGCACGTACGCGCTGCCGCTCATGCCCGGCACCTCGTGCGTCTGGAGCACACCACCGTGGGCCCGCACGATCCCGCGCACGATCGGCTCGTGCACCGGGTCGCCGCCGGAGTACGGCCCGCGCACCTCGATGCGGACGACCTCACCGCGCTGCGCCGCGGCGACCACGACGGTGTTGTCCATGTAGCCGCCCGCCGACACCGGCGCGTTGCCGGTCGCGTCGACCCCGGCCACGTCCGCGACGAGGTGGGCGAGGGCGGTGGCGAGCAGCCGAGGGTCGACCTCGGCCTCGATGGGCGGCGCGTGCACGGCGAACTGCACCCGCCCCGGGCCGATCAGCTCCACGGCCCCGTCGACCCCGGAGGCGACGACGGCGTCGAGCATCACCTTCGTACGGGAGATCTGCTCGCTGCCCGTGTCGAGCCGCTGGTAGCCGAGGACGTTGTCGATCAGGGTGGTGATCCGCGAGTAGCCGGCCGACAGGTGGTGCAGCACCTGGTTGGCCTCGGGCCACAGCTGTCCGGCGTCGTCGGCGGCCAGGGCCGACAGTTCGCGGCGCAGCTCCTCCAGCGGCCCGCGCAGCGACTGCCCGAGCAGCGTCAGCAGTTGCTCGTGCCGTGCGGCGAGCGCCTCGTAACGGTCCTTCTCCCGCTCCCCGAGCGCGGCGTACCGCTCCTCGTTCGCCGCCAGCTCCTCGGCGTGCTTCTCGCGCAGTTCCTCGAGCTCGGTGACGTGCTGCTGGCGCAGGGCGGTGAGCTCGGAGGCGTGCTCCTCGGCGAGCCGCTCCAGCTCCTCGGCGTGCCGCTTGTCCGCGTCCTCCTTCTCCTTGACGACGGCGTCGTAAGGCCGCCGGTCGGTGAAGGTCAGCACGGCGCCGACGAGCTGGTCCCCGTCGCGCACCGGCGCGGTGGTCAGGTCGACCGGCACCTTCTCGCCGCTCTTGGCGAACATCACCTGCCCGCGCACCCGGTGCTTGCGCCCGGAGCGCAGGGTGTCGGCGAGCGGCGACTCGTCGTACGGGAACGGCGACCCGTCGGCCCGCGAGTGCAGCACCAGCGTGTGCAGTTCGCGCCCGCCGAGATCGCTGGCCCGGTAGCCCAGTATCTGAGCGGCGGCCGGATTGACGAGCACGATCCGCCCGTCGGTGTCGGTGCCGACCACGCCCTCGGAGGCGGCCCGCAGGATCATCTCGGTCTGCCGCTGCGAGCGCGCCAGCTCGGCCTCGGTGTCCACGGTCCCGGACAGGTCGCGGACGACGAGCATGAGCAGCTCGTCGCCGGAGTAGCTGTAGCCGTCGTAGGCCTGCTGCCCGTTCTCCAGGTTGGCGCTGGTGACCTCGACGGGGAACTCGGTGCCGTCGGTGCGCCGCGCGATCATCCGGGTCGGCTTGGTGCGTGCCCGCGGGTCGATGTGGTCCGGGCGCCGCATGGAGCCCGGGATCAGCTTGGAGTCGAACTGCGGCAGCAGGTCCAGCAGCCCGCGTCCGACGAGCGCGGTGCCGGGCGTCTCGAATGCCTCCAAGGCGATGGTGTTGGCGTTGACGACGGTGCCGTTGGCGTTGACCAGCACCAACGCGTCGGGGAGGGCGTCCAGTATGGCTGCGAGGCGAGCAGCGCCTCGGGATGGCCTGCTGCTCACGAGACGCTTCCTCCCTGTTACCGCACCTTGCCGACCGCTCGGGCCATCTTGCCAACCGGCCCGCGGCGTGTCACGCGAGGGAGTCTAAGCGCTGGGATCGCGCGCGCGGCGCCGTATGGGAGGGAGCTCGCACGACGAAGTGACGCCGACGTGAGGACCGCGCGAAGCCGCCCGCGCGGCCCCCTCCGCCCGCCGCCCCGCCTGCCTGCACCGATACCGCAGGACCTTCGCGGGACCTTTACGTCCCCGGCCGCGAACCGTCCGGCGACCCGGCGGCTAGGACGTTCTTACGGTGATCCAGGCTTACGGGGGACACGCCCCATGGCTCCGGTCTCAGACCGGGTCGTCGGACCCCATCTCCGGCAGAAGCGGCACGAGCCGGTTCCAGCGGGCGATCTGACAGCCGTCACGCCGGTCGTAGGTGGCGTCGACGGGGCGTCCGGCCCACGTCCCGGTGACACGCGCGGTGGCCGCGCCGCCGTACTGCAGGGTGCAGACACTGCCCTCGGGCACGGGGGCGAAGGCGTCCCTTCCCCCCCGCGTACTGCGCTCGACGGCGGCACACGCCGCGGTCGGGTCCGGGTGGCTGCCCCGATCGGGATGGCAGTACACGTCGTACGTCCCGTCCACCCCGTCGCCGGCGTTGCGCACGGTGACGGTGAGGTGGTCCCGGCCGGCGCGCTCCTGCTCGGGTACGGGCCGCGGCAGCGGAGCACCGGCACCGGCAGCGGCTCCGGGGAGGGCGTACGCGGCCGGACCCGCGGTGCCCAGCGAGGCGACGGCGGCGAGGGAGACGGCGGCACCGGCGAGGAGCCGCCGCAGCGCGGGCCCGGCAGCGGGGCGGAGGCGCGACGGCGGGCCGGACGGTGAGGGGGTGGTCCGGGGCAGAGCCCGGCAGGTGAACTGCGACATGACCTGCCTAACGCCACAGCGCGCCGGATGTTGCGCGCCCGGGCACCACTCGTGCGGGAAGACACCGGACAGACGCAGGGAAGTCCTTTGCCCTGCGGCCTTCCGGCCTAGTACCGTGGGGGGCGATTGGTGACACCGCGCTCGACTGTGTCATCATCGGCACGCACCACCCACTCGCACTCGCGCGCGGGAGGCTGTGTCTGGAGGCGTCGCCTAGTCCGGTCTATGGCGCCGCACTGCTAATGCGGTTTGGGCCTTAAAGCCCATCGAGGGTTCAAATCCCTCCGCCTCCGCACAAGATCACGAAGCCCCGGCCCTCAAGGCCGGGGCTTCGTCGTTCCCGGGGGTGCATCCCGCCCGTATCGACGTTTCCGCAGGTCACAAGGGGTGCGACAAACGGATTTCACATTGGCGGCGGCAGTCATGTAATGTTCTTCCTGTCGCCGCGAGCGGGCCGGAAGGGCCGGGAGCGGCGAAACAACAGAACAAGCACTCGTAGCTTAACGGATAGAGCATCTGACTACGGATCAGAAGGTTGCAGGTTCGAATCCTGCCGAGTGCGCACAGGACAGAGGCCCCGGAGCGATCCGGGGCCTCTGGCGTTTCCGGGGGCGTCGGCAGCGACGCTCGGCAGACGTACGGCGACCAGGGCGGTCCTCCCGGTGCCGGAGCTGTGCCGACGGTCACAGTGAGCAGGGAGCGCGCGGGGCCTCATACTGAGTCATGACAAAGCCTGCGGCACCGAAGCGCCATTTGCCCACCAGCCCGTTCAAGGCGCCGGTCCCCCCGGCTCCCAAGCACTTCTCCATGGGCGACCAGGTCACCCATGACATGTACGGCCTCGGCCGGGTGGTCGGCATCGAGGACGGGATCGCGGCGCTCGTGGATTTCGGCTCGGGGCACATCCGGATCGTGAGCCCGTACGCCAAGATGACCAAGCTCTGAGGACCGCTGTGCCCGGCCATCTGGCACGCCAGGCCCCGTCAGGGACCTGTAACGAAAGGCAGACTCTCATCGACCCGACGTCGCTGTTCTCCGCCCCGGAAGGGCAAACCCGCCGTTCCACTGCGGTGTCACCGCCTCCGACGATCCAGCCCTTCCAGGCCCCGGACTTCGGAGAAGACGCCATCTTCTTCTCCAAAGACACCCAGGAAGCCGCCCCTGGCACACGTGCTGCGCCGCCCGAGTTCGCCTAGCGGTGGTTCCGCGTCTCACCCAGGCGCCGGCCTCGGCTCTCCGCGATGCGGAGGGTGTTCTCCAGGGCCTCGGTGAGGCGTTCGGCGAGGTAGCGGAGGTCGCCGGGCGGGGTGTCGGGGAGCATGGCCCGGGCGTGGCCGACGAGTTGGGTGCCCATCTGGAGTTGCATCGACTCCATGGCGTCGGCCAGCCGGGAGATCGGTCCGCCGTCGGGGTCGCTGATCAGGTAGCAGGCCTTGCCCTCGGGGCCGGACCAGGGGAGCAGGCGGGGCTCGTCCTGCATCAGGCCGCCTCCAGTCCGTGGATCCAGGGGGTGGTCAGGTACGGGCGTACGGACCTGACGGCTGCGGCGTCCAGGGGCGTGTCGTCGTGCGTGTAGGGGCTGCGGTGGGCTGGGAGCGGCGGGGTGGCAGGCCAGAGGGGGAGGTCCAGTTGGTCTTGCAGGGGTGCGGATGTTGTACGGGGGCCCTTCAGTAGGACGGCCGCCCGGGTGAGGAGTCGGCGGATAAGGTCGGTCATGTCATCAGCTCCGATCGGTTTGGCTGGTGGCCGGACCCCCGGACGGCGGCACCCGTCGCGGGGGTCTCTCGTGGCCGCTTTGTTCGCGGTCTACCGCAGTCTACTGCGGTCGCGCGGTCTACCGCGGAGTTTTAGCGTCCACCGCATGAGTCCCGAGCTTGACCGCACCCGTCCCGTCTGGCGGCAGGTCGCCGCAACCATCGCCACACGCATTGCCGACGGTCAGTACCCGGTGGGTTCCCGTGTGCCGTCTGTCGTCGAGCTGTCCGCAGAGTTCGGCATCGCGACGTCGACTGCGCAGAAGGCGCTCGCGCACCTCAAGGCCGAGGGACTCATCCGTGCTGAGGTCGGGCTCGGTTCGTTCGTCGCCGAGCAGGCCAAAGAGAAGCTCTAGGAGCTAATGGGCCGGGTCCGTGTCGTAGGCCCGGCGGGCCTGTTCCACCTTGGGCAGGTTGTCGGACGCCCACTGGGTCAGGTGCGCGAAGAGCGGGGCCAGGCTGCGGCCGAGTTCGCTGATCTCGTACTCGACCCTCGGGGGGACCTCCGGGTGGTACGTGCGGATGACCAGGCCGTCGCGTTCTAGCTGGCGCAGCCGCTGGGTCAGGACCTTCGGCGTGATCGCGGTGATGCGCCGTTGCAGTTCGACGAAGCGTTGCCGGCCGTAGGTGTGCAGGGTCCACAGGATCGGTGTGGTCCACCGGCTGAACACGATGTCCACGACCGGGGCGATCGGGCAGGCGGCCTCGGGGTCCGTCGCCGTGGACGGCGTCGTCCAGGTCGTGTCACCGGCCATGTGCGTCCCTCCGGGGTAGCCACTTTCCTGTAGGTACCTACTATACCGGCGGTGTTAGCGTCCCCCCGTGGTGCCGAGAGCGGCAACCATCCCGAAGGACAAGGGAGTTGCTCATGTATGTAGTGACGGGGGCGACCGGGAACGTCGGCCGGGCGCTGGTGCAGGCCCTCGTGGCGACCGGGGAGGAGGTGACCGCGACCTCGCGGGGGATCTCGGAGGCGGATGTGCCGCAGGGGGTGCGGCACGGCACGGCCGACCTGACCGAAGCCGAGAGTCTGCGTCCCCTTCTCGACGGCGCCGACGCGCTGTTCCTTCAGAACGGCGGCGCCACCGCGCACCTGATGGATCCTCAGCAGATCCTCGGCGCCGCCAAGGCCGGCGGCGTGCGGCGCGTGGTGCTGCTGTCCTCGCAGGCAGTGGCGACCCGGCCGGAGTCGGCCTCCCACGGGAGGATCGGACGCGCCATCGAGGACGCCGTCCGGGAGTCGGGTCTGGAGTGGACGATTCTGCGGCCGGGCGGTTTCCACTCCAACGCGTACGCCTGGGCCGAGGCGGTGCGGGCGCGGCGGACCGTCGCCGCGCCGTTCGGCGACGTCGGACTGCCGAGCATCGACCCGGGCGACATCGCCGAGGTCGCCGCGGCGGCGCTGCGGCAGGACGGGCACGCCGGGCGGGTCTACGAGTTGACCGGCCCCTTTCTGAGTACGCCCAGGCAACGTGCAGAGGCCCTCGGTGAGGCGCTCGGTGAGCCGGTCCGCTTCGTGGAGCTGAGCCGGGACGAGGCCCGCGCGCAGTTGCTCGCGTTCATGCCCGAGCCGGTGGCCGAGACCACTCTGGACATCCTCGGTACACCCACCCCCGCCGAGCAGCGCGTCAGCCCCGATGCCGAACGTGTCCTCGGTCGCGCGCCCCGTACCTTCGCCGACTGGGCTCGGCGCCACGTCGGTGCCTTTCGCTGACCGAGGTCCGCGCGGTCAGCCCCGGCTCGGCCTCTGTGCCGGTCATGAGGTGCTCCGTCACGTACGAACACCCAGCTCGGCGAGCAGGCCCCGTACGCGGTGCTCGATCTCGTCGCGGATGGGGCGGACCGCGGTGACGCCCTGGCCCGCCGGGTCCTGGAGCTGCCAGTCCAGGTAGCGCTTGCCGGGGAAGACGGGGCAGGTGTCGCCGCAGCCCATCGTGATCACGACGTCGGAGGACCGCACCGCCTCGGTGGTGAGGATCTTCGGCGTCTCGGCGGAGATGTCGATGCCGACCTCCGCCATGGCCTCCACGACGGCCGGGTTGACCGTGTCGGCGGGGGCGGAGCCGGCCGAGCGTACCTCGACCCGGTCGCCGGCGAGGTGGGTGAGGAAGGCCGCGGCCATCTGGGAGCGGCCGGCGTTGTGGACGCAGACGAACAGGACGGAAGGGCGCGGGGCGGGAGTGCTCATGGGGTGAGTTTCCTAGGCGAGTTCGGGCTCGGGGTGCGCGGCGGTGACCTGGTCCGCGGCGGGGGCCGGGCGGCCGTACAGCACGGCCACGGCGCCCAGGCCGACCACCGCTCCGGCCAGTTGGGCCGCGATGAAGGGGGCGACGGAGGCGGGCGCGATGCCGGCGAAGGTGTCGGTGAAGGCGCGACCCAGGGTCACGGCCGGGTTCGCGAAGGACGTGGAGGACGTGAACCAGTAGGCGGCGCCGATGTAGGAGGCGACGGCCGCCGGGGCCAGCCGGGCGCGGCCGGTGCGGGCGAGGCCGAGGACGAGGAGGACCAGGCCGGCCGTGGCCACCGCCTCGCCGAGCCAGAGGTGGGGGGCCGACCGGTCGTGCGTGGACCACCGGACCAGCGGCTCGGCGAACATCGCGTCGGCCAGGACCGCCCCGCCGATCGCGCCGGCGAGCTGGGCGGGGACGTACGCGGCGACGTCCCGCAGGGGGACGCCGCCCGCCGTGCGGCGGCCGGTGAACCAGGCGGCGAGGGTGACGGCCGGGTTGAAGTGCGCGCCGGAGACCGGGCCGAGCAGCGCGATGAGCACGGCGAGGCCGAAGACGGTGGCGAGGGAGTTGGCGAGCAGCTGGACGCCGGCGTCGTGGGTGAGTGCCGTGGCCTGGATGCCGGAACCGACGACGACCGTGACCAGCAGGCCCGTGCCGATCGCCTCCGCGGCGGCGCGGCGGCCCAGCGGGGCGTTCACGCGGGGGCCCCGGCGGTCCGCGAGCCGGTCAGGAACGTGGCGAGCCGGTCCAGGACGCCGGGCCGCACCCAGTAGTAGACCCAGGTCCCGCGCCGCTCGCAGTCGATCAGGCCGGCCTGCCGGAGCAGCTTGAGATGGTGGGAGATCGTCGGCTGGGACAGCTCGAAGGCCGGCGTGAGCTCGCACACGCAGACCTCGCCGCCCTCCCCGCGCGACGCGATGAGCGACATCAGCCGCAGCCGGACCGGGTCGCCCAGGGCCTTGAACACCTTCGCCAGGTCGGCCGCCTGGTCCTCGTCCAGCGGCGCGGTGGACAGGCCCGCGCAGCAGCCGGTGTCCTGGCCGATCACCTCGAGCTGTTGTTTCGACATGCGTCTATGTTGACATCCGTCGATGCAGGGCGCAAGGTTGCATCGATGGATGTCAATACAGGCGCTTCGGGTGTCGTAGCGCCCTGTCACTGGGAGTGGGACATGAGCGAGCAGTCCACTGAGCTGCGGGAATCGGTCCGGCGGCGGTACGCGGCGGCGGCCGCGGCGGTCCTGGACCAGGGCGGCGGGAGCTCCTGTTGCGGGCCGCAGCCGGTCGAGGCCGACGAGCACTTCGGCTCGGCCCTGTACGCCGCCGACGAGCGTGAGGCCCTGCCCGCCGAGGCGGTCGCCGCGTCCCTGGGCTGCGGCAACCCGACCGCCGTCGCCGACCTGCGCGCCGGCGAACGCGTCCTGGACCTGGGGTCGGGCGGGGGCATCGACGTCCTGCTCTCGGCCCGGCGCGTCGGGCCGACCGGCAAGGCGTACGGGCTGGACATGACCGACGAGATGCTCGCCCTGGCCCTGGCCAACGCCCGGAAGGCGGGCGCGGCGAACGTCGAGTTCCTCAAGGGCACCATCGAGGCCGTCCCGCTGCCCGCCGGGACCGTCGACGTGGTGATCTCCAACTGCGTGATCAACCTGTCCGTGGACAAGCCCGCCGTGTTCGCGGAGATCCACCGGGTGCTCCGGCCCGGGGGGCGCGTCGGGATCTCCGACGTCGTCGCCGACGACGCCCTCACGCCCGGGCAGCGCGCCGAGCGTGGTGACTACGTGGGGTGCATCGCCGGGGCGCTGTCCTTCACCGAGTACCGCGAGGGGCTGGAGGCGGCCGGCTTCACGGACGTCGAGATCACACCGACCCATCCGGTGGCGGACGGCATGCACTCCGCGATCGTCCGGGCCGTCAAGCCTGTCGCGGTCGGGGAGACCGGGGGCGGCAGGGAGGCCGTGGGTCGCGCGGAGGTTGTGGAAGGCGCGGAACCCGCGGGCGCCGCGGAGATCGCGGGCGGGGCGGGGGCCGCGGGCGCCGCGGAGGTCGTGGGCGGGCCGGAGGTTGTGGAAGGCGCGGAACCCGCAGGCGCCGCGGAGGTCGTGGGCGGGCCGGGGGTCGTGGGCGGTACGCAGGCCGTGGGCGGCGCGGAGGGGGTGGGGGCCTCCGCGGCCGCCGACTGCTGCGGCGTACAGGCCTGTTGTTCCGTTCGGGAGCGGGCCGCCGACCCGGCGGTCACCGTCGCCGAGGCCAAGGCCGCGAGCGGATGCGGTTGCCAGGGGTGACGGCTCCCGGGTTCAGCCCATGCTCTTCGCGCCGTCCAGGCCTTCGCGGATGATGTCGGCGTGGCCGGAGTGCTGGGCGGTCTCGGCGATGATGTGCAGCAGCACCCGGCGGGCCGACCACCGCTCGTTCTCCTGCCACCACGGTGCCCGGGGCAGCGGCTGGGTGGCGTTCAGGTCGGGCAGGGTGGCGACCAGTTCGTCCGTGCGGCGCGCCGTCTCGGCGTAGGCGGCGAGCACTCCCGCCAGCGTCTCCCCGGGCAGCATGCGGAACTCGTCGGCCCGGCGCGCCCAGTCGGCCTCGGTCATGGCCGTGAAGTCACCCATCGCGGACGGGCCCTGCACGATGAAGGCGGCCCAGTTCCGTTCGACCGCGCTGACGTGCTTGATCAGTCCGCCCAGACACAGCTCGCTGACGGTGGTGCGCAGCCCGGCTTGCTCGTCGGTGAGGTCGCGGGTGGTCTGGCGCAGCATCTGGCGCTGGTGGGCGAGCATCGCCAGCAGGTCCGCACGCTCGCTGGACGGGGCGGAAGCGGGGGCAGCGTCGGTGGTCGACTGGGTGAAGGTCATGGTCGCCGTCCTTTGGTCGGGGCTGGTCTGCGGTCCGTGTGCCGCGGAGTAAGACCAAGCTATGGGCCATATAGGTCGGATCTTGACCTAGATCATCTGCAATGTTCTTCCAGGTACTGCGCCGCGAGCGTGCTCGCGCGGGAGAACCAGTCGTGGAGTACGGCGATCTCGTCGGGGGAGTAGTCGGCGAACAGGGCGTTCAGGCGGGCGTAGTACGGCTCGTAGACCTCTCGGATGCGGGCGACCGCAGCCGGTTCGGCGGCCACGCGGACGCGGCGCCGGTCCGCCGGGTCGGGGCGGCGGGTGATGTAGCCGGCGCGTTCCAGACGGTTGAGGATGCCGGTCACCGCGCCCGTGGTGACGTGGGCGCGTGCCGCCAGATCGCCTGCCGTCAGCAGGTTCTCGCCGGCTTCCAGGACGAAGGCGAAGCAGGTCAGGTCGGTGACGTTCAGGCCTACCTGCTGGGCGATCTCGTGCTGGCCCACGAGGTGGGTCGCGATGAGGTGGTCCATGGCCGACAGCGCCTGCTCGGGGGTGGCGGGCGGACGCGGCTTGGCTTGCATTCCGGCAATCCCTTAGTGTGTGAGAGGTTTATGGGCTAAATTGCTTACGTCGTGAGAGAAGGTGGGAGGCGGCACGTGAGCGCACATCAGTATGACCACGGGCATACGGTCGCGGGCTGGACCGGATTCGGGATCGCCACCGCGGGAGCGGTGCTGCTGGGGGCGGCGGTCTGCCTGGACTCGGCGCTGTTGCTGGCCGCAGGGCTCGCCGTCGGGGTGGTGAGTCTGCTGGTGACGTGGGTGCTGCACCTGGCCGGGTGGGGCAAGGCCCCGGGGCCGCGGCCCCGGCAGGAGTGGGGGTGGCGGGTGCGGGACACGGGGGCGCGCGGCGGGCACGCCGGGTGCCTGGGGTGCCGCCTGGCGGGGCGGGGAGGCCGGAACACTCGGCCGACGCGGTCGTGGCCGTGCCCGCCTCGTCGGGTGAGGCTGCCGCCGCACATCCGGCTGCGGCGGCTGCCGGTGACCGGTGGTCTGAGTAGCGGGTGTCACCAGGCCTCCCGGCGTCGGCGGTGGCAGCTCGGAGCTGCGACGCGCACGAAAGCCCCCATCCTGGGGCAAAGGCATCGAGCTGCCGTCCGCACGGAGAACGAAGGGACGAGGCCACGTGGATGACGAGGAGCGAAGAGAGACCTGGGACGCGTTTGGTGAGCTGGTGAACATGAGCCCGGCCGCGCTGGAGGAGTGGCTGGCCTCGGACGAGTCGTGGAGCGCCGGGCAGCACAAGGACGGCGGTGAGTCCACGGGGCACGCCTCCGGGCGCCGGATCGTGGAGATCCTGCGTACGGAGAGGAGCGGCCTGTCGGACGACGATTACCAGCACATGCGGAAAGTCGTCGGCTACGTCCGGCGGCATCTTGCCCAGCGGCCCTCCGGCGACGTCCAGGACACCCGGTGGAGGCATTCGCTCATGAACTGGGGCCACGACCCGCTGGCATGACGTGCGGCGGGACCCGAGCGGCAGCAGCGATGTCAGTGCCGGGCCCTAGTCTCGGCAGAGATGACCAAGGCGTGGACGTGCTCGGGGCTGCGATGGTCGGTGGACGGCCCCGAGCTGGTGTGGGACGGAGGGCGGCGCACTGCGCTGACCTGGGGGAAACGCGTGGCCTTCGGGGTCGCGGACGGGGGTGGGCGGACGTGTGTGGGTGCGCGGGGACATCCGTGCCCGGTGCGGGCGAGCGTGCCGGGGCGCGGTACGGGGGCGCGCTGCGAGGAGTGCGCGCGGCTGGACCGGGCGCACTCCGTGGCCGCCGACACGCTCGCGGACGACCCGCGGCCGTACCACGTGTACCTGGCGTGGTTCGGGCCCGGGATGGTCAAGGTCGGCATCACCGCCGTCGAGCGGGGCCCCGCCCGGCTGCTGGAGCAGGGGGCGGTCTGCTTCAGCTGGCTGGGGTCCGGGCCGCTGATGGCCGCGCGGCGGACCGAGGAACTGCTGCGGGCCGCACTGCGGGTGCCCGACCGGATTCCGTACGGCCAGAAACGGGTGGTGCGGTCCGCGCTGCCCCGGGACGAGGCGGAGCGGACCGCCGAGATCGCCGAGCTGCACGCGCGGGCGGTGGCGCTTAAGGGGTGGCCGGAGGCGCTCGTGCCCCAGCCGTTCCGGGCGGTGGACCACGTGCGGGTGTTCGGGCTGGCGGAGCTGCCGGCCGCTGCCGGGGAGGTGAGCGAGCTGGTGCCGGGCGGGGTGGTCGGCGGTGAGCTGGTGGCCGCCGCCGGGCCGGACCTGCATCTGGCGACGGAGCGGGGGATCGTCGTCCTGGACACGCGGCTGATGACCGGGTGGGGGCTGGTACCGGCGCTGGTTCCGGCCGGGGAGGCCCGACTCGCCGTGCCCGTCCGGCTGTTCCGGCAGGACACGGGCGTGCAGGACGGGTTGTTCTGAACGGGTTGTTCTGACCCGCCCGCGAGGGCGGGTGCGGCAGGGCCGGGGGCCGTGGGGATCCGTAGCGGCACCTTGTGGCACAGGGCTGGACCCGGTCCGCCGGGAGGGCCGATCGTGGGCGACATGAGCGATCACCGTCCGGCACCTGCCGGCCCCCTCGCCGCCACCCGGCCCGGCCCCCTCGCCGCCACCCGGCCCGGCCCCCTCGCCCCGGCCCGGCCCGTCGCCGCCCACGAACCCCCGTACTACGCGGTCGTCTTCACCTCCGTCCGTACGGACGACGACTCCGGCTACGGCGAGACCGCCGAGCGCATGGAGGAACGGGTGCGGGAGATCCCCGGCTTCCTCGGCCTCGACCACGCGCGGAGTCCGGGCGGGCTGTCCATCACCGTCGGCTACTTCCGCGACGCCGCCGCCATCGAGGAGTGGCGCGGTGACGCGGAGCACCGCACTGCGCAGCAGCGGGGACGCGCCCAGTGGTACGAGCGGTACACCGTGCACGTCGCCAGGGTGGAACGCAGCCACGGCTACGAGCGGGACCAGGACTGACGTACCGCGGCACGAGGCGGGCGACGCGCTCGGCGGACTCCCCCGCGTTCCCTGAGAGGCACCTGTGCGTTTCTCAGGGAAATCACAGAGTGCCGAAAGCCCCCTCTCAGAGCGCCCCGACATCGTGTCCGGTATGACCACGACCTCGCCCCAGGGGCGCACCGAACTGCTGAGGCCGGACGGGAGCCCCGTCCGGGTGCTTGTGGTGGACGACGAGCTGTCGATCACCGAACTGCTGTCCATGGCCCTGCGCTACGAGGGATGGCAGATCCGGACCGCCGGCGACGGGCAGGGCGCCGTGCAGAGCGCGCGGGCGTTCCGGCCCGACGCCGTCGTGCTCGACATGATGCTGCCGGACATGGACGGGCTGACCGTGCTCGGGCGGCTGCGCCGCGAACTGCCGGACGTGCCCGTGCTCTTCCTGACCGCCAAGGACGCGGTGGAGGACCGCATCGCCGGGCTGACCGCCGGCGGTGACGACTACGTCACCAAGCCGTTCAGCCTGGAGGAGGTCGTGGCGCGGCTGCGCGGGCTGATCCGCCGCTCCGGCGCGGCGGACCGCCGTCCCGACTCCCTGCTGGTGGTCGGCGACCTCACCCTCGACGAGGACAGCCACGAGGTCACCCGGGGCGGCGAGTCCATCCACCTCACCGCCACCGAGTTCGAGCTGCTGCGCTTCTTGATGCGCAACCCGCGGCGCGTGCTCAGCAAGGCGCAGATCCTGGACCGCGTGTGGTCCTACGACTTCGGTGGCCAGGCCAACGTGGTCGAGCTGTACATCTCCTACCTGCGGCGGAAGATCGACGCCGGGCGGGAGCCGATGATCCACACCCGGCGCGGCGCCGGTTACCTGATCAAGCCGGCGGTGTCATGAGCGGGCGACGGCGACCGCGGACGCAGCGCACGGGTGCCCGGCGAGCGGGCACGCCGCGCACCCTGCGCACGCGGCTCGTCGTCGCGTCCGTGACGCTGATCGCCGTGGTGTGCGCGGTGATCGGCACGGTGACCACGCTCGCGCTGCGGTCACACCTGTACGACCAGCTGGACGGGCAGCTCCACGAGGTCGCCTCGCGGGCCGCGCTGAGTCCTCCGAAGGAGCCCGGCCGCGGCACCGGCGGCAGCGACGGGGCAGCCTCGCCCGGGCAGCAGAAGCAGTTCAGCCTCGGCGACTTCGTCACCAAGGGCCCGCAGCCGAGCGGGACGATCGTCGCGAAGGTCGAGGGCGGCCGGATCACCGACGCCCGGCGGGGCGAGAAGTCCGACGACTTCCAGATGACCCCCAGGTCGCTCACCCCGGCCCAGCTCGCCGCGCTCGCCTCCGTGCCGCAGGCCGACGGGACCGTACGGACGGCCGAGCTGCCGGGCCTCGGCGACTACCGCGTCGAGTACAAGACGGGCGACAAGGGCAGCTACTACGTCGCCGTCCCCACCGCGGACGTCGACACCACCGTCACCACCCTGATCCTGGTGGAGGTCAGCGTCACCGCCGCCGGTCTCGCCGCCGCCGGCCTGGCCGGTTCCGTGCTGGTCGGCGTCGCCACCCGGCCTCTGCGCCGGGTCGCCGCCACCGCCACCCGGGTCTCCGAACTCCCGCTGCACAGCGGCGAGGTGAACCTCAGTGAGCGCGTCCCCGAGTCGGAGTGCGACCCGCACACCGAGGTCGGCCGGGTCGGCGCCGCGCTGAACCGGATGCTCGACCACATCCACGGCGCCCTGCACGCCCGCCAGCAGAGCGAGATGCGGGTACGGCAGTTCGTGGCCGACGCCAGCCACGAGCTGAGAACACCGCTCGCCTCCATCCGCGGCTACGCCGAACTCACCCGGCGCGGCCGGGAGCAGGTCGGCCCCGACACCCGGCACGCCCTGGGCCGTATCGAGTCGGAGGCGGGCCGGATGACCCTGCTCGTCGAGGACCTGCTGCTGCTCGCCCGGCTGGACGCCGGACGGCCCCTGCAGTTGGGACGGACCGACCTCGTCCCGCTGGTCGTCGACACCGTCAGCGACGCCCGGGCGGCCGGGCAGGACCACATCTGGCGCCTCGACCTGCCCGACGAACCCGCGCCGGTGTCCGCCGACGCGGCCCGGCTGCAGCAGGTCCTGGTCAACCTGCTGGGCAACGCCCGCACCCACACCCCGCCCGGCACGACCGTCACCGCCCGCGTGCGGCGGCGCGGCCCGTGGCTGTGCGTGGACGTGGAGGACAACGGGCCGGGAATCGCGCCCGAGTTGCTGCCGCACGTCTTCGAGCGGTTCGCGCGCGGCGACTCGGCGCGTTCCCGCGCCACCGGCTCGACCGGTCTGGGCCTGGCGATCGTGCAGGCCGTGGCGACCGCGCACGGCGGAGCGGTGACCGTCGACAGCGTGCCCGGGCGGACCGTGTTCACGGTCCACCTGCCCGCGCCCGCCCCGCAGCCGCAGCCGGACCCGAACCGGCGACCGCACTCACAGGCACGCCACAGCGTCACCACACGGGCACAACAGGGCGCCTGACGAAAGTCGGTCCCATGCGAACCGACTCTTCTCCCGGCACCCTGCCGGCGCGGGAGCACCTCCCGGCCGCACCAGCCGGTACGCCTGTCCTGGACGTAGTGGTCCCCGTCTACAACGAGGAGAAGGACCTCGAACCGTGCGTGCGCAGACTGCACGCGCACCTCACGCGCACGTTCCCCTACGCGTTCCGCATCACCATCGCGGACAACGCGTCGACGGACACCACCCCCGAGGTGGCCGCGCGGCTGGCGGCGAAGATCCCCGAGGTCACCGCCTTCCGCCTGGAGCACAAGGGCCGGGGCCGGGCCCTGCGGACCGTGTGGTCCGCCTCCGACGCCCCGGTCCTCGCCTACATGGACGTGGACCTGTCCACCGACCTCAACGCCCTGCTCCCGCTGGTGGCGCCGCTGATCTCCGGACACTCGGACCTCGCGATCGGCTCCCGGCTCGCCCACAGCTCCCGGGTGGTGCGGGGCCCGAAGCGGGAGTTCATCAGCCGCGCCTACAACCTCATCCTGCGCGGCTCGCTCCAGGCCCGCTTCTCCGACGCCCAGTGCGGCTTCAAGGCGATCCGGGGGGACGTCGCCCAGGTGCTGCTGCCCCTGGTGGAGGACACCGGCTGGTTCTTCGACACCGAGCTGCTGGTGCTCGCCGAGCGCGCGGGACTGCGGATCCACGAGGTGCCCGTCGACTGGGTCGACGACCCCGACTCGACCGTGCACATCGTGAGGACGGCCACCGACGACCTCAAGGGCGTGTGGCGGGTCGGCAAGGCGCTGGCCACCGGTGCGCTGCCGCTGGACCGGCTGGCCCGGCCGTTCGGCGACGACCCGCGCGACCGGGAGATCCAGGACGTGCCCAAGGGCCTGGCCCGCCAGCTCGTCGGGTTCTGCGTGGTGGGCGGCCTGTCCACGCTGTGCTACCTGCTGCTGTACACCGTCTTCCGGCAGTTCGGCACCTCGCAGCTCGCCAACGCGCTCGCCCTGTTGCTCTCGGCGGTCGCCAACACCGCCGCCAACCGGCGGCTCACCTTCGGGGTGCGCGGGCGCGGCGGCGTCGTACGGCACCAGACGCAGGGGCTGGTCGTCCTCGGTATCGGGCTGGCCCTGACCAGCGGCTCGCTCGCCGCGCTGGACGCGGCCACCCCGGCCCCGGCGCACTCCACGGAGCTGGCGGTCCTCATCGCCGCCAACCTCGCCGCCACCGTGCTGCGCTTCCTGCTCTTCCGGGCGTGGGTGTTCCCCGACCGGCGGACCGGCCAGGAGCCCGCGGCCGCCGCCCCACCGACCCCTGGGCAGACCATGCCCCACCCCACCACCCCGTATCCGACCAGCACGTTCCGCGCCGGTGACGCCGCGGACGCCGCCTGGTCCGGCCCCGCCTGGCCGGACGCCACCCTGCCCCTGCAGCCGGTGCGCCCGGCCGGCACCGACCCGAGGAACGCCCGATGACGACGACGAACCACGCCCCGGCGAGCCACCGGCGGGACGGCGGCACCGAGCCCTGGGAACCGCCCCCGGCCGCACCCGGGGAGCCCCGGCCGCCCCTGGTCCACAGGCTCTGGCGCGGCCGGCCCGAGGACCCCCGCTGGGCGCGCCCGGCCTTCCTCGGCCTGCTGCTCGCGACCTTCCTGCTCTACCTGTACAACCTCGGCGCCTCCGGCTACGCCAACTCCTTCTACTCGGCGGCGGTCCAGGCGGGCAGCCAGTCCTGGAAGGCGTTCTTCTTCGGCTCGCTGGACGCGGCCAACGCCATCACGGTCGACAAGCCCCCGGCCTCGCTGTGGCCGATGGCCCTGTCGGTACGGCTGTTCGGGCTGAGCAGCTGGGCGATCCTGCTGCCCGAGGTGCTGATGGGCGTCGGCACGGTGGCCGTGGTGTACGCGGCGGTGCGGCGCCGGTTCAGCCCCTCGGCCGGCCTGATCGCGGGCGCGGTCCTCGCCCTGACGCCCGTCGCGGCGCTGATGTTCCGCTTCAACAACCCGGACGCGATGCTGGCGCTGCTCATGGCCACCGCCTGCTCCCTGGTGATCCGGGCGCTGGAGGACGGCCGGACGAAATGGCTGGTGTGGGCCGGGGCCGTGATCGGCTTCGCGTTCCTCGCCAAGACCCTGCAGGCCTTCCTGATCCTGCCGGTGGCGGCGCTCGTGTACGCGGTGTGCGCCCCGGTGCCGCTCAGGAAACGCTTCGGGCAGCTGGCCCTGGCGACCGTCGCGCTGGTCGTCTCCGGCGGCTGGTGGGTGGCGATCGTCGAGCTGTGGCCGGCCTCCTCCCGCCCGTACATCGGCGGCTCGCAGAACAACTCCTTCCTGGAGCTGACCTTCGGCTACAACGGCCTGGGCCGGATCAACGGTGACGAGACCGGCAGCGTCGGCGGAGGCGGCGGGGGCGGCAACGGCGGCGGCATGTGGGGCGAGACCGGCTGGGACCGGATGTTCGGCTCGGCCATCGGCGGCCAGATCTCCTGGCTGATCCCGGCCGCCCTGATCCTGCTCGTCGCGGCCCTGGTGGCCACCAGGAAGTCCGGGCGTACCTCGGTCACCCGCGGCGCGTTCCTGGTGTGGGGCGGCTCGCTGCTGATCACCATGCTGGTCTTCAGCTACATGCAGGGCATCTTCCACGAGTACTACACCGTGGCCCTCGCCCCTTACATCGCCCCGCTGATCGGCATGGGGACGGCGCTGCTGTGGGAGAGGCGGGGCTCGGCGTGGGCGTCGCTGACCCTGGCGGCCGCCGCGACGGCCACCGCGGCCTGGGGGTACGTCCTGCTCAGCCGTTCCGCCGACTACCTGCCCTGGCTGAAGTGGCTGGTCCTGGTGGGCGGCCTGACGGCCGCGCTCGGGCTGGTCTTCGCCGGACGGCTGGGGCGCCGGTTGGCCCTGGGCGTCGCCGGGCTGGGCCTGGCCGCCGCGCTGGCCGGGCCGACGGCGTACACCCTCACCACGCTGGACGAGGGCCACACCGGCTCGATCGTCACCGCTGGGCCGGCGGTCGCGGGCGGCCGCGGCGGCCCGGGCGGCGGAGGCGGGCGCCCCGGCGGGTTCCCGGGCGGCGGCCCCGGCGGCCAGAACCAGCAGGGACAGCAGGGCAACCAGCCCGGCGGCATGCCCGGCGGCGGCTTCCCCGGCGGGGGTCTGCCCGGCGGGCAGAACCAGCAGAACCCGCAGAACCAGCAGGGTCAGCAGAACCAGCAGGGTCAGCAGAACCAGCAGGGTCAGCAGAACCAGCAGAACGGCAACGGCGGCCGGATGGGCGAGGGCGGCGGCCCGGGCGGCGGTGTCGGCGGCCTGCTCAACGGCGCCGAGGTCAGCTCCGCGGCCAAGCAGCTGCTGGAGACCGGCGCCGACCGGTACACCTGGGCCGCGGCGGCCATCGGCTCCCAGAACGCGGCGAGCTACCAACTCGCCACGGGCAAGCCGGTGATGGCGATCGGCGGCTTCAACGGCACCGACCCGTCCCCGACGCTGGCCCAGTTCCAGCAGTACGTGGCCGACGGGAAGATCCACTACTTCATCGCCGGCGGCGGCATGGGCGGGGGCGGCACCTCCGGCAACTCCTCCCGGATCACCGCCTGGGTGGAGGCCACCTTCAAGAAGGTGACGGCCGGTTCGGCCACCTTCTACGACCTCACGCAGAAGGCGAGCACCTGACGGTTCCCCCTCGGGGAGGGGCGGTGGCTCGGCGCCACCGCCCCTCCCCGTAACTCTGTTGTACAGCGTATAGGAACCGTTCTACGGTGTAGAACATGACGACGTCCGCACCGGAACCGCCGCAGACCCAGGACCGGCAGGGGCACCCCCAGCGCTGGCTGATCCTCGGGGTCATCTGTCTCGCGCAGCTCACCGTCCTGCTCGACAACACCGTCCTGAACGTCGCCATCCCCTCGCTCACCCGCGAGATGGACGCGGCGACCTCCGACATCCAGTGGATGATCAACGCCTACTCGCTGGTGCAGTCCGGCCTGCTGCTCACCGCGGGCAGCGCCGCCGACCGCTACGGCCGCAAGAAGATGCTGGCGGCGGGCCTGGCCCTGTTCGGCATCGGTTCGCTGGTGGCCGGACTGGCCTCCTCCACGGGCCAGTTGATCGCGGCCCGGGCCGGCATGGGCGTCGGCGGCGCCCTGCTGATGACCACCACCCTCGCCGTGGCGATGCAGATCTTCACGCCCGAGGAGCAGCCCAGGGCCATCGGCATCTGGGCCGCCGTCAACTCCCTCGGTTTCGCGGCCGGTCCGCTGATCGGCGGCTTCCTGCTGGACCACTTCTGGTGGGGCGCGATCTTCCTGGTCAACCTGCCGGTCGCGGCGCTCGGCCTCGTCGCCGTGGTGGCGCTGGTGCCGGAGTCGAAGAACCCCCGGGGCGACCGCCCCGACCTGCTGGGCGCGCTGCTGTCCACCCTCGGTACGACGTTGCTGGTCTTCGCCATCATCTCCGGCCCGGGGCACGGCTGGACCTCACAGCGGGTGCTGGTCTCCCTGGCGCTGGCGGCGGTGTTCCTCGGCGCCTTCGGCTACGTGGAGAGCCGCGTCCCGTACCCCATGCTGGACATGCACTTCTTCCGCGACCGGCGGTTCACGGGCGCGGTCGCCGGGGCGGTGCTGATCGCCTTCGGCATGGGCGGGGCGCTGTTCCTGCTCACCCAGCACCTGCAGTTCGTGCTCGGGTACGACGCCCTGGAGGCCGGCCTGCGGACGGCACCGCTCGCGCTCACCATCGTCGCCCTCACCTTCTCGGGGGTGGCGGCGAAGTGGACGGCGAAACTGGGGACGCCGGTGTCCATCGCGCTGGGCATGGCCCTGATGTCCGGCGGGCTGGTGCCCATCGCCACGCTCGGGCAGCGCGGCTACGGTCCCACCCTGCTCGGCCTGGTGCTGATCGGCGTGGGCGGCGCGATCGCCAGCCCGGCCATGGCACACGCCATCATGAGCGCGATTCCCCGGGAGAAGGCCGGGGTGGGCGCCGGGATCAACGGCACCCTGGCGGAGTTCGGCAACGGGCTGGGCGTGGCGGTGCTCGGGGCGGTGCTCACCGCGCGGTTCGCGGCGCTGGTGCCGGTGGCGGCCAGTTCGCTGCCCGCGGCGCTGGCGGCGGCGCGGCCGGGCCCGGACAGGGAGCGGGTCCTCGACGCGTTCTCCTCCGGCCTGGAGACGAGCCTGCTGGTAGGGGCGGCGGCCGTGCTGGCCGGTGGGGTGGTCGCCGCGGTGCTGTTGCGGCGGGCCGAGCGGGCGGGCGCGCCAGGGGCGGGGGCCCGCCCGCACAGCGGGGCGGCCCCGCGCACCTGACAGGACACTGGGGTCTGTCGTTCGGATCAAGTCCGGCCCGGCCTGCGGCGCCTTTTGACTGACCCGAGCGGGGTCTGGTGCGTGCAGCTGCAAGGCGGAGGAGGGCGGCGACGCGGAGCGTCGGCAACCGACGACAACGCCGCAGATGTGCGTGCCAGACCCCGCGACGCCGGAATGATCCAAACGACAGGCCCTAGCATGACCGGCGTCGAGCACGTGAGGGAAGGTGCGCCATGGCCGAGGCGGCTCAGGGGGCGGTGGGCGGCAGCGTCTGGCTGAAGGGCACGGCGCGCCGGGGCGGGCGGGGCGGGGGGCAGCCGTCGGGGCTGGACCGCGACCGCATCACCGAGGCCGCCGTCCGGCTGCTGGACGCCGACGGGCTGGCGAAGTTCTCCATGCGCCGCCTGGCCGCCGAGCTCGACGTCACGGCCATGTCCGTCTACTGGTACGTCGACACCAAGGACGACCTGCTCGAACTCGCGCTGGACGCGGTCACGGGCGAGATGCGGCTGCCCGACCCGGACGCCGACGAGGACTGGCGCGACCAGGTGCGCGCCCTCGCCCGGGAGTACCGGGCGCTGCTGGTGCGCCACCCCTGGGTGTCGCCGCTGGTGGGCACGTTCCTCAACATCGGCCCCAACAACCTGGCGTTCTCCCGCACCGTCCAGCGCGTCATCCGCAGGACCGGGCTGCCGGTGCGCCGTCTGACGAGCGCCATCTCGGCCGTCTTCCAGTTCGTGTACGGCTACGGCACGACGGAGGGCCACCTCGTCGCGCGGGCCGCCGCCACCGGCGTGAGTGTGGACGAGTACTTCCAGCGGGCCGTGCGCGCGGTGACCGCGGCCCCCCAGGCCGCCGACGTGCTGCGGGAGTCGCAGGAGATCATGGCGGCCCGCGGCGGCGACACCGTGGCGGAGATGCTCGAGCGCGACTTCGGGTTCGCGCTGGACCTGCTGATCGCGGGCATCGAGGCCATGGTGGAGCGCGGCTGAGCTACTCCTCCTCGGCCAGCCGCGCCGGGAACCCGCCGGTGGCCACCGGCCCCCACCGCTCGGGCGTGATCCGGATGAGGGACTTGCCCTGCTTGACCATCGCCGCCCGGTACTCGTCCCAGTCGGGGTGCTCGCCGGCGATGTTGCGGTAGTACTCCACGAGCGGTTCGACGGAGTCCGGCGCGTCGACGACCTCGGCCGTGCCGTCGATCTGGACCCACGGCCCGTTCCAGTCGTCGCTCAGGACGATCACGCTGACCCGGGGGTCGCGCCGGGCGTTGCGGGTCTTGGCCCGCTCCGGGTACGTGGAGACGACGATCCGGCCCGAGTCGTCGACCCCGCAGGTCAGCGGCGACCCCTGGGGGCTGCCGTCGGCCCGCCGGGTCAGCAGGATCGCGCGGTGCCGGGGGCGTACGAAGTCCAGCAACTCGTCCCGGGAGACGCGGGTGTTGCTCGCGATGTTCCGTGCCATGACCCCAGCCTAGGCTGCCAGCGCCTCGTCGAGGTTGTCGTACACCGGAACATCACGGCGCACTCCGGTCAGCTCCAGAACCCGCCGGGGCACTCCCTCCGCTTCCGCCACCACGTACACCCGGGTCCCCGGGGCCAGACGGCTGCGTACGTCGTTGATGAGGCGGACCCCCTGGGAGTCCATGAAGTGCGTCGCGGTGAGGTCGAGGACCAGCACCCGAAGCCGGTCGCCGCGGGCCTGAGCTGCGGACACGATGAGGGGCAGCAGGCGGGAGGCGTTGCAGATGTCTATCTCGGCGGGCAGGGCGAACAGGACGCGGCCGGGCCGGTCGCGCCGTTCGACGGGATTCGGGAGGAAGGTCACAGCACTCACCTGGCAGACGTTCGTCCGGATTCCGGTAAGGCCGCTTCCTGACCCGTGCGCCATTTCACCACGGCCCAGGGCGGCTGCGGAAGCGCGGGCCCCGGCCCGTCGGCCGGACGTCACCCCGGCGCAACCGAACAGCTAAAGTGCTTTCCGTCCTGTGCTCGCAGTCAGGAATGTGCTGCGGAGCTCTCCTGCGCACGGCCGGCTGGCCGTGCATGCCGAAGAGGTTCGTGGTGGCTGCGTCCGAGTTCTCCGATTTGCCCCGTAATCCGGCTGGCCTCGAGCTGGCGGAGGCGCTCACGGTGGCCGCTCGGCAACTGCACGACACGCACACCCCGCACAGCACCCTGCGCACCGCGGCCCGGCTGGCGGTGCACCTCATGCCCGGCGCGGAGCACGCCGGAGTCTCCGTCATCGACCGCGCCAACCAGCGCCGTACGATCGCCTGGACCGACGAGGTCGTCCGGTCCGCCGAGACCCGGCACCCGGGCCGCGGGCAGCAGCCGTACTGGGAACGGCTGTGGACCAGCCCCGTGGTGAAGATAACGGACAGTGAGACCGACGACGGCGGTGCTGTGCTGAGCGGGCTGGGCCTGCGCTCGGCGCTGTCGCTGCGGCTGCGCGCCGACCGCCGCCGGCTCACCGTGCTGACCGCCTACGCCCGCAAGCCCGGCGTCTTCGACGAGCACGCGACCCGGATCGGGCGGCTGTTCACCGCGCACGTCAGCATCGCGCTGGACTCGGCGACCGTGCGTGAGCAGCTCACCGAGGCCATGCACACCCGGGACCTGATCGGCCAGGCCACCGGCATCCTCATGGAACGGCTGGACATCGACGCGGCCGGGGCCTTCGAGTCGCTGGTGAAGGCCTCGCAGCGGGAGAACGTGAAACTGCGCGACCTCGCCCGCCGCATCGTCGAGGCCCACAACCCCGTGTGAAAGGCGGCCGGGTCGCCCGGTGGCGTCAACGGTCGCGTGCGGGATACCCGTACGGTCATGAGACCGGAGACGTCCGACACGCTGGAAATGGCCATGGTGCGCAGCGGAGGCCTCGACACGCTGCTGCGCGATCTGACGGATCGCGCGGTGCAGGAGGTGCCCGGAGCGGTGGCCTGCAGCATCACCGTGCGGCGCGAGGGACGGCTGCTGACCCTGGCCGGCAGCGAGGGCCTGCCGAACGGCCTCGACCAGCGCCAGTACGAGAACGGTTCGGGCCCCTGCGTCCAGGCCGCCGAGACCGGCATCGAGCAGTACGCCCCCGACCTGTCCGCGGAGACCCGCTGGCCCGAGTACACCGAGTACGCCGTGTCGGCCGGCGTGTGCTGTGTGCTGGCGGTGCCGCTGGAGGTGGCGGACGGCACCGGCGCCGCCATCAACTTCTACGGCCTGCAGCCGGGCGCGCTGGGCCCCGGGCGGGACAAGGCCCGCGGGTTCGCCGCCCGGGCCGCGGACGCGATCGGCATGGCGCTGCGGATAGAGCGCCGGCGCCAGTCGGCGGCCGATGTGCGCACCGCCCTGCTCTCGCGCAGCGTCATCGACCAGGCGATCGGCATCCTCATGGCCCGCGAGCGGATCGACGCCCGTGACGCGCTGGCGCGGCTGCGCCGCGTCTCCCAGGACAAGAACGTCAAACTGCGCGACCTGTGCGGCCAGTTGGTGGCATCGGTCGCCCAGTCCGGCTCACGCGGCCGGCAGTGACGCGCCCTGCACGGCCTGGATGTCCAGCTCGACCCTGAGGGTCGTGCCGATGGCGGCGATGCCGGCCTGGACGACCTGGTTGTAGTGCAGCGCGAAGTCCTCGCGGCGCAGTTCGGCCGTGGCGCGGAACGCGGCCCGCACCCCGCCCCACGGGTCGGGCCCGGTGCCAAGGTAGGCCAGGTCCAGGTCGACCGGCCGCACGACCCCGTGCAGGCCCAGCTCGCCGTGCACGGTCCAGCGGTCGGCGCCGGCGGCCGTCAGCCCGGTGGAGCGGTAGGTGATCTCCGGGAACCGCGCCACGTCCAGGAAGTCCGCGGACCGCAGGTGGGTGTCGCGCATGCCGTTGCCGGTGTCGATGGAGGCGGCCCGGATCACCGCCGCCACCCGCGACCCGGTCACGTCGTCCGGGGCGATCTCCACCTGCCCGGAGAACTTCGTGAACCGCCCGTGCACGCTGGAGATGCCCAGGTGCTGCGCCACGGCGGCCACGCTGGAGTGCGCCGGGTCGATGGTCCACGGCCCCGGCGGCGGCAGTTCGGTGCCGCCCTGCCGGGCCAGCGTCACCGTCCCGACCTCGGCCCGCCGGCTCGCGGTGACGAGCGCGCTCGCGGCGGCGGGCGCGTAGCCCACGGCCGTGACGATGACGGTGTACGCCCCCGGCTTCAGCGGTGTCGCATCCCGCACGGCCCCCTCGGCGTCCGCCTCGGCGCGCAGCACCTGCGTGCCGGTCATGTCGGTCACCGTGACGACCGCGTGCGGCACGGCCCAGCCGTCCCGGGTACGGACCCGCGCGGTCAGTCCCATCTCACCCAGCTCCTCGCAGAAGAACCGGCCCGTGGCGGGGCGCGCCCGAGGATCGCTCAGCGCGCTCGCCCGCCACGGGCCGGGGTCGTGACTTACTCGCCCGGGTGGGCGAGTTCGATGTCGTGGCCGTCGACGCCCTGGCCGCTCACCGTCAGGGCGGTCGCCACCGGCGGGTAGCCCGTGGCGATGACCGTGTACTCGCCGCCGTCGAGGTCGGTGAAGGCGTACGCCCCGTCCTCGCCGGTGGTGGCCGAGCCGACCACGTTGCCCGCCGCGTCGACCAGGGTCACCCGGGCGTCGGCCAGCGGCCCGTGCGGGGCCCGTACGACACCCCGGAGCCGGGCGCCGGCCTCCAGGTCCACCTCGATCCGGGTCACGCCGGCGCCGCCCACCTCGACGGGCAGGGCGCGCGGCCGGTACCCGGCGGCGTTCACCGCGACGGTCACCGCGCCGGGCACGAGCTCGGCGAGGGAGAACTCGCCCTGCTCACCCGTGGCGGCACTGGCCAGCAGGTCGCCGCGCACGTCGGTGACGATCACCATCGCGTCCTTCACCGGCAGCCCGCTCCGGGCGTCCCGGACCACACCGCTCAGGCCGCTGGTGCCGCTGAGCAGGATGTCGTAGGCGACCGGTTCGCCGTCGACCACGACCGTGGACGCCTGCGGCTGGCAGCCGTCGGCGGAGGCGATCAGCACGTACGAGCCGGAACCCGGCGCGTGCAGCGCGTAGGAGCCGTCGGACTGCGCCACGGACCGGCCAAGCTGACGGCCCGTCAGGGAGATCAGCGTGACGGCGGCCTGCGGCACGGGCGCGGACTCGGCGCCGCGCACGAACCCGCGCACCGGGATGCCGGAGGAACCGGAGGCGCCGGAGGTCTCCTCGGCCCGGGCGGCTTCGGCCACGGCCGCGAGCCGCTGCGTGCCCTCGGCGCCCTGGGCCCCGGTCTCCGGCACGGACCGGCCGGGCACCTGCTCGGTCACAGCGGCCACGGCGGCCGGGGCGGCGGCCTCGGCGGGCGTCTCCTGCTCGGAGGCCTGCGCCAGCGCGCCCTTGGTCCTCAGCGGGACCTCCTTGATGAACACGGCCACCAGCAGGGCGAGCAGCGCCAGCGGCGCGGAGTAGAGGAAGACGTCCCCGACCCCGTGGCCGTACGCCGACTCCACCACCGTGCGGACCGGTGCGGGCATCGCGTTGAGGTCCGGGATGTTGCCGTCGCCGGTGCCGGCGTGTCCGAGGGCCGCGCCCTTGGCGCCGAGGCCGGCGAGGCCGTCCTTGACGTAGTCGGTGATGCGGTCGGCCAGGACCGCGCCGAGCGCGGAGACGCCGACGGCACCGCCGAGGGACCGGAAGAAGGTCACCGTGGAGCTGGCCGCGCCCAGGTCGGTCGGGGCCACCTGGTTCTGCGTGCACAGCACCAGGTTCTGCATCATCATGCCGATGCCGAGGCCCAGCAGGGCCATGAAGAGCCCGACCTTCCAGTACGCGGTGTCGTACCGGATGGTCCCCAGCAGTCCGAGGCCCGCCGTCACCAGCACGCCGCCGGCCAGCAGCCACGCCTTCCAGCGCCCGGTGCGGGTGATGACCTGGCCGGAGACGGTGGAGGAGACGAACAGGCCCGCGATCATCGGGATGGTCATGACGCCGGACATCGTGGGGGACTTGTCCCGGGCCAGCTGGAAGTACTGGCTGAAGAAGACGGTGCCCGCGAACATCGCGACGCCGACGAACAGCGAGGCCAGCGAGGCCAGCGTGATGGTCCGGTTGCGGAACAGCCGCAGCGGGATGATCGGCTCAGCGGCCTTCGACTCCACCAGGGCGAACAGCGCGAACAGCACCACCGAGCCGCCGACCATCGCCGCGGTCTGCCAGGACAGCCAGGCGTACTTGTCGCCGGCGAACGTCACCCAGACCAGCAGCAGGCACACGGCGGCGGAGATCAGGAAGGCGCCGCCCCAGTCGACCTTGACCTGCCGCTTGACGACGGGCAGGTGCAGGGTCTTCTGCAGCACGATCAGGGCGATCACGGCGAAGGGCACGCCGACGTAGAAGCACCAGCGCCAGCCGAGCCAGTCGGTGTCGGTGATGACACCTCCGACCAGTGGGCCGCCGACCATGGCGGTGGCGAAGGTGGCGCCGAGGTAGCCGTTGTACCGGCCGCGCTCGCGCGGCGAGATCATCGCCGCCATGATGATCTGGGCCAGCGCGGACAGACCGCCCATGCCGATGCCCTGCACCGCGCGGAACGCGATGAGCATGCCCGGGTTCTGCGACATCCCGGCCGCCGCCGAGCCGGCCACGTACACCACGAGGGCCAGCTGCACCAGCAGCTTCTTGGAGAACAGGTCGGCGAGCTTGCCCCACAGCGGGGTGGAGGCGGTCATCGCCAGCAGCGCGGCGGTCACGACCCAGGTGTAGGCGCTCTGGCCGCCGCCGAGGTCGCTGATGATCCGGGGCAGGGCGTTGGACACGATCGTCGACGACAGGATCGCGACGAACATGCCGAGCAGCAGCCCGGTCAGGGCTTCCATGATCTGCCGGTGCGTCATCGTGGCGCCGTCGGAGGAGCCGTGGGAGCCCGCACTGTGCCTGCCATGAGCCCGCACACCGGCTGGTGTGGTTGTTGCCATGGGTTTCCTATCTCTTACGTGGTCGCGGGTGTACGGGTGGTCTCGGGGAGTACGGGAGGAGCGGCCGGGGCCGGCGGCGCGGCCCGGTGGGCGGGCCGGCAGTCGCCGAAGCTGTCTCTGAGCCGGGCCATCAGCCGGGTGAGCCGGCCGACGTCCTCGTCGGACCAGTCGCTCAGGCGCTCGGCGAGCAGCCGCGTGGTGCGCCGGGACAGTTCGTCGAGCAGGGCGTGGCCCGCCGGGGTGAGGCGCAGGATGCGGGAGCGCTTGTCCGCCGGGTCGGGGGAGCGTTCGATCCAGCCGCGTTCGGCGAGGTGGGCGACGTGGCGGCTGGTGACCGACAGGTCCACCGCCAGCAGTTCCGCGAGCTTGCTCAGACGCATGTCGCCGTGCCGGCCGAGCAGCGTCAGGACGGCTGCCGAGCCGCTGGGGCAGTCGGCCGGCAGGATCCGCCCGAGCTCCCGCTTCACGGCGCCGAATGCGCTGAACTGACGGATCAGCTCCTCGTACTGCGCTCGCTCGGCCATGACACCTCACTTTGTTGCTCAGGGCAACCATCATGGCAAGGTTGGTTACTACAGGCAAATAAATGGGCGGGGTGCGGGGCTAAAAGGTTGGCAAAGGCGCGCAGGGCGGCAGATATGGGCAGGTCGCGGGCGGTGCCGGGCAGGTGCCGGGGCGGGAAGCAGGCGGGACGGAAAGAGGAGCGGGGCGTGCGACCTTGCGGATGCCGGCGGACAGCACGCGACGTACGAGGGACGACCCGAGGAACCGAAGGAGAGGGATCCGGTGCCTACCCTGCTCGACACCCGTGACGGTTCGACCGCTCACCCCGCGCGGACCTCCCGCGACTGGCCGGGGCTGCTGACCACCTTCGATCTGCGGGGAGCCCGCTACCGGGTGCTCCCGCACGCTCCGGAGAGCCGCGTCGAGGAGGCCAGCAGACTCCGGGGCAGCTCGCTGGCGCAGTCGGCCCGGTGCCGGCTGGTCCGGGTCCGGCGCGGCCGCCGCGTCCTGTGCGAGGTGCTCACGGTGGTGCCGGGCGACCGGACGGTCGACCTGGTCGCCGTCGCCCGGCTGTTCGGCGGTACGGCGGCCACGTTCACCCCGCCGCACACCGTCGAGGAGCTCGGCGGCGGCCCGGAGGGAGTGCTCGTTCCCTTCGCCTGCGCACCGGGGGTGGAACTCGTGGTGGAGCCGGCGCTGCTGGAACACGAGGAGATCCACTTCAACGCGGGCCGCCTGGACGTCTCGGTCGCCCTGCGCACCGAGGACTACCGGCGGCTGGCCCGCCCGACGGTGGCGCGGATCGCCGCCTGAGCCGTCGTCGGGGTCGGCCCACTTGTCCGGGATTGTCCGGGGGTTTGTGCGTGCCGTCGGGTCGGGTGCGGTGTGCCCGTCCTGCCGTCGCCCCCGGTCCGAGCCGCCGCCCGTGAGGCGGCCTCGTGGGCCCGGCCGGTTTTCCCCCGGCCGGCCGGGCCCTTCCGGCAGCCGGGGCCCGGGTCCCGTCCGGCCCTGTCGGCCCCGCTGTTCCCGGCTGTTCCCGGCCGTTCCCGGCCCTCCAGCTTCCGGGCCCCGCAGGGGACCTCTCCCCCCGTCGTCTCGCTGCGGGGCCCGGGAACCCACGGGGAAGGGCGGGCGGGAACGAGACGGGAACGGGACGGGAACGCGCCCCGGCATGCTCATCACTCCATGACCAGAGCCGGGTCCTCCGGGCCCGGAAGCGACCTCTGAGAGGACCAAGGCCATGCCCAAGATCGTGCTCGTCTCCGGCAGCATCCGCCGGGAGTCAGCGAACACGGCGGTGATCGCCACCATCCGGCGGCTCATCGAGCAGCGGGACGAGCAGTACGAGATCACCGAGCTGTCTCTGCGGGACTTCCCGTTCTTCGACGAGGACCTGGAGAGCGCCGGCGGCACGCCCGAACTGCTCGCCGCTCACGCGGAGGTCGCCTCCGCCGACGCGCTGATCATCAGCAGCCCCGCCTACAACGGCTACCCGTCGGGCGTCCTGAAGAACGCGCTCGACTGGCTGTCCCGGCCGGCCGGCGCGGACCGCTCGCCGCTCGAGGGCCTGCCCGCCGCCGTCGTCAGCGCCTCGCCCGGCCAGGCCGGCGGGGAGAACGTCCAGCCGCACGTGCGCCAGATCCTGACCAACTGCGGCGCCAAGGTCATCGACTCCGAGCAGGTGGCCGTCGGCAACGCCCTGGAGCTGCGCACGCCCGAGGGCGTCATCACCGAGCCCGCCGTGGTCAGCGCCCTGGCCGGCCTGGTCGACGCGGTCACCGGCCACATCGGCGCGGCCGTTCCCCAGGAGGCGGCGGCGTAACCCACCGGGGTCCCGGCTCACCCACCCCGACGCACGCACTCGGATCCCCCCACCACGAGAGAGGCGGCTCGTGATCATGGCGGCTCGACCGGACGACAAGCGGCTGCTGTTGGTGCTGCCCCGGTACCAGCTGGTACGGAAGGCGGTCGCCGCCGGCTTCGACGTGTGGTCCCTGTGGGATCCCCGCCTGATCGACGCACCGAGCCTGCGCCGCGTCGCGGACGCCTCGCACGAGCTCCTGCTCACGGACCACTCCGACGAGCAGGGGCTTCGTGCGCTGGTCGGCGCCACCGTGCGGCGGCACGGTATCGGTCATGTCGTGCACCTGGGCGCGGACGACCCGCTCGACCTCGTGCTCCCGGCGCTGGAGGAGGCCTGGCGGCTCGGCCGGGCGCCCAACCCCCCTTCCGCGGTACGGGCTTTGAGCCGTGTCGCGGCCACGTCACCACAGCCCGAGCACCACCCCAGTCCCGGTCTTTCCGGCCCCGCGCCGGAGTGGCCGGGATTCAGCGTTCAGGCGTTCTCCGCACAGGGACGGCACCGGGTCATCGGTGTCACCGCCCGCCGGGCGAGGGGCCATCTGCATCCCGCTCCGCCGACGGCGCTGGACCGGCTGGCGGTGGACCGCCCGGCGGTGGACCGGCTCGTTGCCCGGACGCTGGACGCCGCCGGTCACCGCTTCGGCCCGGCGCACCTGGAGATCGCCCCCACCGCCGACGGGCCGTGCGTGGTGCGGGCCCGGGCCGGGCTCGGCGGTGACCGCATCCCGCTGCTGGTGGACATCGCCCACGGCCTCGACCTGGAGACCGCGGTCCTCACGGCGCTGCTGGGCCATGAACTGGGCCCGGTGCCCGAGCCCGCCCGTTTCGCGTCCATCGGGTTCTTCCGTCTCCCCGCCGGACGACTGCGCACGGTGGCGGGAATCGACAGCATCTGCGCCCTGCCTTATACGCAGGCGGTGCATTTCCCGTATGGTCCGGGGGATTTCGTGCCGGTCGCACAGGACGTCCGCAATGGCTATGTGGTGGTCTCCGGAGAAACTCCGGAAGAAGCGGACCGGCGCACCGGTACCGCCCTCGGTCTGCTGCGCGCGGACATACGGGAAGAGCCACGGGAATGAGACGGTAACGGAGGTGATGTCGCAGGTCGGGCGGGAGGAAGGAGAGAGTGGGAAGAGGGGAACGGAAAGGGAGGAGGCTTTGGAAATCTCGGTGGCGTCAGAGGGAATGACATCCATCGAAGGGGCAGGAAATGCGCGGCAAGATGACCGGCGTGATGGGCGTGATCGCTACGGCTGGCATGTGGGGGTTTGCTGTGACAGGTCCGGTCGGCTCGACTCTCGCGGACGACCACGGCCCCTCCCACGCACCCGCCTCCGTCGTGCTCGCCGACGACCACGGCCCGTCGGTGGGGCCGAGGGGATCGGCGCTGCGGGCCGGGTCCTCGGCCGCGTTCCCCCAGATCTGATCAGCCCACCGGCGCGTGCGGCCGGACCCGGTGACCTCGGGTCCGGCGGAGGCTGACGAGAGGTGCCCCAGGGCCCTGGCCAGACGGCCAGGGCCCGACGCGTGCCCCGCGACCGGCGGCCCGGGGGGCCAGGGATCGGGGGTCCTGGGCTCCGTGGCTCCTGGGCTCCGGGCCCGAGCGTGTCACCGGAGCCGGGCGGATACGGACGTACAGGCCGGGGCGCGGGCGGACGCGGAGGCTCGTCCGGGCGTGAGCGGGACGCGGAGGCTCGGGCCGGGGCGCGGGCGGATACGGACGTGCAGGCCAGAGGGCGGGCGGATACGGACTACAGGCCGGGGCGTGGGTGGGGCGCGGACGCTTGGGCCGGGGCGTTGGCGGGGCGCGGAGGCTTGGGCCGGGGCGCGGGCGGATACGGACGTGCAGGCCAGAGGGCGGGCGGATACGGACTACAGGCCGGAGCGCGGGCCGGGCGCGGAGGCTCAGCCGAGCTCAGGCGGACGCGGACGCTCAGGCCCGAGCGCGGGCCGACGGGGACGTACGGGCCCGAGCTCGGGCGGACGCGGACGCTCAGGCCAGGGCGCGGGCGTCCAGCGGCACTCCCATTGCGGTGAAGAGCTCGTCGGCGCGGCGTCGGCAGTCTTCGGAGCTCTCGGCGTCCCCCAGTTCCTTGTCGGTGTCGGCCAGCCCGTGCAGCGCCTGCGCCGTCTCGTAGCGGAACGCTATGCCCGACGACAGCTCCAGCGCCCTGCGGTGCCGGGTACGGGCCTCGGAGAACCGGCCGAGCGCGCGCAGGACCCGGCCCGCCGCGTTCTCCACCGTGGCCCGGCGGGCGGTGGTCTCGTTGGCCGCCAGCTCCGTGGCCCGCTCGATGTAGACCAGCGCCTCCTCCGGCCGGCCCAGCATCACGTGGGCGTCGGCGTAGTACGACAGGATCAGCGCGGTGTTGGCGGGTTTGTCCAGCCGGTCGCAGAGCTCCAGGGCCTCGTCGAGCCGTTCCAGGGCGGTCTGCGGCTGCCGCAGTCCGAGCAGGGCGAGGGACAGGGTGGACAGGGACACGATCGAGTTGCTGATCTCCCCTATCTCCCGGTACAGCGCCAGCGAGCGCGCCGCCGCGTCGGCCGACTCGCGGTACCGGCCCAGCCGGGCGTTGACCGAGCCGAGCAGCCCGAGGCTCACGGCCTCCTCGCGCACCTGGCCGAGCTCGTGCTGGAGCTCGGCCGAGCCGGTGAGCAGCTCCAGCGCCGCCCCGAACTCGCCCAGGCTGTTGTAGACCTGGCCCAGCCGGCTCATGCACACCGCTTCGCCGAGCCGGTCACCGGCGCGGGCCACCTCCAGCGCCTCCCGCAGGTGCGCCGCGGACTCCTCGTACAGGCCGAGCCGCCACTGCCCCATGGCCAGGTTCGTCAGGCTGATGCGCAGCAGGACCGGCTGGCGCAGACTGCGGGCCGCCGCCACGGCGGCACGGTTGGTCTCCTGCAGGTCGTGCGGGTAGTTCCTGATGTGGGAGTGGAAGCCGAGGGCCCGCGGCAGGTACGCGGCGTGCAGCAGCAGCTCCCTCTCCACGGCCAGGTCCACCGCGGACAGCAGGTTGTCGCGCTGCCGGTCCAGCCACCGCAGGGCCTCGTCGGCGGTGGCGAAGTCGGGGTGCAGGGACCACCCCTCGGGGAGGAACTCGGGGAACCGGGGCCGCTTCGGGAAAAGTGTGTCGCAGGCGTTCTCCGCCGTGAGCAGGTAGTGGTCCAGCAGCCGCCGTACCGCCTGGTTCTCCTCCTCCTCGGCCTGCCGGGTGCCGAGCAGCCCGCGGCAGAAGCTGCGCACGAGGTCGTGCATCCGGTACCAGCCGGGCTCGTGCTGCTCCAGCAGGTGCGCGTCGAGCAGGTGCTCCAGGATCTCCTCGGCGTCGTCGGGACGGCAGTCGAACAGCGCCCCGGCGTCCGCCGGGTCGATGTTGCGCCCGGGATGCAGGCCCAGCAGCCGGAAGGCCGTGCGCCTGTCCTCGTCCATCGCCTGGTACGACATCCGCAGCACGACCGCGACGCTCCTGCCGGTGGAGTTGAGCTCGTCCAGTCTGCGGGTCTCGTCGCACAGCCGGTCCACCAGCCGCTGGATGGTCCAGTGCGAGCGGTTCCTGAGCCGGGCGGCGGAGATCCGGATCGCCAGGGGGAGGCCGCCGCACAGCCCTATCAGCTGGGCGCAGGCCTCCGGTTCGCGGTCGAAGCACTCCTCGCCGAGCGTCCGGCCGAGCAGCTCCCGGGCGTCGCCGTCGGTCAGGACGTCCAGCGTCAGCCACCGGGCACCGTCCAGGTCCACCAGGCGGGGCCGGCTGGTGACGATGGTGAGGCAGTTGGGGGAGGCCGGGATCAGCGGCATGACCTGCTCGGCGGTGGCCGCGTTGTCGAGGACGATCAGCAGTCTGCGCCGGGCGGTGATCGACCGCCACAGCACGGTGCGGGCGGCGGGGTCGTCGGGCAGTTCCTCGCTGGGTACCCCCGCCGACGCCAGCAGCGCGTCCAGCGCGGCGGCCGGACTCAGCGGCTCCTGGCCGGGGGTGAAGCCGCGCATGTCCACGAAGAGCTGGCTGTCCGGCCAGTACGGGGCGAGCTGGTGGGCGGCCTGGACGGCCAGCGCGGTCTTGCCGCTGCCGCCCATGCCGTCGATCGCGATGATGTGGGCCCAGCCGCCGTCCTGGTCGAGGGCCGTCTGCCGGATCCACTCCAGCTCGGCCGCCCGGCCGGAGAAGTCCGGCAGGGCGTAGGGCAGGGTGCTCGGCGACGACGGCAGCGCGGGTCCGGGCGCCGTCGGCTGCGGTGGTGCGGGCGGCATCGCCCGCGGCGGTAAGAGGGCCGTCGGCTCCGACGCGGAGGGCGCCGGCGGCTGGGCGGCGGAGGGGCCCGGCGGTGGCGGCGGAAAGGCCGGCGCGCCTGCCTCGGCCGGGGACGCCACGGGGCCGGAGGGGAGCACGGCCGGCTCGCGCAGCGGTTCGGGCGGGCCCAGTTCGGGGCTCTGCCGCAGGATCTTCTCGTACAGGTCGGTCAGGGTCGCGCCGGGGTCGATGCCCAGCTCCTCGGCGAGCAGGTGCCGGACGCGTCCGTACTCCTCCAGGGCCTCGGCCTGCCGTCCCGTGCGGTACAGCGCCAGCATCAGCTGGCCGCGCAGGGTCTCGCGCAGCGGGTGCTGGTTGACCAGGACCCGCAGCTCACCCACGATCAGCCCGGCCTCGCCGGAGGCCAGTTGCAGGCTGAACAGCTGCTCGGCGGCGGCCAGGTGCTGCTCCTCCAGGGCCGCCGAGGCGGCGTCGATGACCGAACCGCCGAACCCCGCCATCACCGGCCCGCGCCACAACTCCATCGCGGCGCGCAACTCATCGGCGGCCGCGCCGCGTTGGCCCTCCTCCGCCGCCTTGCGCGCCCGTCGCAGCCGGGACCGGTACTGGCTCAGGTCCAGGTGGTCCTCGCCCACCGCCGCCCGGTACCCGGGGCCGTCGGTCAGGATCATCTCGGCGCCGCCCGGGATGCGCTGCCGCAGTTCGGCGACCGCCTTGCGGATCTGGTGCGGGGCGCTGGTGGGCGGACACCCGTCCCAGGCCGCCTCGACCAACCGGGGCACCGGCACCACCCGGTTCGCCTCCAGCAGGAGCATCACCAGGGTGCGGGCCCGCAGTGTTCCGCCCAGTTTCAGGGGCGTGTCCCCGTACCAGCCTTCGAGTGCGCCAAGGATGCGAAATCTCGGGCCCCGAATGATTGCGGCACCATGTGCCATCCTCGTACAGCCCCCCGTCGACGATCATTTCAGGCCTGATCGAAACTGCCCGATTCTATGCGGGCCGGTCCGATCGCATCAATTGAAACCTGTACGTTCCGTGACCGCGTTCTCACGGTTCCAAGCCCTCTTCATAACGGCTCTCCACGTCACGTGGTGGGCCGTTTTCGGCCTTCCCGCGCTGATGACACGCCGTGCCCGCGCCCTGCCGCCGTGCGGGACCGAAGCGGAATCGAGCCGGGAAAGGCACGGGAGCGATCCCGGCCATGGTGCGCAGGGCCGGGCGTAGCCGCTCCGGCAGACCGTCCGGAGGGGGAAGGACGATGCGCGACGACCATGACGAGGTCTCAGCGTTCTGCGCGGACCTGTTCGCCTCACTGCCACGCCGCGGCCAGCGGCACAAGGCCGAGCAGTACGTACGCGCCCTGCTGGCCGTGCCCGGGCGCAAGACACTGCGGAACATCGCCGACTGGATGGGCGGCGGGCCCGGTGGGCGGGAGCCCGCGCGGACGGGGTCCGCCCAGCAGAGCGTCCACCACTTCATCAGCGACTCCTCGTGGGACTGGGCCCGGGTGCGGCGTGCGCTCGCGCGGCATGTCGAGGACGCCGTCGCCCCCCGCGCGTGGGTGGTCAGGCCGCTGGTCATCCCGAAGGCCGGACCGCACTCGGTGGGGGTCGACCAGCAGTTCGTACCGCACCTGGGCATGACCGTCCACGGTCAGCACGCCTACGGGGCCTGGCTCGCCTCCCCGCACACCGCCGTTCCCTGCGACTGGGCCCTGCTGCTGAGCCGTGCCTGGCTCGACGACCCCGGGCGGCGCAGCCGCGCGCAGATACCGCCCGGCGAGGTGCCCGCCGGGCCCGAGGAGGTCGCGGGCCGGCTGGCCCTCGGAGTGTGCCGGGAGACGATGTCCAGGCGGCCCGTGGTCATCGACGCCGAAGGCCTCGATCCGGCGCGTACGCTGCGGATTCTCGCCCCGGCGGGCGTCGCGGTCCTGGTGCGGGTGCCCGCGGCCACGCCGCTGCGGGCCGATCCCTCCGTGCTGCACGGCTACAGCGAACGGCCCGTCACCGCGGAGCAACTCCTCGCCGGGATGCGGCGCTTGCGCCGGCCGGCCGAAGGGCGCAGGGTGCGGGCGGCGGTGCCCGTGGTGCTGCCCGCCGACCCGCGACGGCCGCTGCTGCTCCTCGCCGAGTGGTCCGCCGGAACCAGGGGCCCCGACCGCTTCTGGCTGGCCGCCGCGCCCGCCCCGGCCGGGTCCTCGGCCACCGGCGAGGACCTGTTCGCACTCGCCGCGCTCGCCGACACCGTGGAGGTGACGTTCCGTCAGGTCTCCGAGCGGACGGGGCTACGGGACTTCGTCGGGCGCTCCTTCCAGGGCTGGCACCGCCACATGACCCTCGCCTCGGCGGCGCACGCGGTGGCGGTGCTCCACGACCGCCGTGCGGAGCGCGGGGTGCGCGCGGCCTAGCCGGTGGCACACCGGCCCCTTGATGCCGGAGGGCGGCGCCGCCCGTTCGAGCCCTGCGCGAGCAGCGCTCCAGCACCGTCCGCGACGGTTCGGTACGAACCGGACGCGAGGAGACCAGGACGATGAGGGCACCGGCACCGGCACCGGCATCGCGGAACGCGGCGGCCCGCCGGGCCGCGCTGGAGGCGGTGCTCGGTGACCCGCGCGAGGCGGGCAACCCGCTGGGGGACGCCGCCGTGCTCGCGGCGGACCACCGCGGGGAGCTCCCGCTCGGCGGCGAGCCGCTGCTGGCGTCGTTCGCCCTGCACGAGGACTTCGTGCCGCGGGAGTACGGCGGGCGGCTGGCGGGCCTGGACGAGGCCGCCGTCCTGCTGCGGGCGGTGTTCCGCAGGGACGCCGCGCTCGGACGCGGGTACGGCTCCGCCTCCCTGGCCGCCGCCCTGCACGTGTGGTGCTACGGCACCGAGGAGCAGCGCAAGCGGACGGCCCGGGCGCTGCTGGCCGGTGAGCGGATCGCCGGCGGCCGGGCGGCCGAGGACGGCCTGACCGCGACACCCGGCGGCCGGCTGGCCGCACTGCGCCTGACCGGCCGCACCGCGGCCCTGGTCAACGCCCCCCGCGCCACGGGTTTCGTCGTGGTGCCCCGGCACACCGGCCCGGACGGCGAGTCGGTGCTCCTGCTGCACCGCGACGACCTCCCGGCACGGGCGGTGGTGCAGCTGTCGCCGTACGACGTGACGGTCCCGCGCCGCATTCCCGCCGGGGAACTGGTGCTGCAGGACTGGCCGGTGCCCGCCGGAGCGGTGATCGGCGAGGCGGGCGACGGCCAGTGGGTGACCCGGCGGGTGTCCCAGGTCCGCCACGCCCTGGTTCCGTCGATGGCGGTCGGCTGCGCGGACAGCGCGCTGCGCACCGTGCTGACGGCGGTGCTGGCCGAGCGCGGCGGGGTGCGGGGGCTGCGCTCCCGCGTCACCCGCCGGCTGGTGGCGGGCGCGTTCGCGGACCTGCTGGCCGCGGACTGCCTGTCGCTGGTGGCGCTGCGTTCGCTGCACCTGATGCCGGAACGGTCGAGCATCTGGTCGGCCGCGGCCCGCTACCTGGGGCTGCGGCTGCTCCAGGAGGGCGTGGGCGACCTGCTGACGGTGCTGGGCACCGACTCGATGCGCGGCGACGACGGCCTGGGCGTCTTCCACAAACAGGTGCGGGACCTCGCGGCGCTGCCGCCGGGCCCCGCCGGGTCGGCCGCCGCCCTGGCCACCCTGCTGCCCCAGCTGCCGACCCTGGCCCGGCGGTCCTGGACCGCGCAGGGACGGGCGGCCGGGGAGGAGCTGTTCCTGCCGGACGGACCGGTGCCGCCCCTGAACAGCGCGCGGCTGAAGCTGGCGGCCGCCGACGACGGTGTGACCGTCCTGCTCGCGCAGGCCCGGGACGGCGTGCCGGGCCTCCCGGCGCAGGACTGGCCGGCCGCCCTGCCGGACGAGCTCGCCGTGCTGCGGGAGCAGTGCCGGCGACTGCCCGAACTGGACCCGGCCGCGCTCGCCAACCCGCGCGCGTTCGCCCTGGCCGAGCGGTACGCCCTGCTCGCCGCGGCCGCCGCCTGCCTCGGGGTGTTCCAAACGGCCCGGCACACCGGCCGGGGCGGATTCCTCGCCGAACCGGCCTGGCTGCTCACCGCCCTGGCACGGATCGGGGTGCGGCTCGGGCTGCCGGTGACGGCGCCCGGCGCCGCCGCGGGCGAGGACGTCCTGCTCGCCGAGGCGGTACGGCGCTGCCGTGCCGCCCGCACGTTCGACCTGTACGACACCGCGCTGGGCGCCCCGGCCCGGCCCCGCGAGAAGGGATGACCATGTCCGTACGCCGTGGTCTGGCAGGACCGCCTCCGTTGCGCCTCGCCTCCCCCGACGGCCCCTGGGAGGCGCTGCGCGGCGCACTCGGGGACGGCGGTTACGGGCTGGCGTACGGCACGGCGAGCACGTGGGCCGCCGCCGCGGACGACTCCGCGCTGTCCCGGATCCTCGGGCACGAGTACGGCCGCTACCAGGCGCTCAGCGGCACCGCCCGCGCCCGGTTCGCCGCCTCGCGGCTGCTGCTGAAGCACGCGGCCGCCGCCGTCCTCGGCGCGGAGCCCGCCGACCTGGAGCTGGCCCGCCGCCCGGGGGGCCGCCCCTATCTGCGCGGCTGCGGCCGGCTGGACGTGAGCCTCAGTCACACCGGGGACGTCGTCGCGGTGGGACTGAGCCGGCTCGGCCCCATCGGGGTGGACGTGGAGCCGGGGGACCGCACGGCCTACGGCACGGGCCTGGAGGAGGACGTCTGCACCGAGCACGAGCGGGCGGCGCTGGGCTGGCTGCCCCAGGAGGGCCGCAACGCGGCGGTGATCCGGCTGTGGACGCTGAAGGAGGCGTACACCAAGGCGCTGGGGCTGGGCACGCGGCTGTCCTTCCGCTCGTTCGGGTTCACCGTCCCGGCGACCGCGACGGCCGCGCCCCGGCTGCTGGGCACGGACGGGCTGCCGGCCGACGACGGAGGCTGGCACTTCGAGACCCACGCGCTGGACGACGGCTGCACGCTGAGCGCGGCCGTGGGCCCGGCCCCGCACGCCACGGACGGCACCCCGGACACGGCCGGGATGGTGGACCGGGGCCTGATGGGCGCGGTGGTCGGCTGCTTCCGCAAGGACGCCGCGGCAGCCCAGGGGGAGGACTTCGCCGAGGACTCGCGTGAGGAGTCCCGCCGCGCCTTCGGCGCCGGCCGCGTGGGGAGGGCCGTATGAGCCGGGGCTCGGTGCGGGACGCCCGTCTGGTCGAGGTCGATGACGGGGTGCACGCGTACGTGCAGCCGGACGGCGGCTGGTGCCTGAACAACGCGGGGCTGATCACCGCGGGCGGACGGCCCGCGCTGATCGACACGGCGGCGACCCAGGCGCGGGCGCTGGCGCTGAAGGAGGCCGTCAAGGCCGTCACCCCGCGTCCGCCGCGCTATGTGATCAACACGCACCCGCACGGGGACCACACGTTCGGCAACCGGTTCTTCGCGGACGAGGCGGTGGTGATCGCCCACGAGGGCACCCGCGCCGAGATGGACCTGGCCCAGCTGCACCTGACCGGGCTGTGGCCCGACGTGTGCTGGGGCGACCTGACCGTGGAACTGCCGACCCTGACGTTCCGTGAGCCGGTGACGCTGCATCTGGGCGACGTCCGCGCCGAGTTGTTCCATCCGGGCGTGGCGCACACCACCAACGACACCGTGGTGTGGCTGCCGGAGCAGCGCGTGCTGTTCGCCGGCGACCTGGTGATGAACGGGGCCACGCCCTTCTGCCTCACCGGGTCGGTCGCGGGCACGCTGGACGTCGTCGGAAAGCTGCGGGCGCTCGGCCCGCGCGTCATCGTGCCGGGGCACGGGCCCGTCGGCGGCCCGGAGCTGCTGGACACGGTCGAGCGGTACCTGCGCTGGGTACAGGAGCTGGCCGCGCAGGGCCTGGCGGCGGGGCTGAGCCCGCTGCAGACCGCACGGGAGGCCGACCTCGGCCCGTACGCGGAACTGCTCGACAGCGAACGGCTGGTGCCCAACCTGCACCGGGCGTTCGCGGAGGCCCGCGGCGCGGAGCGGGGCCATCCGCTCGACGTCGGGCTGCTGTTCTCGGACATGGTCGAGTTCCACGGCCGGCTCCCCGAATGCCACGCGTGAGAGAGCGAAAGGGGCAGAAGTGAGCGTCATCCAGGAGACCGACGGGCCGGCGCCGAGCGGCGGCTCGTCGACCCGCGCCCGGGTGGAGGAACTGGCCGCGCTGCGGGCGGCCGTGGTCGCCGGGCCGGGCGAGAAGGCCACCCGCGCCCAGAAGGCGAAGGGCAAGCTGACGGTACGGGAACGGCTGGACATCCTCTTCGACGAGGGCTCGTTCACCGAGATCGAGGCGCTGCGCCGGCACCGCGCCACCGGGTTCGGGCTGGAGGACCGCCGCCCGCACACGGACGGTGTCGTCACCGGCTGGGGCACGGTGGACGGCCGGCCGGTCTTCGCCTACGCCCATGACTTCCGCATCTTCGGCGGGGCGCTCGGCGAAGCGCACGCCCAGAAGATCCACAAGCTGATGGACCTGGCGGAGCGGGCCGGCGCACCCGTGGTGGGGCTGTGCGACGGAGCGGGCGCCCGGATCCAGGAGGGGGTGACGGCGCTCGCCGGATACGGCGGCATCTTCGTGCGCAACGTCCGCAACTCGGGCGTCATCCCGCAGATCAGCGTCATCATGGGGCCGTGTGCGGGCGGTGCCGCCTACTCCCCGGCGCTGACCGACTTCGTGTTCATGGTGCGCGGCACCTCGCAGATGTTCATCACGGGCCCCGACGTGGTGCAGGCCGTGACCGGCGAGCGGATCACCCACGAGGAGCTGGGCGGCGCCGACGTGCACGCCGAGCGGTCGGGGGTGGCCGGATTCGTGTACGACAACGAGGAGTGCTGCCTGAAGGACGTACGCCACCTGCTGTCGTACCTGCCCTCCAACAACCGGGAGATGCCGCCCGGCGCGCCCACCTGCGACCCCTCCGACCGCCGCACGGAGTCGCTGGTGGACCTGGTGCCGGCCGACCCGAACCAGGCCTACGACATGGCGAAGGTGATCGAGGAGATCGCCGACCACGGGGACTTCTTCGAGGTGCACGAGCGCTGGGCGCCGAACGTGATCTGCGCGCTGACCCGGCTGGGCGGCGAGGTGGTGGGCATCGTGGCCAACCAGCCGCAGCGGATGGCCGGGGTGCTGGACATCGAGGCCAGCGAGAAGGCGGCCCGCTTCGTGCAGATGTGCGACGCCTTCAACATCCCGCTGGTGACCCTGGTGGACGTGCCCGGGTTCCTGCCGGGCGTGGACCAGGAACACGGCGGCGTGATCCGGCACGGCGCGAAGCTGCTGTACGCCTACTGCAACGCCACCGTGCCGCGGGTGCAGCTCATCCTGCGCAAGGCCTACGGCGGGGCCTACATCGTCATGGACTCACGGTCCATCGGCACGGACGTGTCGCTGGCCTGGCCGATCAACGAGATCGCGGTGATGGGCGCCGAGGGCGCCGCGGGCGTCGTCTTCCGCCGGCAGATCGCGCAGGCCGACGACCCCGAGGCCATGCGCGCGCACCTGGTCAAGGAGTACAAGGAGGAGCTGATGCACCCCTACTACGCCGCTGAGCGCGGCCTGGTCGACGACGTCATCGACCCGGCCGAGACCCGCTCCGCGCTGATCCGCACGCTGGCGATGCTGCGCTCCAAGCACGCGGCGCTGCCCAGCCGCAAGCACGGGAACCAGCCCCAGTGAGCGCCGGGCAGCGGCCCACCGGGCCCGAGATGACGACTCTGCTCGGCGGCGTCTCCTGGCGCGTCACACGCGGCAACCCGACCCCGGAGGAACTGGCCGCGCTGGCCGTGGTCCTGGCGGCCCGGATGCGCGCGGCGGACCCCGGGGAGCAGGCCACGGCCCGGCTGCGCGCCGCGCACTGGGACGGCCCTGCGGCCCGCCGCCCGGCCCGCGCCTGGACGGCCCGCTCCCTGCCGGGCTGGCGCTCCGCGGCGTAGCTCCCGGGGCCGGGAAACGGCGCCGGGCGGGGCACTGCCCGGGGACGGGGCGAGAGTGACACTCTCGCCCCGTCGGCGTAGGGAGAGGCGGGGCGGGCGGCCTACCGTTTCGGTCAGCACCGCGGCAACGCGGCAGCGAGCAGTCTTCGCCCCCTACGACGAGGAGCTAGCGTGGTGCGGTTCAACCTCATCGGCCCGTTCGAGATCGTCGCGGAGGACGGCCGGTCCTACCTGCCGAGCACGCCGAAGGTGTGTCAGACCCTGGCACTCCTGCTGACCCGGGCGAACGAGATCGTCACGGCCGACGCTCTGGTCCATGAGCTGTGGGGGGAGAGCCCGCCCCGCAGCGCGATGACGACCCTGCAGACGTACGTCTACCACGCCCGGCGCATGTTCGTGGCCGAGCAACTGTTACCGGACGACCGGCCGCTGCTGGTCACCAGAGCGCCCGGCTACGCCGTCCAGGTCGAGGACGACGAGGTCGACATCAAGGTCTTCGAGCGGCTGGTCGCCGAGGCCCACGCCGACCTCGGCGCGGACCGCTGCGAGTCGGCCGTGCACAAGGTCGGCCGGGCGCTGGAACTGTGGCGCGGGCCCGCGCTGTCCAACGTGCCCGCGGGGGACCTGCTCACCGGGCACATCGTGCATCTGGAGGAGCTGCGCATCCGGGCGCTGGAGATCCGGATCGAGGCGGAGGGCCGGCTCAACCGGCACCGGGAGTCCATTCCGCAGCTGCGCAAGCTGGTCAACGACTACCCGCTCAACGAGTGGTTCCACAGCCGGCTCATCATGGCGCTCGGCTCCGCGGGCCGCCGCGCGGAGGCCCTGCAGGCCTACCAGAACCTGCGGCGCATCCTCGCCGAGGAACTGGGCCTGGAGCCCTCCCCGGACCTGCAGCGGCTCCAGCTGGAGCTGCTCGGCTCCCGCCCGCAGCGGACCACCCAGGGGCCCGGGCCCGCCGGTTCCGGCCCTGCCGCGCAGGGCCCCGCGCGGTTGCCCGTGTTCTCCTGACCCATGCGAGGGCCCCCGCCGGCCGCACGGCCGGCGGGGGCCCTCGCATGCCCCAGGCGCGTCAGGAGTGCTTGGCCGCGAAGTCCCGGACGGACTCGGCGATCCAGTCGACCCGCTGCTCGTCGAGCCCGGGGTAGACGCCCACCCAGAAGGTGTGCTCGGCGACCAGGTCGCTGTTCTCCAGGGAGCCCACGATGCGGTGCGGGCGGTCCTGGTAGGCCGGGTGCCGGGTGAGGTTGCCGGCGAAGAAGCGGCGGGTGCCGATCCTGCGGGACTCCAGGAAGTCCACCAGGCCCTTGCGGGTGAACCCGGCGTCGGGACGCACGGTGAGGGCGAAACCGAACCAGCTCGGGTCGCTGCCCGGCGTCGCCTCGGGCAGGATCAGCCCGGGCACGCCGTCCAGTCCCTCCCGCAGACGGCGCCAGTTGGCGCGCCGCGCGTCACCGAAGGCCGCCAGCCGGCGCAGCTGGCTCAGGCCCAGCGCGGCCTGCAGGTCGGTGGCCTTCAGGTTGTAACCGACGTGGGAGAAGATGTACTTGTGGTCGTAGCCGTGCGGCAGCGTGCCCATCTGGTAGTCGAACCGCTTGAAGCAGCGGTTGCTCTCCCCCGGCTCGCACCAGCAGTCCCGGCCCCAGTCCCGCAGCGACTCCACGATCCGGGCCAGCGCCAGGTTGTCGGTCAGGACGCAGCCGCCCTCGCCCATGGCGATGTGGTGCGCCGGGTAGAAGCTGGTGGTGGCGATGTCGCCGAAGGTGCCGGTGAGCCTGCCGCGGTAGGTCGAGCCGACCGCGTCGCAGTTGTCCTCGATCAGGAACAGGTCGTGCTCCTCGGCGAGCGCGGCGACCTCCTCGGCGGCGAAGGGGTTGCCGAGGGCGTGAGCGATCATGATGGCCCTGGTGCGCGGGCCGATGGCCTCGGCGATCCGCTCCGGGGTCGTGTTGTACGTCGGCACGTCCACGTCGACGAAGACCGGCACCAGACCGTTCTGGATGATCGGGTTGACGGTGGTCGGGAAGCCCGCCGCCACCGTGATGACCTCGTCGCCGGGCCGCAGCCGCCGGTCCTCCAGCAGGTGCGAGGTGAACGCGGACAGCGCCAGGAGGTTCGCGGAGGAGCCGGAGTTGGCCAGATGCGCCTTGCGCAGTTTGAAGAACCGGGCGAACTCCCGCTCGAAGCGCCGGGAACTGACACCCGAGGCGATCCGCATCTCCAGCGCCGCCTCCACCAGCGCCACCCGGTCCTCGGCGTCGAAGACCGCGCCGGAGGGCCAGACCTCGGTCTCGCCGGGGACGAACTCGCCCCCGCCGCCGCCGTGCTGGTCCCCGTGGGCGTGGTAGGCGCGTACCTGGTCCAGGATCGCGGCCTTGGCCGCCGCCCGCTCCTGCCCCGTCGCGGCGGTGTCCGTCTGCGGGCTGTCGGTCATGGTGCATCGCCTCCCACGGCGTACTGAGCCTGTCGATGGATGTCGGCGGTGAGCTCCGCCTGTCGTGTGCTGATCGGGCCGTACGGGTCGTCCCCGCCGCCGGCGCTCTCGCCGGTCCTGACCGCCCGGGCGAACGCCTGGAGGGCGCCGGCGCACTGGTCGTACGGCTCCAGCTCGTGCCGCCGGGTGCCGTCCGGGCCCTCCACCAGCAGCACCGGGCGGTGGTCGGCCGGTGGGGTGAAGGCGTGGTCGAGGCGGAGCCTGCCGGTGCTGCCGAGCACCTCGTAACGGGACGTGTAGCGGTGCTCCATGCCGAAGGTCAGCTGGGCGGTGACACCGTCCTCGTCCCGGCACAGCAGGGCGGCCCCCGCCACGTCCACGCCCCGGGCCGGATCGGTGCGCAACACCGCCCCCGCCACCCGCAGCGCCGGGCCGAGCAGCAGCAGCGCGGCGCGCAGCGGATAGCCGCCGACGTCGAGCAGGGCGCCTCCGCCGAGGTCGGCGCGGTAGCGGATGTCGGCCGGGGGCCGCGGGGGGATGGTGAACGCGGCCGACACCGCGCGGATCTCGCCCAGGGCGCCCCGGGCGATCAGGCCGGCCACCGCCCGGTGCTGCGGGTGGTGGACGAACAGGTAGTTCTCCCTGAGCACCAGCTTCGACTTGTGCGCCAGGGCGAGCAGTTCGGCGGTCGTGCGGGGGTCGGTGGTCAGCGGCTTCTCGGCCAGCACGTGCTTGCCGGCCTCCAGGGCGGCACGCACCCAGGGCGCGTGCAGGGCCGCCGGCAGGGGGACGTACACGGCGTCCACCCGCGGGTCGTCCAGCACGGCCCGGTAGTCGGGCAGCGCCTCGGCCCCGTACGCGGCGGCCACGGACCGGGCGCGCGCGGGGTCGCGGCTCGCCACGGCGGTGAGCGTGACACCGGGGGTGCGGGACACGGCGGGCAGGATCCGGCGGGTGGCGATGTCGGCGGTGCCCAGCAGGCCGAGCCGCACGGTGCCCGTGGTCATCGGGCCCTCTGCCGCAGGAAGCGCAGGCAGGTGAGCAGGTTGCGGGCCTCGACGTTGACGTGGTTGGAGTAGCGCAGCAGGGTGCCGAGCTGACCGGGCGTCATCCACATGTGGTCCTCGCCCGCGTCGAGCGGCACGCTGTCGCCGACCTCGACGACGAGGTAGCGGTTCTCGGCGTGGTGGAAGCGGCCGCCCTCCTCCGAGTGCACCACGTCGAAGAGGATCTGCGACGGCGACGCCGACAGCACGAGGTCGAGGAAGGCGGGCCGCTGCTCCTCGGGGCGGCCCGCGTAGTTGGCCGGGCAGCACTGCACGGTCGGCGCCATCTCGGCGATGTCCAGGGAGCCGGCCTCGGTGCGGGCGTTGACCAGGACATGGCGCCGGCCGTCGATCTCCCGGGTGAGGAAGGCGACCACGCCGCGGTCCGTCGGGGCCAGCATCGGCTGCGACCAGCGGGTCACCTCGCGGCCGTCGGCCTCGACGTCCACGCCGATCACCGAGAAGTAGCGGCCCTCCTCGTGGACGATGCGCTCCCCGGTGTGCGTCCAGCCCTTCACCTGCGCGAGCGGGATGCGGCGCCGGTGCAGGTCCTGCGGGGCCTTGATGTCGGTGAACCAGCTCAGCAGCTCGGTCATCGAGTGGCGGCCGCGGTTCTCGGCGCCGGGCCCCCCGCAGTCTCCGGGCCAGGGGTCCGGCAGGCCCGACAGGACGGTCCGGGTGTCCATGTTGACGACGTTGTCCAGGGCCAGCAGGTCCCCGATCTGCTCCATGGTCAGCCAGCAGAACCCGTCGCGCAGCGGCACGTCCTCGTCGGCGGGCAGCTCCACGATCATGTTGCGGTTGCGCTTGTGGTGGAACCAGGAGCCCTGCTCGGACTGGAGCGCGTCGAACAGGACCCGCCCCCGGGGCGGCGCCAGGAAGTACTCCAGGTACGGCACGGCGGCGCCCTGGTGGACCCGGGTGAAGTTGGACCGGGTGGCCTGCACGGTCGGGGACATCTGCAGCACGTTGATGTTCCCCGGCTCCATCTTGGCCTGCAGCAGGAAGTGCCGTACGCCGTCGAACTCCTTGACGAGGATGCCGAGGATGCCCGCCTCGGGCTGGACGATGATCGGCTGCATCCAGGACCGGGTCTCCCGGCGGCCGGTGGTGATCTCGACGCCCTCGACGGTGAAGAACTTCCCCGTGCGGTGCCGCAGGTTCCCGGTCTCCGGGTCGGTCGCCCAGCCGTCCAGGGCATCGAGGGGCACAGGCGTCACGCGGTGCCGGTGGGTGGCGTTGCGTTCGGCGAACCAGTCGAGGAACTCGGATGTCTGACGGAAGCGGAACACGGTGGAAATCACGGTGGGGCCCTCCCGGTCGGCTGATGTGCCGCCAGCATTCGGCACGGCGGTAGAAGGCAGCTCGAACTCTGGGCGCGCCCCCACGCCGGCCCGGCGGCCCACCGGCTCCGGCCGGCCGGCTCCGGCCGGCCGGTGTCCCGTGCGACCGGTGTCCCGTGCGACCGGTGTGGTGTGGGGCGGTGGCGGTTGCGGGGTGGGTCGGGTGGTGGGGCGCGGTGGCGGTGACGGGCTCGCTGGTTCGGTGCGGTGGTGGTCGGTTGTGCTTGCGTGGTTCGGTGCGGTGGCCTGGCGGTCAGGGGGTGCTCGGGTGCGGTGGTTACGGGGTGCTCGAGATGTTGCCGGCGCGGTGCGGGGTGCTGGGGTGGGGCGGGGACCGCGACGGTCCCGGGGGCCTGCGGTTCGGCCCCGCGCCCTCCCAGCTCCGCCCTACCGCCTGGGCCGGCCGAGCCGCGGGGGGCGCGCGGCCGGCGGGACCGCCGCCCGGCTGCGCGGCGGCCTCCTCGGCGGCCTGCTGCCGGCGCCGGTAGCGATCACGAGGGGGCAGACCCGTGGCGCAAGCCCGGTTGTGGTGTGGGGGCCGGTCCTGTGGCGCGGGCATCGTGGCGGTGACGGGGGCCGGATCCGTGCTGCGGGCACCGCGACGGGCACGGGCGTGTACCCGTGGTGCGGGCACGGTGGTGGTTACGGGGTGCTGGGGTGGTGCGGCACGGTCACGAGGCCCGTGGTTCGGACTCGGTGGCGGTCACGGGGGGCAGACCCGTGCTGTGGGCACGGGGGCGGACCCGCCGGTGCAGGGCGGGCGGGAGACGGGACCGGCGGGTGCCGTACGGGCACCCGCCGGTCGAGGTGGGGCCGGCGTTCAGGACGGGTGGGCGTCGGCCTGAGCCAGGGCGCGCAGGACGGCGGTCTGCCGGGTGTCCCGCGCGCGCACCAGCTCCTCGTAGGAGGAGCCGTACACCTGCTCCGCCTGCTCGATGAGCGACTGGATCGTCTCCTCGTCCAGGGTGGGGCGGCCGAGCTGCTCCCAGCCCTTCTCCAGGCCGGCTCCCAGCGTGCCCAGCCACTTGCGCAGGCCGCCGGTGCCGCCGCCCAGGTGGAAGGCGAGGAAGGGGCCCACGGTGGCCCAGCGCAGGCCGATGGAGTGGGTGACGACCCGGTCGAGCTCCTCCAGCGAGACCACGCCCTCCTTCACCAGGTGGATCGACTCGCGCAGCAGCGCGGACTGCAACCGGTTCGCCGCGAACGCCAGGATCGGCTTGCGCAGCACCACCGGGACACGGCTGACCGACTCGTAGAACTCGACGGCCTCGCGCACGGCCTGCGGGGAGGTGCGCTCACCGGCGACGACCTCCACCAGCGGGACGACGTGCGGCGGGTTGAAGGGGTGCCCCACCACGAGACGGCTGGAGTCCGCCATCCGCGCGCCCATGTCGTCCGGGTTCAGGGTGGAGGTGGAGGACAGGATCAGCGCGTCGGACCGCGCGGCCTTGCCGACGCGGGCGAAGAGCTCCTGCTTGAGCTCCAGGTTCTCCGGCGCGTTCTCGACGATCACGTCGGCGTCCGCGACGGCCCGCTCCAGGTCGGGCTCGAACTCCAGGCGCTCGCCGAACGTGGCCGGGTCCTCGGTCCCCTCGGGCAGGAACGGCGCGAACAGGCCGAGGGCGTCCTCGACGATGCGCGGCGCGTCGGGCCTGCGGCTGTTGACCCGGACCCGCAGTCCGTGGCCGAGGAACAGCGCGATCCAGCCGAGGCCGATGGTGCCGGCGCCGATGACGGTGACCGTCCGCCGCTGTGCTGGGGTCGTCATGGGTGCGTGCCTCGCTTCGTGGTCGACGGTGCGGTGCTCATCGGGCGGTGGGCAGCTTGGGGATGACCTGGTCGGCCATCAGCCGCAGGGTGGTGGCGGCGTCCTCGTAGGACAGGTGGCCGGAGTGGACGCCGAGGCTGATGGTGATGTCGTCGCCGAACCACTCGGCGATCTGCTCCAGTTGGGCACGGACCTGGTCGGGGGCGCCGATGAGCAGCTTCTGCTGGGCGAGCTTCCCCTCGAAGTGCGAGGTGCTGGTGGCCTCGACGAGCTTCTCGTAGCCGGGGTAGGCGGCGCTGCGGGTGTTCGCCCAGGAGGCGACCGCGGCGCGGATCGCGGCGGTGTTGCGGTCGTCGTCGTGACGGCCCTTGGCGCGGGCCTCGTCGCCGTTGTCGGACACCACGCACGGGTAGCTGAAGTGGATCCGCTCGGTGCCCGCGGCGCGGCCGGAGGCGGCCCACTCCTGCCGGTAGACGGCGAGCCGGCTCTGCAGCTCCTTGGTCGACATCACGTTGGGAACGGTCTGCAGGTGGTGGCCGGCCCGGCCCGCCTCGGCACAGGACTCGGCGCTGCGCGCGGTGGTGACGAACACCGGCGGGTGCGGGTCCTGCACCGGACGGGGCAGCAGCGTCACCGGGCCGAAGCGGTGGAAGCGGCCCTCGAAGACCACGTCCTGCTCGCTCCACAGCCGCTTGATCGCCTCGACGCCCTCGGTGAAGCGGTCCTTGGACTCGTCGATGGGGATGCCGAACGCCTTGAACTCGTCGGGCAGGAAGGCCCGTCCGAACGCGGCGTCCACCCGGCCGCCCGAGATGCTGTCGAGCATGGCGAGCTTGCCGGCCAGCTTCACCGGGTGCTGGAAGGCGGGGATGGTGGCGCTGGTGCCCAGCCGCACCCGCCGGGTGCGCCCCGCGGCGGCCGCCAGGAACGTCACGGGGTCGGGGCTGTAGCCGCCGTAGGCGAAGAAGTAGTGCTCGACCATCTTCACGTGGTCGAAGCCGAGTTCCTCGGCGAGGTCGACCAGGCGCAGCGCCTCGTCGAAGTACTGCGGGGCCGGCTTGTCGGCCGGGCCCACGGTGGGGAAGAAGACGATGCCGAACTTCATCGTGTGCTCCTCAGTCCAGGCCCGAGCCGTCGTGGGTCAGATCGCGCTGCCGCACCTTCCAGGAGCCGTCCACCCGGACCAGGTGGTCGCGGCACACGACACTGGCGAAGATCTCCAGCCGGCCGCCGCGCGGGGTGCGCATGGCCAGCGCGTACGCCCGGGTGCGCACCGAGCCGTCGTCCTGCGGACGGACGTCGAGCATGCCGAGCCAGTGCCGGAAGTCGATCTTCTCGGCGTCGAGCCGCTCCTGGCGCGCCCGGGACGAGGCCCGGATCGCCTCCCGGCCGCGCAGCGGCTCGTTCAGGCGGCTGGCCTCGGCGAAGACCGCGTCGGTGGTGAAGGTGTCGGCCCAGTCGTCGGGCCTGCCGTCGTCGAGCAGGCCCATCTGGCGGGCGTAGAACTGCTGGATCTGGGTGTACAGGTCGGCGGAGACGAAGCCGTCCGCCGTGCTCTGGCCGGTGGGGGTCGGGTGGCTCATGGCAACTGCCTTCCGTAAGTCGTGTCACCTGTGGTGCGGAGGTGGGTCCGGGGCGGCCGCCGGATCAGACGGCCGCGGGCTCCAGCAGCCGTGCGCCGTAGGCCCCGCCCGCGGTGTCGAAGCGCAGGGCGACATGGCTGGCCAGGCAGTGCACGTCACGCCAGATCCGCTGGAGGGGGTGGGCCGCGAGCTGGCCGGTGCTGCCGACCGTGCGGAACAGCCGCTCGACGACGTCGACGAGCTGGTCCACGGCGTGTGCGCAGTCGGCGGGATTGCGCACCTGCTCCAGCGGGGTCGCCGCGGGGGCGTCGGCGACCCGGGCCGCGCGTTCCAGCAGCAGGCCGGCCGCGTCCAGCGTGCTGGCGGCGCGGGCGGCGGTGAGCCGGGGGCCGGGGTTGTGCTCGTCGGCGTCCATCGCGGTGTGCTCGGACCAGACCCGCAGCGCGGCGCGGGCCGCGCCCAGCGCGGGGGCGGCGAACAGCAGCCCGCTGATCAGCCGCAGCGGCGCGGTGTGGCAGCGGGCGGTGGAGCCGACGGCCCGCCCGGCCAGCATGGCGTCCCGGGGGAACCCCCGGTGCCGCGGCACGAACACGTTGTCGACGGACAGGGTGTGGCTGCCCGTGCCGCGCATGCCGACCGCCGACCAGGTGTCCGCCACCTGGTAGTCGGCGCGGGGCAGCGCGAAGAACCAGGGCTCGTGCCGTTCGCCCTGGGGCACCAGGGCGCACACCAGCGCCCAGTGGGAGAAGCCGACCGCGCTGGTGAACTCCCACTCGCCGGTCACCCGCCAGCCGCCCGCGACCTCGGTGACCGCGCCCCGCGGCATCAGCGCGCCGACGACCACGGTGTCGGCGCCCCGCTGCCACAGCTCCCGCTGGCCCGCCTCGGGCAGGAAGGCGCACATCCGGGCGGCCCCCGCCGTCACCGACGCGCACCAGGCGGCCGAGGCGCAGCCCTCCGCCAGGGCCGCGACCGCCTCCAAGAGCTCCGTGGTGGTGCCCTGCGACCCGCCGAACCGCGCCGGCACGAAGTGCCGGGCGAAGCCGGCCTTGACGAGGCCGTCCACCACCGCCGGCGCCAGCTCACGGCTGGTGTCGGCGTCGGCGGCGTACTGGGCCGCGGTCCCGGCGACCTGGCGGGCCCGGTCAAGCAGACCGGTACGGCTGGTTGTCGACTGGCTCGGCATAGGACCCACTTCCCTCGCCCGGTGGTCTGGTCGCGCCACGCGGCCGGCGGTGCCGCGCGCCGACCACCGTGGCGGCCGGGGATCGAGGCGGTCTGGAGCCCAACTCGACGGGGACCACGCGGGCACCCGGCCCGCCGGTCAGACCCGCCGGCTCACGCTCCGGCACGGCGGTCGGGCCACGTTGCGGCGCGGCCGCCGGGTCGGGCTGCCCCGCGGCCGGCGCAGGAGGCGTACGGCTGGGAGCGGCGGGCGGGTCGGGCTGCGGTGCGGCGGTCGGGTCACGCGGCGGTGCGGCCGAGGACCACCCTGCGGCGCGGCCCTCGGGTCACGTTGCGGCGCGGCCCTTGGGCCACGTTCCGGCGCGGCCGCCGGGTCGGGCTGCCCCGCGGCCGGCGCAGGAGGCGTACGGCTGGGAGCGGCGGGCCGGGTCGGGCTGCGGTGCGGCGGTCGGGTCACGCGGCGGTGCGGCCGAGGACCACCCTGCGGCGCGGCCCTCGGGTCACGCTCCGGTGTGGCCGTCGGGGACGAGGGCGCGGTGGCGGACGAGCCAGCCCCGGCCGCCGGGGCCGCGGACCAGTTCGTCACGGCACAGCAGGGAGCCGCGGATCTCCAGCGCGCCGCCCCGCTCGGTGGCCATGGCGAGGGCGTAGTAGCGGGTGCGCAGCGACCCGTCGTGCTGCGGGCGGACGTCGAGCATGCCGAACCAGTGCCGGAAGTCCCAGCCCTGCGCGGCGATGTGGGCGACTCCGGCGCGCACCGAGGCGCGGATGGCCTCGCGGCCGACGTCGGGGCCCTCGTCCGCGGCGGACTCGACGACCGCGTCCTCGGTGAAGGTGTCCGCCCAGGCGTCCGGGTCGGCCCCCCGCCCCTCGATCAGGCTCATCTGCCGGGCGTAGAACTGCTGGACCTCGGTGTACAGCGAGGCGGGGGCGTACTCCTCGGCGGGTGTGCCGGGCATCGAAGGCTCCTTCCGTACGGCGGGCAGCTGCGCGGGAAGTGTCGAAGCCGTCTCTCGAGCACGGGTTGAGCCGCCCCCGGCATGGTCGCGGCAGGTGTCACGCAGGACCCGATGTCCACGGAAACGAGGTAATCGCCATGCGCGTGCTGTTCAACGTCTCTCCCGGCCTCGACCACCTCTACCCGGCACTGGGCCTGGCCTGGGCCTTCCGTACGGCCGGTCACGAGGTGGCCGTGGCGACCGCGGGCGTCTGTGTCGAGGCCGCGGTCCGGGCGGGCCTGACCGTGCGGGACGTCGCACCGGGGGCCGACTTCGCCTCGGTGTTCCCGAAGAAGGGCACGCCCGAGGAGCGGATCCGGGCGATGCGCGAACGCGGCGAGGAGATCACCAAGTCGCAGCGGACGCCCGAGATCATCCTCGAGAAGTTCGGCCTGATCAACGACATGATGGCCGACGGCACGCTGGAGTTCGCCCGCACCTGGCGGCCGGACCTGATCGTGTACTCGCGCCTGCAGGGCACCGCGCTGCTCGCCGCCCGCGACCTCGGCGTGCCGGCGGTGGAGAACGGCTACAGCTTCCTGCGCGAGGGCGACCTGCCGGCGCGGATGCTGCCCCACCTCGCGCCCACCTTCGAACGGCTCGGTGTGCCGGTGGAGCTGCCTTTCGTGCAGCCCGTGTACTTCGCGCCGCAGAAGCTGATGCGCGGCGAGGGCGAGGGCTGGTCGATGCGGTCCCTGCCGTACCAGGGCGGCGGGGTGCTGCCGGACTGGCTGGTGGCGCCGAAGGAGCGGGCGCGGATCGTGGTGACGCTCGGCACCGTGGTGCCGGGCGTGGCCGGTTCGGGCAGCCTGCGCAGTGTGCTGGACGCGGCGGCCGGCGCGGACCTGGAACTGATCCTCGCGCTGGGCGACAACGTCGACCTGGAGCCGCTGGGCACGCTCCCGGACAATGTGCGGCCGGTCGGCTGGACCCCGCTCAGCTCGCTGCTGCCGACCCTCGACGGAGTCGTCCACCACGGCGGCTGCGGCACGATGCTGGCCGCCGCGCAGGCCGGTGTGCCGCAGCTGGCCATGCCCTACGGGGCCGACAACTGGATCAACGCCTCGATCATCGAGAGCGAGGGCATCGGCTTCGACCGGCAGCCGGAGCAGGTCGACGGCGACCTGCTGCGCGCCCTGGTGGGCGACGAGACGCTGCGCAAGAACGCCGCCGTGCTGGCCGCGGAACTGGCCGCGGAGCCGGGTCCCGACCAGATGGTGACGCGCCTGGCCGAGCTGGCAGGCGCCCGGTCCTGACCCGGCGGGCGGGCGGTCGAGCCGGTCACGATCCGGGCTCGACCGGCCGTGGAGCGGGCGCCGAGAGCATCGGCCGCATCACGACAGAAAGGCAGGCAAGCACAGTGAGAACCCATCAGCCGTCCACGGCCGCGCGCGGCCTCGGTGTCGCCCTGGGCACGGCCGCCCTGACGGCCGTGGCCGCCTTCCCGGCCGGGGCGCAGACGGCCGTCACGGACCTGGGCACGCTGCCCGGGGGCACCACCAGCCTGGCGTACGCCGTCAACAACGGGGGAGCGGTCGTCGGTTCCTCCACCGACGCGGCCGGGGCCACCCGCCCGGTCCGCTGGAGCGCCGAGGGGCGGATATCCGACCTGGGGACGCTGCCCGGGGACGTGTCCGGCACGGCGTACAACATCAACGGCGATGGCGTGGTCGTCGGCCGCTCGGTCGGCCCCGACAAGGCCGAGCACGCGGTGCGCTGGACGCCCGACGGCCGGATCACCCAGCTGCAGGGGCTGCCCGGCTCCTCCCGCAGCAGGGCCTACGGCGTGAACACCCACGGGGTCGCGGTGGGCTTCTCGGCCACGCCGGAGCTGGTGTACAAGGCGCAGCGCTGGGACGTGGACGGCAAGGCCACCCACCTGCCGCCGCTGCCGGGCGACGTCGCCAGCGCCGCCGCGAAGATCAACGACAGCGGGGCGGCGGTCGGCTTCTCGGGCACCTCCGACGGCAAGCAGCGCGCGGTGCGCTGGAACGCCGACGGCACGACGGTGCCGCTCGGCGGCGTCCTGCCGGGCGACGACTCCAGCCAGGCCAGCTGGATCAACAACCGCGGAGCCATGGTCGGCAACTCCTACCGGGCGGGCAAGGGGTACGACGGTCCCTTCCACGCGGTCAGGTGGTCCCGGTCGGGCAAGGCCGTGCCGCTGTCCCCGCTGCCCGGCGACACGGGATCGGCGGTGTACGGCATCAACGACGCGGGGGTCGCGGTCGGCTTCTCGTACACCCCGGGCGGGGTGTTCCACGCGGTGCGCTGGTCCCCGGACGGGCAGGTCACCGACCTGGGCACGGCGGTGAACGGAGCGAGCGAGGCCTACCTGCTCAACAACCAGGGCGTCACGGTCGGCTATCTGACGACCGACCAGGGCGCCGTCCACGCGGCCCGCTGGAGCGGCTGAGCGGCCCCGACGCGAGGAGTGACAGATGGCATCGCCACAGGCGGTGAGCGACAGGCACGAGGTCACGGTGCGGGCGGCGGCCGGGGAGGTCTACCGGCTGCTGGCCGATCTGGACGCCTGGCCGTGGATGTTCCCGCCCTTCGTGCACCTGGAGCGGCTCGGCCGCGCCGGCGAGGACGAGCGCGTCGGCATGTGGGCACTGACCGGGGCGGGGGAGCCGGCCGGCAAGCGGATCGAGCACTGGGTGGCGCTGCGCCGCACCGACGACGCCGCCCTGCGCGTCGAGTTCCGGCCGGAAGCCGTCCAGCCACCGCTTCAGTCGCTGCGCCGCACCTGGTCCGTGACGGCGGCCGGGGACGACACGTGCGTGGTGCGGCTGCAGCACGACTACCGGCTGCAGGACGACGACCCGCAGGCCGCGGAGGCGGTGCGGCGCACCACCGGGGAGGTCGCCCGCAGCGAGCTGGCCGCGCTGCAGACGGCCGCCGAGATCGTCTCCCGCTTCCCCGAACTGCTGATGACGGTCGAGGACGCGGTGGACATCGACGGCCCGGCCGAGGAGGTGTACGACCTGCTCTTCGACGCGGCCCGCTGGCCGTCGGTGATGGCCCATGTGGTCCGGGCGGAGGTGCGCGAGAGCGGCCCCGGGGCGCATCTGCTGGAGCTGGAGACACTGGAGCGGCACGGCGGGCGGTTCACCACCCGCACCGCGCGGGTGGGCCTGCCTCATCACGGCATCGCGTACAAGCAGCTGCTGCTGCCGCCCCTGGGCAGCGCCCACCACGTGCGGTGGCGGATCACCCCCGGCCCGCACGGCGGTACGACGGTGACCTCCCGGCAGACCGTGGTGATCCGCGAGTCGGGCATCCCGGCCGTGCTCGGCGAGGGCACCGGCCTCGCGGAGGGCCGCGCGTTCGTGCGGTCCGAGCTCAGCGGCAAGGTCCGGCTGATTCTCGACGCCGTGAAGGAGCGCGTCGAGTACAAACGGCAGCACCAGCCAGGCGACCGCAGTGGAAAGGACGCATGATGCGAGCGGCGACGCTGTCCTCCTTCGGGCCTCCCGAGGTACTGGAAGAGACGACGCTGAAGGATCCGCAGGCGGCGCCCGGCGAGGTCCGGGTGCGGGTGAGGGCGGCCGGAGTGCTGCCGTTCGACGTGCGGGTGCGCGGCGGGTGGACCCCGCCGTTCATCAAGCGCGAGTTCCCGATGGTGCTCGGCAACGAGTTCGCCGGGGTGGTCGACCAGGTCGGCGAGGGCGTGAGCGCGTTCGCGCCCGGCGACGAGGTGCTCGGCTACTGCGTGCTCGGCGCCTACGCCGAGTACCTGACGGTGCCCGCCGACCAGATCGTGCGCAAGCCGCAGGACATGCCGTGGGAGGTCGCCGCCGGGTTCTCGGGCAACGGGCAGGGCGCGCACATGGCCCTGTCGACGGTGGGGGTGGAGCCGGGCGACACCGTGCTCATCAACGCCGCCGCCGGCGGCTTCGGCACGTTCGCCGTGCAGCTCGCCCTCGCCTGGGGCGCGGGCACGGTCATCGGGACCGCGAGCGAACGCAACCACGACCATCTGCGCGCCCTGGGCGCCGTTCCGGTGACCTACGGCGAGGGCCTGGAGGAGCGGGTGCGGGCCATCGCGCCCGACGGGGTGGACGCGGCCGTCGACGCCGCCGGGCCTGAGGCGCTGCGGGCGTCGGTGGCGGTGGCGAAGAACCGCGACCGGGTGGTCACCATGATCGCCACGGAGGAGGCCGAGCGCCTCGGCCTGCGCGATGTGACCGGTGCCCGGTCGGCGCAGCGGCTCGCCGAGCTGGTCGACCTCTCCACCCAGGGCAAGGTGACGATCCATCTGCGCGCCACCTACCCGCTGGCCCGGGCGGCGGACGCGCACCGGGACGTCGAGAGCGGGCACGGCCGCGGCAAGGTCGTGCTGACGCTCGACTGATCCGGACGCGGCGGTCATCGGCCGCGCCGGTCGCGGATCCAGCAGGGGGCGAGCCCGGACGGGGCTCGCCCTCTCGGCTTCGAGGCACCCGCGACCGGGCCTTGCGGCCGCTGGGCGCACGCTCGTCCCGACGACGGCACGAGCCGACGACGACAAGCCGACATCAGAGGTGAGCAGGACATGAAGGGAATCATCCTGGCCGGCGGGAACGGCACCCGGCTCCACCCGATCACCCTCGGGGTCTCCAAGCAACTGCTCCCGGTCTACGACAAGCCCATGGTCTACTACCCGCTCTCGGTGCTGATGCTGGCCGGCATCCGGGACATCCTCGTCATCTCCTCGCCGAGGGACCTGCCGCAGTTCCGCCGGGTGCTGGGCGACGGCAGCCGCCTGGGCCTGCGCCTGTCGTACGCCGAGCAGCCCGAACCGCGGGGACTGGCCGAGGCGTTCCTGATCGGCGCCGACCACATCGGCGACGATCCGGTGGCGCTGGTCCTCGGCGACAACGTCTTCCACGGCCCCGGCTTCGCCCGCCTGCTGTCCCGTCAGCTGCCGCACACCGAGGGCGCGTTGCTGTTCGGCTACCCGGTGCGCGACCCGGAGCGGTACGGCGTGGGGGAGGCCGACGCCGAGGGCCGGCTGCTGTCCATCGAGGAGAAGCCACGGCGGCCGCGGTCCAACCGGGCCATCACGGGCCTGTACTTCTACGACAACGACGTGGTCCGCATCGCCCGCGGGCTGAAGCCGTCGGCGCGCGGCGAGCTGGAGATCACGGACGTCAACAAGGAGTACCTGGCCCGGGGGCAGGCCCGCCTGGTGGACCTGGGGCGCGGTTTCGCGTGGCTGGACACCGGCACCCACGACTCGCTGCTCGACGCGTCCCTGTACGTGCAGATGCTGGAGCGGCGCCAGGGGCTGCGCATCGCGTGCGTGGAGGAGGTGGCGCTGCGGATGGGGTTCATCGACGCCGAGCAGTGCTACCGGCTGGGCGAGCAGCTCGGCAAGTCCGGGTACGGGGAGTACGTGATGGCGGTCGCCGAGTCCCTGCGCGCGGGCGACGCGGCCGCGCCGCAGGGCGGCACGGACGCCGGGGGCGGCATCCGGCGGGTGGCGTGAGGCAGCGGCTCGTATGACAGCACCGCCCGGCGCGTCCCCGCGGACGCGCCGGGCGGTCTGCTCGTGGCTGTCGTGCCCGGCGGCGAGATCACCGCCGGTCGGCCTCCCTGTCCTGCTTCTGGTCCTGCTCCTGGTCCTGGTCCTGCTCCTGGTCCTGAGGCTCCTCCGGTGGCCTGGGGGGCATCAGGAGCGCGGGCAGCAGCATCAGGGCGACCAGGGCGAGGATCCACCAGAACGTCTCCCCGTACGCCGTGGCCTCCCCCGCCGGCGCCGGACCGGCGGACGCGGCGGACAGTCCCACGGACAGCAGCAGCGCGACCACGGCCGTGCCGAAGGACGCGCCGAGGCGCTGCCCGACGGCGATGAGCACGGTGCCGCGGGCGATGCGGTCGGCGGGGATGTCCCGGTAGGCCGTGGTGATGACGGCCACGCCGATGATCCCCAGGCCGAGGCCCCGTACGCCCAGGGACAGACCGAGCAGCAGGTCGTCCGGCCGCTCGGCGAGCCGGGTGAAGGCGACGGTGCCCAGGGCGGCGACCACGGTGCTGCCCAGGACGAGGGTGCGCGGGTCGTACCGGTCGGTGAGCGCCCCGGCCAGCGAGATGCCGATGAGCATGCCGAGACCCTGCGGTGCCAGCAGCCAGCCCGTGGTGGAGCTGTCGTGCCCGAGGACGCGCGTGTAGTACAGCGGCAGCACGAACAGGGTGCCGTAGATGGCCACGCCGTGCAGGAGGATCAGCGCCGAGGAGGTGGAGAACACCCGGGACCGGAACAGCCGGACGTCCAGCAGGGGGTCGGCCGAGCGCGCCGAGTGCACGCAGAACCCGGCCACGAGACCCAGCCCGGCCGCCAGGACGCCGAGGGTGAACGGGTCGGTCAGCTGGGACACGTCGCGCACCCGGGAGAAGCCGTACACCAGGGCGACCATGCCGGGCGGCAACAGCAGCATGCCCACGCGGTCCACCCGGGTGTCGCGGCGCTCGCCCGAGGGCGGCAGCACCCTGAAGGCGAGGGCCAGCGCGACCAGGATGACGGGCACGTTGACGAAGAAGACCCAGCGCCAGCCCGCCGTGTCGATGATCAGGCCGCCGGCCACCGGCCCCATGATCGGGGCGAGCTGGCCCGGGATGCCCACCAGGCTCATCACCCGGCCGAAGCGCTTGGGCCCGGCCGCCTGCGCGAGGATCGCCTGCACCATCGGCAGCACCATGCCGCCGCCGACGCCCTTGAGCACCCGGAAGGCGATCAGGCTCTCCACCGACCAGGCGAGGCCGCACAGCACCGAGCCCGCCAGGAAGACCACCAGGGCGAACATCCACATGCGCTTGTCACCGAAGCGGTCCACCGCCCAGCCGACCAGCGGCGTGACCAGGGCCAGCGTCAGCAGGTAGGAGGTGTTGACCCAGGACAACGCGGTCTCGGAGGCGTGCAGTTCGCGGCCGATGTCGTTCAGGGCGACGCTGACGATGGTCGAGTCGAGCAGGGACGCGATGGCTCCGATGAGCAGGGTGCCCGCAAGGACGAGGAGCTTGCGGTCCAGCCGTTCGGGGGGCGATTTCTGCATGACGGCAACCTAAGAGTCCCCCGTCATGCCCTCCTCGAGCCCGGCTCGAGATCCGGCCACGCGCCGGGGCGTTGCGCGGCGGGTGCGGACAGCCCGAATGCCGGACCGCCCGGGGGGACGGTCCGGCAGGGGCCGGCGATGCCGCGCTCAGGCGGCCCGGACGTCGATGCGGCCCATCTGGCCGCCGGAGGAGTGGCCGAGCTGGTGGCAGTGGTACAGGTACTGACCGGCGTACGGGCCCCAGGTCATGGCGATCTTCACGGTCTCGCCGGGACCGAGGCACACGGTGTCCTTCAGACCCTGGTCCCGCGCGCCGGCGGGCCGGCCGTTGCGCTCCAGGACCCGGAAGTACACCAGATGGGTGTGGAAGCTGTGGTAGACGTGGAAGTCCGGCGGTGCGGCCAGCGGGGCCTCCACGTTGCGGATCGTCCAGATCTCGCTGGTCCCGACGGTGGTCTCGACGTCGACCCGGTCCGGGTCGTAGGTGAGGCCGTTGATGGTCATCGCGGGGAAGGTGCGCAGCTCGAACTCCCGCTCGACGGTGCCCTGGGGCACCGGCGGCAGGGTGGTCAGCCGCGCCGGCACCTGGCTGGGGTCGGCGCCGGCCCGGGTGATGTCGAAGCGGAGCACCTCGGGGCGCTCGGTGGGCAGGGCGCCGGCGTTCTCCAGCACCACCGACCGGCCCTCGCCCCACCGGGAGAAGTCCACGACGACCTCGATGCGCTCACCGCCCAGCATGAGCAACTCGTCGCGCTCCAGCGGCTGTTCCAGCAGACCGCCGTCCGAGGCGATCTGGGTGAACGGCGTGCCGTCGGCGAACCGCAGCCTGAGGTAGCGGTTGGCGCAGGCGTTGTACAGGCGCAGCCGGTACTTGCGCGCCGCGACCTTGGCGTACGGCCGCTCCTTGCCGTTGACCAGCATGTGCGGGCAGTCGGAGGGCCGGGTGTAGCGCAGCGTGCCGTCCGCCTCGATCCGCGCGTCCCGGATCACCAGCGGCACGTCGTAGGCGCCGCGGGGCAGCGGCAGCTTCCGCTCCTCGGGGTCGCTGATCAGGTACAGCCCGTGCAGGCCCATGTAGACGTTCTCGGCCTCCAGGTGGTGGGCGTGGTCGTGGTACCAGAGGGAGGCCGCGCGCTGCGCGTTCGGGTAGTGGTACGTACGGCTGGATCCGGGGGCGATGACGTCCATGGGCAGGCCGTCGTGCTCGGACAGCACATGGGCGCCGTGCAGGTGGACGGCGGTGTCCACGGTGAGGTCGTTGTACTGCCGCACCACCACCTCACGACCGCTGGACGCCTTGATGGTGGGGCCGGGGAACGCGCCGCCGTAGGTGCGGACCCGGGAGGTCAGCCCCTTGACGATCTCGACGTCGGCCTCCCGCATCCGCAGGTCGTACAGGTCGGCGGTGGCGGTGGTGGACGCCGGCGCGAGTGTCCTGGGCACCGGCATGGCGTGCGCGAACGGGGTGCTCTGCGCGAGTTCACCGCCGGCCGCCGCCACCCCGGTGCCGGACAGCCCCTCCCACGGGAAGAGGGCGGCGGCACCGCCCGCGACCGCGGCCTTGAGCAGATGGCGTCGGTTCAGCATGGTCAGGGTCTCTTCTCCACGAGTTCCAGTGAGTCGATCTTCCGTCGGTCCGCACGCGACGGCACGCCGCCCGCGACCGCGAGCACGAGGCCGACCAGGGCGCACAGGCGCAGCGTGGTCAGGGCGGCGGCGCCCGCCCCGGACCACAGCGGAGCTGTCCCGCCCGGCGTCAGGGCGGTCGCCAGCGCGGTCACGGGCACCGCGACGACCGCGCTCGCCACGCCGCTGAGCACGGCGAACGTCCAGGCCCCGCCGCCGTGGCGCCGCACGGCGTGCGCGGTGAGCGCCAGCAGGGGCATCAGCAGGTACACGGCGGCCGTGGCGAGCGCCAGGTACAGCACGGGCCCGTCCGCCGCCTCGGCGTGGGCGCCGCCGTGCCCGGCGTGCCCGCCACCGTGCCACCAGGCGTGGTCGCCGGGCTGGGGGGCGGGAGGCAGCGCCCGCCGGTAGGCCACCCAGGCGACGGCGGCGGCCTGGGCGAAGGCGAACATCCCCAGCGTCAGGGGACGCAGCGAGCAGACCCCGCTCCAGGCGGCGCGCCGGGCCCGCGACGCGGCCCCGCGGGCGGTGCGGCCCGGCCGCCGGGGCCGGTGCGCGCCGGGCGTGCCCGGGGCGCCGGGGGCCAGGGGAGAGGCGCCCCGGACTCCCCGGCCCTCCACCGGACTCCCGGCGGGCACACGGTGGGTGGTGACGCTCACGGCTGCGGGTCCGTCGCGTCGAAGTCCGTCGTGCGGGCCAGCGCGTCCCACTCCTGCCACCCGGCGAGACGGTCGCGCAGCACCCGCGGCGCGAGGTCGGCGGCGCCGTTGCCGAGCAGGACCCGCAGGGGTGGTTCGTCCGCGTCGAGCAGCTTCAGCAGGGCCTCGCCGGCCTTGCGCGGGTCGCCGGGCTGCAGATGGGCGTACGCCCCGGACAGCCCGTGCCGGCGCTTGGCGAGCACGTCGTCGTACTCGGGCATGGGCGTTGCGCGGACCAGGCTGCCGGCGCTCCACTCGGTGCGGAACTCGCCGGGCTCGACGATCGTGACCCGCACCCCGAATCCCGCGACCTCCTGCGCCAGCGTCTCGCTCATGGCCTCCAGGGCCCACTTGCCCGCGCAGTACAGACCGAGGTTCGGGTACGTGGTGACGCCCGCGATGCTGGACATCTGCAGGATGTGGCCGCCGCCCTGACGGCGCATCACCGGCAGCACGGCCTGGGTGACCCACAGCGCCCCGAAGAAGTTGACGTCGAACTGGTCCCGGACCTGACGCTCGTCGACCTCCTCGACGGCCCCGGCGAGGCCGTAGCCCGCGTTGTTGAGCAGGATGTCGATGCGGCCCGCGCGTTCGGCGGCCTCGGCGACGGTGGCGAGGACGGCGGCGCGGTCGGTGACGTCGAGCGCGAGCGGCAGGACCCGGTCGCCGTACCGCGCGGCCAGGTCGTCCAGGGTCTGCGGCCTGCGGGCCGTGGCGACGACGCTGTCGCCGGCCTCCAGGGCGACCTCGGTGATGGCCCGGCCCAGCCCACGGGAGGCACCCGTGACCAGCCAGGTGCGGGACGGCCGGCCGCTCACCGCGCCGCCGCCCTGCGCCGCTCGGCGTAGTCCTTGGCGTGCGCCAGCGTGGCGCGGCTGTTGGAGCCGAGGGCGCCCCGGATGAACTCGCGGGCCTCGGGCACCCCCGCGTCCGGGCCCAGGACCTTCGTGATGTTCTCGGTGTTGAGGACCACGGTGTGCTGGGAGGTGGCCGTGGTGACGCCGTTGTCGTCCTCGTCCAGCTGCCAGTAGCCGGTGTGCAGGGTCATCAGGGCCGGCAGGGTGGTCTGCTTGTAGGCGATGCGGTGGTGCGGGAAGCACACGCGGATCGACTCCGTGGTGTGCCGCGAGCCGTCCTTGGTCAGGGTGTCCATGCGCAGCACCTGCAGGCCCGGGGTGTCCTCGCGCAGCGACACCTCGGCGACGTGCGGGAGGCGCTCCTTCCACAGGTCGGCCTCGTTGATGAAGTCGTACACGTCCTTCGCGGAGCCGGCGATCTCGACGCTGTCCTCGAAGGAGAGGGTCAGCCCCACGGCGCCGACGGCGAGTTCGGCGTTGGTCTTCAGGGCGGCGAGCTCGGCGCGGCTGTTGCGGTCGACGGCCGCGTCGATCCACGCGAGCCGCTCCGGGTCGTCGCCGATCGCGCGGTAGTCGTGCAGCAGCCGCACCCGGGACTCCTCGTCGCCGAGCGGCTCGATGATCCAGCTGCCGCCCATGTCGGCCACCGGCGCGGCCGGGACCTCCTGGCGGAAGTCGATGCGCAGCTGCTCGGGGTGCAGCACGCGCCGCGACGTCCAGTTCTTCGGCTCGCCGTTGGCGGTGGCCCAGATGCGGATGCGCTCCTCGCGCTCGCCCTTTTCGACGTGGTCGACGTAGACGGACGGCGGGAAGATCCGCGGCCAGTTCTCGACCTCGGCGATCAGCCGGTACAGCTCCGCGGCCGGGGCGGCGACGGTGATCTCGTGCTCGACCTCGCGGGTGGTCATGTCCGTTGTCCCTTCGTCGCTCGGGGGTCAGAAGTTGCCGAGGCCGCCGCAGACGTTCAGGGCCTGCGAGGTGATGGAGGCGGCGGTGTCGGAGGCCAGGTAGCCGACGAGGCCGGCGACCTCCTCGGGGGTGGAGTAGCGGCCGAGCGGGATCTTCGCCTGGAACTTCTGGAGGATCTGCTCCTCGGTGGTGCCGTACGCGGCGGCGTAGCCCTGCCGGACGCGCTGCGCCATGGGCGTCTCGACGTAGCCGGGGCAGACGGCGTTGACGGTGATGCCGGTCGGGGCGAGTTCGTTGCCGAGGGCCTTGGTGAAGCCGACGACGCCGTGCTTGGAGGCGGAGTAGGGGGCGCCGAGGACCACGCCCTGCTTGCCGGCGGTGGAGGCGATGTTGATGATCCGGCCGCGGTCCTTGTGGCGCATGCCGCCGGTGTTGAGGACCTCGCGGGTCATCCGGAAGACGCTGTTGAGGTTGGTGTCGATGACGTCGAACCACAGCTCGTCGGCGAGGTCGGCGGTGACGCCGCCGCCGCTGCGGCCGGCGTTGTTCACCAGCACGTCCACGGTGCCGAAGCGGTCCACCGCGGCCTGCACGAACGCCTTGATGTCGTCGGCGGAGCGCACGTCGCAGGCGGCGCCGTCCACCTCCAGGCCCTCCTCGCGGAGTTCCTTGACCGTGCTGCGCACGGACTCCTCGCTGCGCGCGCAGATGAACACCCGGTGGCCCTGCTGCGCCAGCAGCCGGGTCACCGCGAGGCCGATTCCACTGGTCGCACCCGTGACCACGGCGACCCGTCGCTCCTGTTCCGACATGAGCACTCCTGGATAGTCCGGTCCTGTCGCCCCCGCAGGCTCCAGCCCACCCCTGGAGCGCCACTCGAACCCCCCTCGGGCCACCCCGGGCGGCCCCGCGGACGGCACCCGCTAGGACGACCTCCCGCGACGCCCCCCGACACCCCTGCGGACGGGCGTCTTCCCACACCCCCGACGCACCCCCGCCCATCCCCCACCCGGCAGCCCACCATCGCGGCTCGATCCCGTGTCGAGCGGATCCGGCCAGGGTCGGCCGTGACACGAGGACCTGAGAGGCGGCTATGATCAATCTCTTTCAGCCCCAGGTGGGCGCTGAGGAACTGAACGCGATCGCCGATGTGTTCGAGGACAGGTGGCTCGGGCACGGCCCGCGCACCAAGGCCTTCGAGGCGGCCTTCGCCGCCCACCTCGGGGTCGGCGCCGAGCACGTCGTCTTCCTCAACTCCGGCACGGCCGGACTGTTCCTGGCGCTGGAGTCGCTCGACCTCGCGCAGGGGGACGAGGTCGTCCTGCCCTCGCTCAGCTTCGTCGCCGCGGCCAACGCCGTCCTGACCACCGGCGCCACCCCGGTCTTCTGCGACGTGGACGGCCGTACGCTCAACCCCACCGCCGAGGACGTCGAACGCGCCCTGACGCCGCGCACCCGCGCGGTGGTCGTGCTGCACTACGGCGGCTACCCGGGCGAGGTGGCGCGGATCGCGCGGATGTGCCGCGAACGGGGCATCGCCCTGGTCGAGGACGCCGCCTGCTCGGTCGCCTCCCGGGTGGACGGCCGTGCCGTGGGCACCTTCGGGGACCTCGCCATGTGGAGCTTCGACGCCATGAAGGTGCTGGTCACCGGCGACGGCGGAATGATCTACGTCAAGGACGCCGAACGCGCCGCCCGGGTCCGGCGTCTGGCCTACCACGGCCTGGTCCAGCCCAGCGGCTTCGGCTACGCCAAGGTGTCGTCCCGCTGGTGGGAGCTCGACGTCCCCGAGCCGGGCCGGCGCGTCATCGGCAACGACCTGACCGCCGCCATCGGCGCCGTACAGCTGCGCCGGCTGCCCGAACTGGTCGGCCGCCGCCGTGAGATCGTCGGGCTGTACGACCGTGAACTGGCCGGTGTGGAGGGCCTGCTGCTGCCGCCGCCGCTGCCGGATGGCCACGAGTCGACGTACTACTTCTACTGGGTGCAGATGGACCCGCAGATCCGGGACACCGTGGCGAGCGACCTGCTGGCCGCGGGCATCTACACCACCTTCCGCTACGCCCCGCTGCACAAGGTCCCGGCGTACGCGCACCGGGCCAGGACCGCGCCCGCCCTGCCGGGCTCGGACTGGGCGGCCGGCCGCACCCTGTGCCTGCCGCTGCACCCCGGCCTGTCCGACGCCGACGTGCTCACCGTCGCCGCCGCGCTGCGCAAGGCCGTCGCCGACCGGTCGGGCCGTACGCAGGAGGGCAGGACGGCATGAGGATCCTCGTCACCGGCGGCGCCGGCTTCATCGGCTCCCACTACGTGCGCACCCTGCTGGCCGGCGGCTACCCCGGCTACGAGGACGCCCGCGTCACGGTCCTCGACAAGCTGTCCTACGCCGGGAACACCGCCAACCTGCCGATGGGCCACCCGCGCCTGGACTTCGTACGCGGCGACATCGGCAACTCCGAGCTGCTGCACCACCTGCTGCCCGGGCACGACGCGGTGGTGCACTTCGCCGCCGAGTCGCACGTCGACCGGTCGGTGGCCGGGGCCGCCGCCTTCGTCACCACCAACGTGCTCGGCACCCAGAGCCTGCTGGACGCCTGCCTGCGGCTCGGCGTCTCACCCGTGGTGCACGTGTCCACCGACGAGGTGTACGGCTCGATCGACAGCGGCGCCTGGACCGAGCAGGAGCCGCTGCTGCCCAACTCGCCGTACTCGGCCTCCAAGGCCGCCGCCGACCTGCTGGCCCGCGCCTACCACCGCACGCACGGCCTGGACGTGCGCGTCACCCGCTGCACCAACAACTACGGCACCCACCAGCACGTGGAGAAGCTGATCCCGAACTTCGTCACCCGGCTGCTGCGCGGCCTGACCGTCCCGCTGTACGGCGACGGCTCGAACGTCCGCGAGTGGCTGCACGTGGACGACCACTGCCGGGCGGTGCAGCTGGTCCTCACCGGCGGACGGCCCGGGGAGATCTACAACATCGGCGGGGCGACCGCTCTGACCAACCTGGAGATGACCCGGCGGCTGCTCGACCTGTGCGGGGCCGACTTCTCGTCCGTCGCCTACGTCGAGGACCGCAAGGGCCACGACCTGCGGTACGCCATCGACGACAGCAAGATCCGCGCCGAGCTCGGCTACGCGCCCCGCCGGACGCTGGACGAGGGCCTGCGCGAGGTCGTCGCCTGGTACCGGGACCACCCCGACTGGTGGAAGCCGCTGCTCGACGAGGCGTCCGCGGGCGGTGCGGCATGAGGCTGTACTGCTTCCCGCACGCCGGCGCCGGCGTCTCGGCGTTCGCCCGCTGGCCCGAGCTGCTGGGCCCCAAGACGGAGGTCGTCCCGGTGCTGCTGCCCGGCCGGGACGCCCGGCGCCGCGAGACCCGGATCACCGGCCGCCGCGCCCTCTTCGCCGACCTGCTGCGCCACCACGGCCCGGTGCCCGCGACCCCGTACGTGCTGTACGGCCACAGCCTCGGCGGCATGGTCGCCTACACGGTGGCCCGTGCCCTGGAGCAGGCCGGGCGCCCGGCCCCCTCGCTCGTCGTGGTGGGCGCCTGCCCGCCGCCGGACGCCCGGGTCCCGCTGGTCCAGGCCGCCGACCTGCCGGACTGCCGGCTGATGGAGATGCTGCGGGAGTTCGGCGCGGTGCCGCCGGAAACCCCGCGGGGCGGTGTCTGGCAGCGCGCGGCCCTGAAGGTCATCCGTGACGACCTGCGGCTCGCCCACGCCCTGCGGGAGGCCGCCGACGGTCCGCTGTCGGTGCCGCTGCTCGCCGTCTCCGGCGACCTCGACCCGCTCGCCGGGCGCGAGGTGATGGCCGGCTGGCGGCGCTGGACCACCGGCCCGGTCGTCGAACGCACCCTCCCCGGCGACCACTTCTTCCTGCGCGGGCCGGCGCTTCCCCGGCTGCTGGCCCGGGCCTGCCGCATCGTGCAGCGCGGCGACGCCGTACCGGTCCCCGCCCCGTCCGACCCGTCCGCCCGTACCCGCCCGACCGCCTGGACCGCACCCCAGCAGGAGGACACTCCCGTGAAGGACAGCCAATGAACCGACGTGTCGTCATCACCGGTATCGGGGTGGTCGCCCCCGGCGGCGTGGGAACGAAGGAGTTCTGGTCGCTGCTGACCGCCGGCCGGACCGCCACCCGCGGCATCACCCTGTTCGACGCCTCGCCGTTCCGGTCCCGCATCGCCGCCGAGGCCGACTTCGACCCGCTGCTGCACGGCTTCACCCCCGAGGAGGCCGAACGCCTCGACCGCGCCGCCCAGTTCGCCCTCGTCAGCGCCGACGAGGCACTGCGCGACAGCGGCCTCGAGCCCGGCGGCCTCGACCCGCTGCGCACCGGAGTGACACTGGGCAGCGCCGTCGGCTGCACGATGGGCCTCGACCGCGAGTACAACACCGTCAGCCGGGGCGGCTCCACCTGGCAGGTGGACCACACCCTCGCCGTGCCGCACCTGTTCGACTACTTCGTGCCCAGCTCCATGGCGGCCGAGGTGGCCTGGCGCACCGGCGCCCAGGGCCCGGTCTCCATGGTCTCCACCGGCTGCACCTCGGGCCTGGACTCCATCGGGTACGCCGTCGAACTGATCCGCGAGGGCAGCGCCGACGTCATGATCGCCGGGGCCACGGAGGCGCCCATCTCCCCGATCACGGTGGCCTGCTTCGACGCCATCAAGGCCACCTCGCCCCGCAACGACGAGCCGGAGACCGCCTCCCGCCCGTTCGACGCCTCCCGCAACGGCTTCGTGCTGGGCGAGGGCTCGGCGGTGCTGATCCTGGAGGAGTTCGAGGCCGCCCGCCGCCGCGGCGCCCACGTCTACGCCGAGATCGCGGGCTTCGCCACCCGCTGCAACGCGTACCACATGACCGGCCTGACGAAGGACGGCACCGAGATGGCCGAGGCGATCCGGGTCGCCCTCGACGAGGCCCGTCTCGACCCGACGGCCGTCGACTACATCAACGCGCACGGCTCCGGCACCAAGCAGAACGACCGCCACGAGACCGCGGCGTTCAAGCGCAGCCTCGGCAGCCACGCCTACGAGGTGCCGGTCAGCTCCATCAAGTCGATGATCGGGCACTCCCTGGGCGCCATCGGCTCCCTGGAGGTCGCCGCCAGCGCGCTGGCGATCGAGCACAACACCGTGCCGCCCACCGCCAACCTGCACCACCCCGACCCCGCCTGCGACCTGGACTACACCCCGCTGACCGCCCGCGAGCAGCGCACCGACACCGTGCTCAGCGTGGGCAGCGGCTTCGGCGGTTTCCAGAGCGCGATGATCCTGACCCGCCCGCGCACGGGAGACGCAGCATGACCACCCAGACCCTCGACCGCTCCCCCTCCGCCGCGGAGGACTCCGCCCCGGGCACGCCCCTGGTCACCGGCCTCGGCGTGGCCGCGCCCAACGGCCTGGGCACCGAGAGGTGGTGGGCGGCGACCCTGCGCGGCGAGAGCGGCATCCGGCCCGTTCAGCGGTTCGACGCCGCCCAGTACCCGGCGAAGCTGGCCGGCGAGGTGCCCGGCTTCGACCCGGCGGAGCACGTCTCCAGCCGGCTGCTGCCGCAGACCGACCACATGACCCGGCTGGCGCTCGCCGCCGCCGCGGAGGCGCTCACCGACGCGGGCATCGACGCCCGGGAGCTGCCCGACTTCTCCGCCGGTGTCGTCACCGCCGCCTCGGCGGGGGGCTTCGAGTTCGGCCAGCGGGAGCTGCAGGCCCTGTGGAGCAAGGGCGGCCAGCACGTCAGCGCGTACCAGTCGTTCGCCTGGTTCTACGCCGTCAACACCGGCCAGATCTCCATCCGGCACGGGCTGCGCGGTCCCAGCGGCGTGCTGGTCACCGAGCAGGCGGGCGGCCTCGACGCGGTCGCCCAGGCCCGCAGGCAGCTGCGCAAGGGCGTCCCGGTGCTGCTCGCCGGCGGCGTGGACTCCGCGCTGTGCCCGTGGGGCTGGGCGGCCCACCTGGCGGGCGGCGAGCTGAGCACCGTGGCGGACCCGGACCGCGCCTACCTGCCGTTCTCCGCCGACGCCGACGGCCATGTCGTCGGTGAGGGCGGCGCGCTGCTGGTGCTGGAGGACGCGGCCGGGGCCCGCGCGCGGGGCGCGAGCGGGTACGGCACGGTCGCCGGGTACGCGGCGACCTTCGACCCGCCGCCCGGCACCGGCGCCCCGCGGCTGCGCGCCGCCGCCGAACTGGCCCTGGCCGACGCCGGGCTGAGCGCCGCCGACGTGGACGTGGTGTTCGCGGACGCGGCGGGCCGCCGGGACGCCGACCGCGCCGAGGCCGAAGCGCTGGCCGGCCTGTTCGGCCCGCGCGGGGTGCCCGTCACCGCCCCGAAGACGATGACCGGCCGGCTCGCCGCGGGCGGCGCCTCCCTCGACCTGGCCGCGGCCCTCCTGGCGCTGCGCGACCAGGTGATCCCGCCCACGATCAACGTGACGCGGCCCGCGGACGACTGCCCGGTGGACCTGGTCACCGGTCAGGCGCGCCCCGCGTCCCTGCGCACCGCCCTGGTGCTGGCCCGCGGCCGCGGCGGCTTCAACGCGGCGATAGTGGTGCGCGCCGCCGGCTGACCCCGGGCGGCGGGTCCCCCTCGCCTTCCCACCGAATGTCCCGAACCCGTACGAGATTGAGAGGTCTTCCATGCCCGCACTCACCATCACCGAGCTGACCGCCCTGCTGCGCGAGTGCGCCGGTGAGGCGGAGTCGGTGAACCTGGACGGCGACGTGCTGGACGTCCCGTTCGAGGTCCTCGGGTACGACTCGCTGGCCGTCCTGCAGACCACGGGGCGCATCGAGCGCGACTACGACGTGACCCTGGACGAGGACGCCGTCACCGACGCCGAGACGCCCCGTCAGTACCTGGAGCTGGTCAACGAGGCCATCTCCGCCAAGGCAGCCGCCTGATCCCGCACCCCCTTCGGGCCCGTGTCCCGGCCGAGCGCCGGGGCACGGGCCTGCGTGCGTTTTGCCGCAAAACACCGGGAACTGGAAGGAATCGCACCGGGACGGACTCGGGACCGCGATCGGAGAACCTCGGTAGCGACCTCCCGCCTGCTGTTCGAGCAACTCCCCGAGCGGACCACGAGCACGCGTCGAAGGGCCTGGGGCTTGCTGAACTGGCAGGCGCTGGGGCCCCAGCCGGCTGGGCACCGCCCCACACGGCCCGGCCACCGACCCACAACCGCCCAACCCGCCGCCCACCGCGGCACCGGCAACACCCACCGCACCCGGCGGCGGACCTGCCGCACCAGCGAGACCCGCGGCGTCAGCCGCACCCGTGGCACCTGCCGCACCCGGCGGTGGACCTGCCGCACCAGCGAGACCCGCGGCAGTCGCCGCACTCCGCGGCGTCAGCCGCACCCGTGGCACCTGCCGCACCCGGCGGTGGACCTGCCGCACCAGCGAGACCCGCGGCGTCAGCCGCACCCGTGGCGCCCGCCGCACCCGGCGGCGGACCTGCCGCACCAGCGAAACCCGCGGCCTCCACCGCACTCCGCGGCGTCCGCACCCGCGGCACCCACCGCACCCGGCGGCGGACCTGCCGCACCCCGCGGTGGCCCCCGCACCCCGCCCCGGCCGGGATCCCCCCACCCGGCTCCTCCCCTCCGCACCGACCCCACCCCTCCAGCCCCAGCCCAGCCCAGCGAAAGGAAAGGCATGAGCACCGCAACCGCCCAGGGCGCCGTCATCAAGGCGGGCGACCTGGAGTTCCGTCAGCTCGACGGCTGCAGGGTCGCGACGGCGGTCGGCCCGCACCTCGGCGCGCGCATCGTGCGGCTCGACGTGGTCCGGCTGCCCGCCGGCGCCGTGTGGCGGCCGCAGTCCTCGGCGCACGAGGAGAACGTCGTGGTCGTCTTCGCGGGCTCCGGCTCCGCCGCCTCGGGGGCCGCCCGCAGGCGGGTCAGCCGGGCCGACACGGTGTACGCGCCGACCGGCGACCTGTACGAGCTGAGCGCCGACGCCGGCATGGACCTCACGGCCTACGTGTGGAACACCACGCTGCGTCCCGACCGCGCCCCCGGCACCGACCCCCGCCGTTTCTCCCGGCTGTGGAACGAGGAGACGCAGCTGAAGGGCTTCACCGGCACCGGCCAGGCCGAGCCCTCCGCCAAGACCGCCACCATGAACTTCCTCTTCTGGCCCGGCACCGGCTCCCCCCAGCTGTGCCTGCACTGCGGCTTCATGCAGCCCGGCGAGTACTTCAACGTCCACGTCCACCCCGAGAGCGAGGAGGCCTTCATCGCCTTCGAGGGCAAGGGCCAGCTCCACCTGGACGGCCAGTGGTACGACGCCGAGCCCGGCGACGTGCTCTACGCCCCGCCCGGTGTGCCGCACGGCACCCGGCACCCCGACGAAGACCCCGCCGCCCCCCGCTTCGCCACCTGCGGTGGCCCCACCCCGTTCGATCCGGTGCTCTACGAGCGTGCCGGTGTCTCCACAAAGGTCCGGTGATCTTCAGTCATGTGCAGAATATTCGGTCACTTCGACGCCCTGGCCACGCCGCACGAGCTGCGGTCCGTGGCGGCGGCCCAGCGGCACGGCGGCCCCGACGCGCAGACGCACACCTGCGGCGCGGGCTGGGCGCTGGGCAACAACCGGCTCGCCATCATGGACCTCGACGGCGGCGACCAGCCGTACACGCTGGGCGAGCACATCGTCGTCGTCTTCAACGGCGAGATCTACAACCACGAGGAGCTGCGGCAGAAGCTCTCCGCCCGCGGGTATACCTTCCGCGACACCTGTGACGGCTCGGTGCTCCCGGCGCTGTACGCGGAGTACGGCGCCGCCTTCCCCGAGCACCTCGACGGCATGTACTCGGTGGCCGTCGTCGACCTGCGCGGCGAGCCCACGCTCTACCTCGCCACCGACGAGGTCGGCATGAAGCCGCTGTACTACCACTGGGACGCCGCCCGGCGGCACCTGTACTTCGCCTCCGAGCTGCCCGCCCTGCTCTCCTTCCGCAACGTGCCCGTCAGGCCGACCGAGGCGGGCCTGGACGCCTACCTGACGACGAAGACGCCGTTCGGCGAGCAGACCATGTTCGAGGGCGTCCAGGTGCTCCCGCCCGCCGCGACCGTCCGCGTCACCCGCTCCGGCGGCATGCACGTCACCATCCGCCCCACCACCGGTGCCCGCGCCCCGCACTGCGACGAGGCGGAAGCCGCCGAGCACGTACGGTCGCTGCTGCGCACCGAGGTGCACCGGCTGACCGAGGCCGACGTCCCGGTCTCCGCGATCACGTCCGGCGGCCTGGACTCCAGCCTGGTCACCGTGCTGGCCGCCGAGAAGGTGCGCGACCTGCACTCCTTCAACATCGCCTACACCGGCACCTGGCCGTCCGACGAGCGGGCCTTCGCCCGTGAGGTCGCCGAGCGGGCGGGCACCACGCACCACCAGGTGGAGATCGACCCGGCCCGCTTCCCCGCGCTGCTGGCCGACGTCGTCTGGCACCTCGGGCAGCCCAACGCCGACCCCATCACCCTGTCCACGTACGCCCTGTTCGCCGCCGTGCGGGACGCCGGCTTCAAGGTGGCCCTCACCGGCGATGCCGCCGACGAGCTGTTCGGCGGCTACGACCGGCTGAAGAAGGCCATGGACGCCCCGTTCGGCACGGACTGGGTGCCGGACTACGTGGAGGCCCTCGCCGCCGTCCCCCGGCGCCTGCGCGAAAGCCTGTACTCCCCGGAGTACCTCGCGTTCGTCACCGACCACGGCTCGGCCGCCGAGGAGATCACGGAGCTGCTGCGGGCGTCCACCGCCGACCGTATGACCACGCTCACCGAGTTCGAGATCGGCAAGCGGCTCCCGGCGTACCACCTGCGCCGCGTCGACCACCTGTCGATGTCGGCCTCGGTGGAGGTGCGGCTGCCGTTCTGCCAGCCGAGCGTCGTGCGCTACGCCCGCTCCCTCAAGGCCGACCTGAAGATCGACGGCACGCGCCGCAAGAAGGTCCTGTACACCGCCGCCGGCGGTCTGCTGCCCGACTCGGTCCTCAACCGCCCGAAGCAGCCGTTCACCCTGCCCATCACCGCCATGATCCAGCCCGGCCAGGCCCTGTACGCCTACGCCCGCGACCTGCTGTCCGCCGACCGGCTGCGCCGGCACGGCCGGCTGAACCCGCAGCAGGTGGAGGAGCTGTTCCGCGTCCAGGCGGAGCGGCCCGACGACCGCGCCTCGCTGGCCATCTGGTCGCTGCTGGTGCACGAGCTGTGGCTGGACCAGTTCTGCGCGCGCGAGGACCGGCCCGCGCTCGGTGTCCCGGAGGTGGCGGTGTGATCGGATACATCGCCCGGGCCGTGGGCGCGCCGACCCCCACCCTGGTCCTGGACCAGCGGCAGCTGCCCCGCGACGAGGAGCGGCTGACGCCCGTGCTCACCCGCATCCGTGAGTGGCTGGAGGCCAACGGCCGCAGCGACATCCTGAAGTTCGCGCTGGTCGAGCCCTCCGCGCATCCCATGTTCGACCTGGACTACCGGTTCGTGCAGGGGCTGACGGGCGGTGTCGGCCGGTTCGACTTCAAGGGCAGTTGCGGGCACTCCATCCTCGCCGCGGTGGTGGCCGCCGACGGCCAGGCCTGGCTGCCCCGGCTCGCGCCCGGCGGCCGGGTGCGGGTCCGGGTCCTCAACAACGGCGACCACGTGGTGTGCGAGGTGGACGAGGCCCGCCGCCGCAGCGGCAGCTTCACCGTGCACTTCCTCCAGGACGCCGGGGCCCGGCTCGACGAACTGCTGCTCACCGGCAACCCCGTGGACCAGCTGATCACCGGCAGCGGGGTGCAGGAGGCGTCCCTGGTCTCCATGGGCAACCCGTACGTGTTCGTGGACGCCCAGGAACTGGGCCTGCGCGACGAGGCCGAGCTGTTCGAGGCCGGGGAGGACGTCTACGAGCGGATGCTGGACATCCGTACCGCCGCCTGCGAGCTGCTCAAGTGGCCCGCCGACGGCGTCTTCCCGAAGATCGCGGCCGTCGGCCAGTACACGGAGGGACGGCTCGCGGTGCGCGCCATCTCGGTCCCCAAGTGGCACCCCAGCATCGCGCTGACGGGCACCACCTGCCTGGCCGCGGCCTCCAGCATCCCCGGCACCGTCCCCGAGCGGCTGGCCCGCCGGGCCGGTCTGCAGCGCGGCGTCATCGAGATCGACACCCCCGGCGGCAGCACCGCCGCGGCGGCCTCCGTGGCCGGGCGCGGCGACGGCGCCGACACCCTGCACTGGGTCAGCGTCAGCCGCAAGCTCGCCCAGCTCGACGAGCCGGCCTGCATCGCCACGCTCAAGAACTACGACTACAAGGAGGAACCCGCATGGCTCCCGCTGGCGGTCTGACCCTCACCGAGGCGGGCACCCAGGTGCCCACCCGCGCCGAACTCGCCGAGCGGTACGCGGACCTGACCGAGGTGCTGCGCCGGCACGCGCAGGAGGCGGACGCCGCCGCGCGGCTGCCGGAGGAGGTCTTCACGGCCCTGCGCGCCTCCGGCATCCTCGGCGCGGCCGTCGCGGTGGAGTACGGCGGCCAGGGCGGCGACGCCCTGCTCACCAACCGGCTGATCGAACTGACCGCCGCCGCCGACCCGTCGGTCGCGATCATCCTGTTCCAGCACTACGCGGTGAGCTCCCGGATCAGCGAGTGGGGCAGCGAGGAGCAGCGCGGGCGCTACCTGCCGCGGCTGGCGAGCGGCGAGTGGATCGCCGCCTCCGCGTGGAGCGAGTCCGGTGCGGGCGCCGACAAGCGCAACCTCGCCACCACGGCGCGGCGCACCGCCGACGGCACCTGGCTGCTTCAGGGCGCCAAGGCGTTCACCACCGGGGCCGGCCTGGCGGACGTGTACCTGGTGCTCGCCCAGACCTCCGCGCCGGCCGACGGCCACGCCAGCACCTACGGCAGTGACGGCCAGACGTTCTTCCTCATCGAGGCCGGCAACCCGGGCCTGTTCGCCAACACCGGCATGGACCTGGTCGGCATGCGCTCCTCCGCGACCGGCTTCGTCGAGCTGACCGCCTGCACGGTGGACGACTCGGCGATGCTCGGCCCCGAGGGCGCCGCCGTCCGCATCATCGCCGGGGTCCGCGAGTCGGGCGCCACCCTGGGCGCCGTCTCGGCCGGCATCGCCGCCACCGCGTACCGCACGGTGCTCGCGCACGCCCGGCGCCGCGGCCTGAAGGACCAGCAGGCCGTCCGCCACCGGCTGGTGGACCTCGCGGCCAAGGTGGAGGCCGCCCGCGCCCTGGTCGACGCCTCCGCCCGCCGCGACTCGGCGGAGCCGGGCAGCACCACCCTCTACAGCAAGATCTTCTGCTCCCAGATCTCGGAGGAGGTCGTCCAGGAGTCGCTGCGGCTGCTGGGCAGCGCCGGCTACCTGCACGACCACCCGCTGAACAAGCTGGCCCGCGACGCCCGGGCGGTCGGCCTGATGGGCCCGACGAACGACCTGGCGCGGGAGCTGGCCGGCGCCTCGTGGGTCACCCCCTGACACCTCGCCCCCACCCATCCACCACTCGGAGGACCTGTGACGCAGACGTACGACCTCGTCGTCACCAACGCGCGCGTAGTCACCCCTGACGGAGTGCAGGACGGCGGCCTCGCCGTGTCCGGTGAGCGAATAACGGCCGTGCTGGCGCCCGGTGAGACGCCGCCGGCCAAGGAGACGATCGACGCGCGGGGCCGCTACCTGCTGCCCGGCGCCATCGATCCCCACGTCCACTTCCGCACGCCCGGCCTCACCCACAAGGAGGACTGGGCGCACGGCAGCCGGGCGGCGGCCGCGGGCGGTGTCACCACCGTCATCGACATGCCCAACACCCAGCCGCCTCTGACGGAACCGGAGCTGGCCGCCGAGAAGGCCGCCCTCGTCTCGGGCGACTCCCTGGTCGACTTCCGCTTCCACATGGGCGTCACCGTGGACAGCGTGGAGAACCTGCACCGCCTGCAGCCCCGCCAGGCGACGTCCGTCAAGGTGTTCATGACGGGCCATCACACGGCACCGAACATCATCCGCGACCCGGTCGTCCTCGACCGGATCTTCGAGATCGCCGCCGAGCGCGGCATCCGGCTGGTGCTGCACGCCGAGGACGACAGCGTCTTCTCGCTCCTGGACGAGACCCAGGCCCCGCCGGAGGGCTACGACGCCTACGAGTCCGCCCACCCGCGCACCGGCGGCATCGTCGCCTGCTCGCGGGTGATCGAACTGGTCCGCAAGCACGGCACCGCCGCGCACGTCCTGCACGTCTCCTCCTCGGAGGAGTCGGACCTGCTCAAGGCGGCCGCGAAGGCGGGCCTGCCGGTCACCTACGAGGTGACCTCGCACCACCTGTCCTTCACCGCCCCCGACACCCAGCGGCTCGGCGCCCGTATCCGGCTGCGCCCCGCGATCCGCTGCGAGAAGGACAAGGGCAGGCTGTGGGACGCGGTGATGGAGGGCAGCGTCGCGAGCCTCGGCAGCGACCACGCCCCGCACACCGTGGAGGAGAAACTCCTCGACGTCGCGGACGCCCCGCCCGGGCTGCCCGGTGTGCAGGAGCTCGTCATCGCCCTGTACACGGGCATGCGCCGGCGCTACCCGGAGATGTCCACCGACGAGGCCATGCGGCACGTGGCCCGGCTCACCTGTGAGGGCCCGGCCGACCTGTTCGGGCTGGGCGGGCGCAAGGGCCGGATCGCGGTCGGGCTGGACGCCGACTTCGTCCTGTTCGACCCGGACGTCAAGTGGATCATGGCGGCCAAGCACACCTACGCCAAGGTCGGCTGGTCGGCGTACGAGGGGTGGACCTTCACCGGCCGTCCCGACGTCACGGTCCGCCGCGGCGAGATCATCTGGGACGCGCGCGACCCCGAGCAGCCGCGCTTCGGCACCCCGTCCGGTATCTGGCTGGACGCCGAACCGGCGGTCCCGGGCGGCTTCGCCGCCCCGAGCACGGCCAGCGCCTGATGGTCCACGGGAGGGGCGAGGAGGCACCCGCCCCTCCCGCCCGCACCGCACATCCCTGTCCCGGCACCGCACTATCCGCTTCCGGCGCCCCTGGAGGACCGATGTCCGCCGTCGCTCCCTCGGACTTCACCCGAGCCATGGCCCAAGTGCCCAGCCCCGTCACCGTCGTGACCACCACCGACGCAACCGGCCGCCGCTGGGGGTTCACGGCGAGCTCGTTCAGCTCGCTGTCCCTGGACCCGCCCCTGGTGCTGGTCTGCCCGGCCAAGTCGGCCGGCTCCCACGACACGTTCGTCACCGCCGAACACTTCATGGTCAACGTCCTGTCCGCCGACCAGGCCGAGATCGCCAAGCGCTTCGCGCGCCCCGGTCACGACAAGTTCGCCTCCGGCGACATGGTCCCCTGCGAGCTGGACCTGCCCGGCCTGCCCAGCGCCGCGGCACGGCTGGCCTGCACCCTGCACGCGGTGCTGGACGGCGGTGACCACAGCATCCTGGTGGGCCGGGTCGCGGCCGTGTACGTCGGTGACCAGGAGCCGCTCGTCTACCACAACCGCACCTTCACCCGACCCGAAACGGCCAGTCCCGCCCTGGCCGCGGCCGGCTGAGGACGGGCACCATGACGAGCACCATGACGAACAACACCCTGATCGTGTACTCCGACATCGGCTGCCCGTGGGCCTCGCTGGCCCTGTTCAACCTGCGCCGGGCAGCCGCGCGCGAGGGCGTGGACCTCGCCGTCGACCACCGGGCGTTCCCGCTGGAACTGTTCAACTCCCGGCCCACACCGAAGTGGATCCTCGACCCCGAGGTCGCCGCGGTGGCCGACTGCGAGCCCGCGCTCGGCTGGACCGGCTGGCAGGGCCCGGAGTCCGGCTACCCGGTGACCATGCTGCCCGCCATGGAGGCCGTGCAGGCGGTCAAGACCCAGCCGGGGCCGCCCCGCGCGGCCCTGGCCGCCTCCGACCAGCTCGACGCGGCACTGCGGCACGCCTTCTACGCCGAGTCCCGCTGCATCAGCGTCCACACCGAGATCATGGCCGTCGCCGAGGACTGTCCCCTGGTGGACACCGCCCACCTCGACGGGGCGCTGCGCCGCGGCACCAGCCGCCAGGCGCTCTTCGACCAGTGGGAGGAGGCCAAGGCCCCCGAGGTGCGCGGCAGCCCGCACTTCTTCCTCCCCGACAGCACCGGCCTGCACAACCCGGGCATCACCTTCACCTGGCCGAAGGGCACGCCGCAGCCGTCGATCACCGACTACGCCCCCACCTTCTGGACGTCCCTGGTCCGCACCCTGAACGACCCCGCCCCGGGCCCCCGCTTGGGCCCCTGACCCGGGATTCGCTAGTGTCTCGGGCCATGGCTAACACGCAGGGCCCCCAGGGCAACCACGACCCCGCTGGCAGCACCCAGATGTTCCGCGCGTTCGTCGACGAGGGCGCCCCGCGGTCCCGCCAGGCCCCGGCCTCGTCGGGGCCCCGGATCGGTCTGATCGTGGGCATCGTCGCGGCGGTGGCGATCGTGGCGGCGGTGGCCTGGCTCGCGCTGGGCTGAGCGGAGAACCGGCCGGGGGCTGAACGGCACGCCGGCCGCTGCGGCTTCGGTCGCCCGCACGGAAGGGGACGTGCCGGGATGTCCGCCCGCAGCGGCTGCCGGAGCCGTAGGACACCGTCCGGCAGACCGAGGACGGACACCCCCCCCGGCCCCGGCCGGCGACGGACGTGCCACGCAACACTGCGGACGGTCCGCGGACGGGACGGTCAGTCCGAGATCAGACCGTCCCGCAGCTGCGCCAGCGTCCGCGTCAGGAGGCGTGAGACGTGCATCTGCGAGATGCCGACCTCCTCACCGATCTGCGACTGCGTCATGTTCGCGAAGAACCGCAGCATGATGATCCGCCGCTCGCGGGGCGGCAGCTTCGCCAGCAGCGGCTTCAGCGACTCCCGGTACTCCACGCCCTCCAGCGCCGAGTCCTCGTAGCCCAGCCGGTCCGCCAGCGACCCCTCGCCGCCGTCGTCCTCGGGAGCCGGCGAGTCCAGCGAGGACGCCGTGTACGCGTTGCCGACGGCCAGCCCGTCGACCACGTCCTCCTCGGACACCCCCAGCACCGCGGCGAGTTCGGCCACCGTCGGCGACCGGTCCAGCTTCTGGGACAGCTCGTCGCTGGCCTTGGTCAGCGCCAGCCGCAGCTCCTGCAGCCGCCGCGGCACCCGCACCGACCAGGACGTGTCGCGGAAGAACCGCTTGATCTCGCCGACGACGGTTGGCATCGCGAAGGTGGGGAACTCGACCCCCCGTTCGCAGTCGAACCGGTCGATCGCCTTGATCAGACCGATCGTGCCGACCTGGACGATGTCCTCCATCGGCTCGTTGCGGGAACGGAACCGGGCGGCGGCGTACCGCACGAGCGGAAGGTTGAGCTCGATCAGGGTGTCCCGGACGTAGGCACGCTCGGGGCTGTTCTCGTCGAGTGCGGCCAGCCGCAGGAACAGGGAGCGGGACAGGGTGCGGGTGTCGATGTCCTCCGTGGCCGGCATGACCGGCGCGGGGGCGGCGGCGAGGGCCGGGCCCGGCACGGCCTCGAGGTCCGTGACCTCGTCGATGGGGCCGAGTGCGTCGAGCGCATGCGGCGCTGTGTCGCTCTCCGCGAGCGTGAGCACCTTCGAGCTGCCCTGTTCTGCGGACATGCCACCCCCTTTGGGTCGCGGGACGGTCGCGGCGGACGCTCCCACATCAGGAACGCAGCCTTCACCTGAATACCGGAGCCGGAGCTCCGGCAAACGCACTTCCCGCAGAATGTCACATGTCGGCAACACGCTGTAGTGACATGTCGACATGCGAGACGCGAAACGGCCCTGGAAACAGGGGGTCTGACGGCTTTTCGGCACAGAACCCACCACAACCGCCCTGGTGAGCGATTCAGTCGCGCCGGTTACTCCTCGCTCGCTCTTTCGATTACGCGTCGATCCGGTTCGCCGACCGCAGCCGCTGGAAGCTCCGTGCGAGCAGCCGCGAGACATGCATCTGGGAGACGCCGAGTTCCGCGCTGATCTGCGACTGGGTGAGATTGCTGTAGTAGCGCAGGAGCAGAATCCGCTGTTCGCGTTCGGGGAGCTGGACGAGCAGGTGCCGGACGAGGTCCCGGTGCTCCACGCCTTCCAGGGCGGGGTCCTCGTAGCCGAGCCGGTCCAGCAGCCCCGGCAGCCCGTCGCCCTCCTGGGCGGCCTCCAGCGAGGTGGCGTGGTACGACCGCCCCGCCTCGATGCAGGACAGCACCTCCTCCTCGGTGATGCGCAGCCGTTCGGCGACCTCGGCGGTGGAGGGGGTGCGCCCGAGGGCGGTCGTCAGGTCCCCGGTCGCGCTGTTGACCTGCACCCACAGCTCGTGCAGCCGGCGCGGGACGTGGACCGTACGGACGTTGTCGCGGAAGTAGCGCTTGATCTCGCCGATCACCGTGGGCATCGCGAAGGTCGGGAACTGCACGCCCCGCTCCGGGTCGAAGCGGTCGATGGCGTTGATCAGCCCGATGGTGCCGACCTGGACGACGTCCTCCATGGGTTCGTTGCGGGAGCGGAAGCGGGCGGCCGCGTAGCGCACGAGGGGGAGGTTGGCCTCGATGAGCGCCCCGCGCACGCGGTCGTGCTCCGGCGTACCCGGCTGGAGCTCCTTGAGTTGCGCGAAGAGCACCTGGGTCAGCGCCCGGGTGTCGGCGCCGCGCCGGTTGGCGGGGGGCGTGGTCTCGGCCGGAGCCGGGGCCTGGGCGGGAACCTCGTCCTGGGGCGGCGCAGTACTGGCCGACACGGTCAACGCCACCTCTTCATCCGTCAACTCATCCGTCAATCCGTCCGTGAAAAGCGGTCATAGCATCACAAGACAGTCCACTGTGTTCAAGCACCGCATAACCCCGTGTTGAGGGATGAATCATCCAAAACGTACGAAAGCCCCCGCTGATCGGCGGAGGCTCGGGGAGCGGTGTGCGGTGAGGCGGTGGGCCGGGCGGCCGGGAAGATTCAGAACTCGTAGTCGGCGATCACCCAGGTGGCGAACTCGCGCCACAGCGCGACGCCCGCCTGGTGCGCGGGATGTTCCACGTAGCGGCGCAGCGCGTCGGCGTCGTCGAAGGCGGAGTTGATGGCGAAGTCGTGGGCGATGGGCCGGTCGCTGATGTTCCAGCCGAGCTCCCAGAAGCGGATCTCGGGGATCGTGCCCTGAAGCGCGCGGAACGCCTCGACGCCCTTGACCACCCGCGGGTCGTCGCGCTCGACGCCCTCGTTCAGCCGGAAGAGCACCAGGTGACGGATCATGACTTACCTCCGTTGGCGATCCACGTCATGAAGTCGCCGACCGCCTTGGCGGCGTCGGATATGCCCTCGAACCCTATCTGGACGTAGTCGGCGGCCTTGGCCGGGTCCGTGATGATCACGTAGAGCACGAAGACCACGAGGACGTAGACGGCGATCTTCTTGGCGTTCACCGCCATCGCGGCCTCCCCTGTCACACCTGTCACTGACGCGCGTCGAGCGGGGCCATGATCGCACGAAGGGCCCCGTCTTTCGACGGGGCCCTTCTCCAGCGGTAGCGGAGGGATTTGAACCCTCGGTGACTTGCGCCACACTCGCTTTCGAGGTCTGTTCCTGCTGGTCGGAGCATGATCCGACGCTGTTCGTGGCCGTTCACGGCCGTACGCCGGGCGGGGGAGGGGACGCCCGTGAACGGTGCCGGACGGGGGTGAATGAGACGGAAACTGAGACGGGCCGCCGTGCTGTGAGCAGGGGCATCGCTAGTCTTCGCGGCATTCAGTGCCGACATCGAGGGGGGCACGTGGGACACGTGGTGACGATCGTTGCGGCTCTCATAGGTGGGTTGAGTGGTGGGCTGCTGGCTCCCTGGGCCAAGGCGTACTTTGACCGCAACGCCACCAGGCATCAGGCGTTCGATCGAACGATCACTGCCGTCAAGGCCGTCCTGTACGCATCCACCGCACCTGTGCACGTGGATCCTGCGATGCTTGGGGGAGGGGAACAAGCTCGCGAGTTCAACGAACGGCTCCCTGTCCAGCGTGTCGAGCGGTTCCTCGACGCCACGCACGAGATGCGGAAGGCGATCGCGGAACTGGAGCCCCACTACAAAGTGCAATGGGACCCGGACCGCTATCAGCTCACCGAGGACGAGCTGACGCGTCTTGTCGATCAGCTTGAAAGGGCCCGCTGAGCTGCCCTGCGTCCCCTCTCCTCGGTGGTTGCCAGGCATGGGAGTCTTGAGGGAGACGACGGGCGAGCGGAGAGGGAGAGCGAGTGTCGCAGCAGGCCAACCCTCGGGGGACCTTCCTGAAGATCGCCGACACGCTCAAGACGTGGATCGAGACGGACCCGGACATGACGGAGCTTCCGTCGCTGGCTGAGGTCATGAGAGATCACAAGGTCTCGCGTGGGGTCGCGCTCCGCGCATTCGCTGCGCTGAGGCAGGAAGGTGTGGCCGAACCGGTGCCGGGCGGACGGTGGCGCGTCGTGCGCCCGGGCGCGCAAGTCGACCGGCGACCGCTCGAACAGCGGATCGCGGACATCATCACGGCTGACGGGCTCGAAGTGGGGCAGCCATTCCCCAGTGCTTCCGCGCTGGCCGAACGGTTCGGGGTCTCCCGTCCCACGGTGACCAAGGCGCTGGAGAAGTTGGAGACCGCCGGCGTGCTGGCGGGGGGCGGACAGGGCAGGGTGCGGACGGTCCGTGCCGTGCCGACGCGAGAGGAGCGTTCGTAGCTTGCCGAAGTTGACGGAGTGGGCTTATCCCCTGGCTGAGTCCCTGCTCGCCGAGCCGCTGCCGCGTCGGTGGAAGCACTGCCTAGGGGTCGCCGAGAGGGCGCGCACGATCGCGCTTATCCTTGACCAGGACGCGGATCTGCTGGAGGCCGCGGCGGTCCTGCATGACATCGGCTATGCGCCGGACCTGGCCAAGACGGGCTTTCACCCGCTGGACGGCGCACGCTATCTCCGGGACGTGGCCGACGCCGACGCACGGGTCATCAACCTGGTCGCACACCACTCCTGTGCCTGGATGGAGGCGGAAGCGCGCGGCTTGCGCGAGGAGCTGGAGGGCGAGTTCCCCCGCGAGAGCGCGCACCTCAATGACGCGCTGTGCTTCTGCGATATGAACACAACGCCGGACGGCACGCCCACGAACCCGATCGACCGGATCAATGAGATCGCGGGGCGGTACGGGCCCGAGAGCCTGATCGGGACGTTCATCCGTCGCGCGGAACCCGAGATTCTGGGCTGCACGTCCCGCGTACTCGAACGGGTCGCTGCGGCCAAGCGTCAGCCGATGTAGGGGGTCGTGCGCGTCCGGTCCATGGCGTGCTCGATCCGGAGCCGCATCGTGGGGTGCACGTCCAGCGCCGTCAGGTCCGCGGGGTCGATCCAGCGGACCTGAGTCGTCTCGTTGCTCGTACGGAGTTCACCGCCGACCGGCCGGGCACGGAAGCAGATGCTGAACTGCTGGCGCACCTCGCCGTCGTCGTACTGCATCACGTGCCCGGGGTCGGTGTAGAGCCCGGACACGTCGACGACTTCCACCTTGATCCCGGTCTCTTCCCAGACCTCACGCACGACGGTGTCACTGATCGACTCGCCCACGTCGTGGCCGCCCCCGGGCAGGGCCCAGCGCCCGTTGTCGGACCGCTGGATCACCAGCACCTGACCCGCGTCGTTCTGTACGAACGCGACGACGGACGGTACGACCGAGTTGGCCGGCGGGGCGTCGGGGTCATGCAGGTAGTCAATGCGTCCCATGCTCAGGCTCCTGTGATGTCGCGGTCCGTCACCTGGCGGGCGCCGCCCCAGGTCTGTTCGATGCTATTCACGTACGTGTCGAACAGACCGCCGCCCGGCATGCGCCGCAGGTGGAAGACGGGCGCCATGTAGGCGCCGATGCCGTAGACGTGGGGGTTGACGAGCATCTCGTCATCGGACCGGTAGATGGAGTTGTAGAGCGTCGTCGCGTGGAGCCGGAAGCCGATCTCAGGATGGCTCTTCATGAGGGGCCGATAGTTCACCAACGCGTTCCGGATCTTGCCATCCATGATCCGGTGCCCCTCATCTACGCCGCGCTGCCGGACAGCTTCACAGTCTGGGTCCCCGAGCAGGATCCGGACCTGCGTGGACCCCGTCACCTTCTTCTTCAGGAGCTCGTGGAACAACGGATCTTCAGACAGGAAGAGCCCGGAGTAGACGAGAACATCTAGGTTGCTCTCCGCGCGCTCGTAAAGGTCACGCCAGAGACCGGGCGGCACCGTGTGCCGATGTGGGTAGACGGCGACGATCTCAGCTTTGGTCAGCTCCGTTGCGCTCTCGACAGTGCGGCTGTCGTCCCACAGCGTCGTCACATCGACGTTCAGCGCCGCTGCCGTCGCGTACTGGTGACGCCGGTAAGGGACTTTGCCCTGCGTGATCCACCGTTCGACGGTCTTCGGGATGACACCGATCTCTTCGGCGAGGCTCTGCACGGTCATGCCGCGGGCGAGGAGGGCCGACCGTAAACGCTCGTTCGACATCTGCACCCCCGTAGGGACTTCTAGGGACTTCTTGACCGTAGCCAGAAGACCCTGAGCTGTCTACGCGCGGGGTGACCAACACCCCTGACGTGCAGCGATTCTGAATGTGCGCCAAGAAATTCCGGCGCAAGCGCCAGGAGGTTCCCCCGACGTACTTGACGGACCCTCATGCAGTACCTGTAAAACAGGTACTGCAACGACCGAGCGCGCCATCTCGGTCGGAAGGCGGCTTCATGCCGCATGCGCAGAAGGCGGGGACGCTGCAATCCCGCTGAAGGCCAGGGGACAGGGCTTCGGCCCGACTGGCGAGGTGGCCCGGTGACCGCGAGCAACGGCCGGAGGGTGGGGACATGGTCCCCCTTGCAGTGCTTCATCCCTGTTGATCTCGACTAAGAGGTGTTCCAGTGCACCGACGAAGACCTTGGGCGCCGCCGCGATGGACCGGCCGGCGGGCGCCAGCGCAGCATCCCGGTCCGCTCTCTTCCTGCCATCGCAGCGGCTAGCGCTGCGGCCGGTTGCCTCCCCTGCCCGTCCGGTCCCGCACTCGGTGTGGCGGTCGTACGGGCGGGGCGTGGGGAGCCGGGACGTTTCCGGCTTCAACGGCAAGCGGCTCCCGGGGTGCCACCCGGGAGCCGCGTTCGGGCCGTCCACCCTTCGAGAGGAACACGACCCATGAAGATTCTCCCCCTTCACCTGCTGTCCGGCATCGACACGGCCGAGCAGGACCGCGAGCCGACGGATGCGGAGCTGAACGCCATCGACGCGGAGATGCCGCTGATCCGCGCGGAGGTCGAGGAGCTGGACGTGCGGATCAGCCTCATGGACCGGCCGGTGACCGAGCTGGACGCGCGGCGGCTGCGCCGGGCCCGGCGCAAGGTGCTGGCCGCGCGCCGTGAGCTGACGAACCGGGCCTGCCCGGTGACGGAGGTGGGGGCGTGAGCGAGGACCTGATGCTGAACGGCCTGGCCGTGCCGCTGCGGGCGCTGCGTCTGCTGGCCGTGGACTTCGGTCACCTGCCCGCGCCGGACGTGCAGGTGAGTCCCCTCTGCCCGCACCGGTTGGAGCTCCGTTTCCACAGCGGCCTGCCGGACTTCGAGGTCTGGCGCGAGGCCCTGGGCATCTGCCCGGACGCGGTGGTCTACCGAGAGCAGAGCGAGGGCCGGACGCGCGTGCTGAAGGCGTCCGCCGACTTCGCGGGGGCCGTGCTGGAGCTGACCGGCTACAGCGACGTGTGGACCCCCGAGCCCGTGGGGGGTGCGGCGTGATCCGCTTCGTGACCGCCGGCCGTTTGCGCCGACTGGAGCAGGAGGCCGAGCAGGCGCGGGCCTGTGCACGGGAGGTTCAGGGGCAGGCGGGTGCCGCCTGGGGTCGACACGTGCGCGAGGTGTGGGACCTGACGGCGCGTGCTGAGACGGCCGAGAGCGACGCCGGGATCCTGCGGGATCACGTCTTGGAGTTCGAGGCTGCGCTGAAGAAGGCGGAGGCGCGGGCTGAGATGCTCCGGGAGTACGCCGACCGGCAGGAGGCGGTCCTGGAGCGGACGGACGCGGACGCCACGGTGCTTCGTGAGCGTGTGCGGCTGCTGGAGGCGGAGCTGGCGGAGGCCAGGCAGGTGGGGCGGTCGCTGGTGCTGCTGCTCCACTGGGGACAGCCGCACAGTATCCACCGCAGCCACGAGGACGCCTACGCCTACGTCGCCACCCGGGGCGTGCCTGTTCACGCGTGGGCGCCGAGCGATGAACGCCCCGCCGCGCAGGTGCTCTGGCGGCTGGTGACGTTCACGCGGGATGAGGCCGTGAAGGGCTTCCGCGACGCTTCGGCGCCTTCCCCGGGCGGTCGGGAGGGGGCGGCGTGAACGGTGTTCAGATCCGTTCAGCGGAGCGCGCTCTGTCGGTGGGCACGTGGCTGATCGTGTGCGGCGCGATGCTGTACTCGATCCTCACGGTCACGCCGCTGATGTCCGCGCACACCCCGGATGAGTGGGACTGGACGGCGCCCATCCTGCCGCTCGTGGTTGATGCCGCGGTGGTCATTGTGGTCAAGCTCGATGACGTGCTGGCCCGTCTCGGTGGGGACGGTGGGCGGTGGCCGGTCACGCTGCGGTGGATGACCGGCGCCATGACCCTGGCGCTCAACACCGCCGACTCCGCGCTGAAGAAAGACCTGGTAGGCGTGGCCGTGCATGCGGTGGCGCCGTTGCTGCTGATCGTCACCGCGGAGACCGGGCTGGCCTACCGCCGGGCGATCGCTGCCGCCGTGAAGGCGCTGGAGGAGCAGCAGCGTGCGGAGCGGGAGCGGGCCGAGCAGGCCGCCCGTGAGCGCGAGGAGGCTGCCCGCCAGCAGGCGCGCGAGGAGCGCGAGCACGCCGCGCAGTTGGCGCGTGAACAGCGCGAGCATGAGGCTCGGTTGGCCCGCGAGGCTGCGGAGCGGGAGGAGCGGCGTTGGCGCGAGGAGCAGGAGCGGCAGGCCGCCCGCGAGGCTGCGGAACGCCAGGAGCGTGAACGCCGTGAACGCGAGCGTGAACAGCGTGAGCGGGAGCGTGAACGGGCTGAGCGTGAGGCCGCTGAACGCCGTGAGCGGGAGCGCCGTGAGCGCGAGGAGCGTGAACGCTGTGAACAGCGTGAGCGGCAGGAGCGGGCGGAGCGTGAACGCGCCGCTCTGCTGGCCGCCGGGCCCGCGGTCGAGAAGTTCCCTGAGGACCGGGCGCGTGAGACCGTGCGGGCTGCGTTCGAGGCTGGCCTGTCGGTGCGGGCCGCCGCCGAGCTGTGCGGCTGGTCGGTCGGGTGGGTGTCCGCCCGCTACGCCGAGCACCGCGGCGCGGACGCCGGCGGCGCCGAGTTGGCCATCGTGAGCCGCTGATGGCGGCCCTCCCGGTCTACCCGTGGCGGCTGGCGCCGGAGGGGTTGGCCACCCGCCGTCAGCTCCGCGCGAAGGGGCTGCGGCCGGGCGGTCAGGACGTGGTGGCGCAGTTGGAGCGCCCGCGTCGTCGCCGTGGCCCGCTGGTCGCCTACCTCTACCGCGTCGACGCTGCGAAGCCGGTACGGCCGATGACCCCGGCCAGGTGGGCGGCGCTGGCCAAGGCGAACGCCGCGCGCCGCACCTGCCCGCAGTGCCGCCGGGATGCCGGATACGTCATCCCGCCCTCGCTCGGCATGTGCGCCACCTGCGCCTACCCCGAAGAACAGCGCGCCGCATAAGCCCTGTTGGCAGGCCCGACCGGCAACTTTCCACGGCCCCGGTCGGGCCCTACTCCACTGAAGGAGTGCTCTCAGCATGACGGAACTCAGCACTGAGCCGGTAGCCGTCGAGGCTGCCCCGACCGCACCGCCCCCGCCGCCCGAACCGCCTACCGCCGCGGTGAAGGACGTGCAGGAGGTGGAGCACACGCCCGGTGGCTGGCCTGTCGTCCCGCTCGCCCTGTCGGGTGCGAACACGACGGTGGGCCTGGTCGCCGCCGCGTCCCTGGCCGGTGGCCCGATCGCCGCCATGGTCGCCGCGGCCGGTGCGGTTGTGCTCGGCACGGTCGCCGCCACCCGTTCCCGCAAGCCCGACCCGCGCCGCGACGCCCGCCGGGCCGCGGCCCGCGCCGCTGGCCGCAACGCTGCCCGCAGCACGGGACTGTGCCGCAGCGCAGCGGGCGCGGCAGCGGGCGGCATCCGCCCCGGAAGCCGATCGACTGGCTCTCGGGCCGGTCGGGGTGGTGGCCGGTCGGGCAATGTGCCGGGTCAGCACCCCCGCGGCACCAGTACGCAAGCCCGGCACGGCAGCACCGCCATCGGTGGAAAGAGCCCTGGTAAGGGCGGCCCGGGTGTATCCAAAGGCGCGGTCGGCGCCGTGGGCAGGGCCGCTGGCCGCGTGGGGCAGATCAAGGCGCTGCGGGCATCGCAGCAGGCCGCCGCCGGGTCCCGTGCGGGCAAGCGGGCGCAGACGACTGCGGCTCGCCGGGCGGTCGCCGACGCCCGCCGCAACACCAAGGCCGCAGCTGGCAACAGCCGGTTGGGCAAGCGCCAGAGCTCCGGCCGCGGTCTGCTGGGCGGCGCCGCCCGCAAGGCCCGCGCCGCGCGGGATGCGGCGATCGCTAAGCATCGCGCCAAGCGGGATGCCAAGACCGGCGGCACCGTGGCGGCGCAGCGCGCAGCGGTCCGTAAGGCCCCGGTCCGTAAGGCTGCCCGGCAGGCGCTGCGCAGGTCCGCGGCCCGCTTCCACGGGCGGCGCCTGCTGGCGGCCCTGCTCGCCCTGCCCCTGGGCCTGCTCGGGCTGGTCACCAGCCCGATCGGCCGGAAGTTCAACATCCCGTGGCTGATCCACCCCGGGCGCCGCCTGTTCCGGCGTCTGGCCGGTGTGGCGGCCGAGCAGCGCGCCGCCCGCGATGCGGCGATCCGCGAAGAGCTGGCCGAGCAGGAGGCCGCCGCCGACACGGAGGCCGCCAAGGACGGCACGGACGGCATCGCCGACAGCGTCCAGCGGCCCCCGGCCACGGTCCCCACCAACACCACCACACCCGACTCGACCGAGGGAGAGCACGTGTCCGGTTTCCGGTTCGAAGAGGTCGCGGCCGAGATGGAGCAGGCCGCCACCCAGTACGACCCCGAGAACGCCATGGAGATCCTGGCCATGGTCGAGGGCCTGCCCGCCGCCCTCACGTCGGTGGCGAACGTGATGAAGATCCTCGCCGAGCGCTCCGACAGCGAGTTTCCGCTGGAGAAGGAGGTCGCGGACGGCTTCAACGACATCTTCGGCGCCCTGATGAGCGCCGTCGCGGTCGCGGAGGACATGGGGCCGCTGTTTAGGCAGGCCCACGAGCAGGACATCGCCCGGCACGAGGACCCCCGCAACGGCCACGAGGCCGAGAAGGGCTGGAACGTCTGATCATGAGCAGCACCGCCACCGCCAAACACCACAGCAGTGGCCCGGTGCTGGACTGGGCGGCCGGTCACGGACCCGTGACCGGCGCCCTGTCCGCCACCACCGGAGCCTTCGCCGTCGCCACCACCGGCGCCGCAACCTCCATGCCGCCCGGCTGGGCCCTCGCGATCGGCGCCGCCGGCGCCCTCGGACACACCGTCGTCGGGCTGCGGGTGCGCAACGCGGGGCGCACCCTGGCCACCCGGGCCGCGTCCTGGCTGGTCGGAGCCGGGTGGACCACGTGGGCCATGACCCACGGCCCCCTCACATGGGCCGCGCTCGGCTCGCTTGCCACGATCGGTGTCGGCATCGGCGCCGCCGCCCGCTCCACCGCCCTGTACGAAGAGGCCCGCGAGGAGGAGGCCATCGCCGCCGAGCAGCGGCAGATCGCCGCCGAGCTGTCCGCGGAACGCCGGGCGATCGCCGCGGAATGGGTCGACCGCATCCAGCGCGTCTGCAACATCACCGTGCGCGTACTGGGGGTCGAGCAGTGGCCCACCGGGGCCGGGTACTCCATCGACGCCGAGCTCCCGCCGGGCGGCGCGACCTGGAACAAGATTGCCGCCGAGTCGGCGCGTCTGTCCGCGGATGCCCGGTTGCCGCACGGCTGCACCGCCACCGCCTCGCCCGGCATCCACCAGGGCCGGGTCATCATCGACGTGACCACGGTCAATGTGCTGGAGGAGGAGCGGACCTACCCCGCCGAGTACGGGCCGCTGTCCCTGCACACGGGCATCCCGTGGGGGTATCGCACCAACGCGGAGGAGATCCGGGCCTATCTGCGCGAGCAGTGCGCGCTGATCGTCGGCCCCACCGGCTCCGGTAAGACGAACCTGGTCCACTCGATCCTGGCCGGGTTCGCCCGCGCCGAGGACATGCTGACCTGGGTCATCGACCTCAACGCCGGATCGGCCGGCCTGCCCTGGGTCCTGCCCGCCCTCAACGGAGAGATCAAGGCCGGGGACGGCAAGCCCGTCCGCCCTGGGATCGACTGGCTCGCGGGGACGTTCGACGAGGCCATGACCATGCTGGACACCGCCGTCAAGGTGGCCAAGCAACGCAAGATGGGCTACCAGGACCTGCTCGCCCGGGCCAACACGGACCTGCTGCCCATCAGCCCGAAGATTCCGCAGATCATGCTGGTCATCGATGAGGGCGCGGAGATCCTGGCCAGCCCCGACCGGCAGATCCGCAAGCTCGGAGAGAAGATCCTGGAGGTCATCCGGATCGCCCGCGCCATGGGCATCCGCACCGTCCTCACCGCGCTGGGCGCGACGGGGAGTGTGCTGAGCAACCTGATGATCCGGCGGGAAGCCAAGGTGCGCGTCGCCCTGACCGGTGGTGAGACCGAGGGCATGGACCTGTCCAAGATGTTCCCCGGCTCCCGCGGGCTGCGCGTCGAGCAAGCCCCCTACAAGGGCGCCGGGTTCATGGGCACTCCGGAGTCGCCGGCCGCGCTGTTCAAGGCCTGGCGGATCCTGCCGAACCAGATCCGGGACATCATCGCCGCCACCTCCGACCGGCACCCCGTGCTCGACGAGATCTCCGCCAAGGCGGCCGGGCCCGCCTACGCCCGGCGTTGGGACGCCGAGCGCACCGCGTGGATGCTCGACCGCGCCCCCGACCACAGCACCGCGGACACTTCCGCGCCGTCCGGGTCGGGGCTGAACCTGTCCGCGCTGCGGCAGGAACAGCAGGCCGAGCAGGTCTCGCCGGAAGACGAGATGCTGCGACGCTTCCGCGAGCAGATCGACGCGCAGTTCGGCACCGCACCCGACCCCCACACCCCCACCCCACCCGACACGGCGCCGCCCGCACGGGGTGGGCTGAACCTGTCGGCGCTGCGGGGCGAGCAGGAGAGCCCCGCGCAGCAGAAGGCGCTCGCGCTGCTGCTCGCCGCCGGCCCGGAGGGAACCGGAGCGTCCGCGATCGCTCGCGCGCTCGCAGACGAGCACGGCACGACCCGTCAGACGGTCGTCGGCTGGCTCAAGGCATGGGTCAAGGACGGCACCGCCGTCCGCATCGGAGAGGGCACCAAAGCCCGCTACGTCCACCGCCGCTACGCCCCCGAACAGCCGCCCGAGGGTTGATCACTTGTCGCTTGTCACCCCGCGAAAACAGAGGCCGCTGCGCCGGGTCTTAGGGGCCCGGAAACGGCTTGTGACCTGCAAGGCGACAAGCGACAAGACAAGACAAGCGACAAGCCGCACGACAAGGAAGACGACAAGCAACGCGACAAGCACACCCACCCACCCGAGCGGGCCCGCACCACCACATGGTGCGGGCCCGCGGCTCACCCGAGGAGCCCCAAATGACCGACCACACGCCGCCGGGGATCATCGCCCCGCACATACCCGCCGACGCCTGGCGCCGCGCCGAGGCCACCGGCCAGCCCGTCGTCATCGTCGTCCACGACACCCCGACCACCGGCACGTGGCGGCGCTGCCTGATCCCGTTCGCCATCGCCGGCGCGGTCGTGGCCGGCGGCTGGGGACTGGTCGCCGCCCTGTGCGTCCTGCTCGACTTCGCCGCCCACACCGCCACCGTCATCGCCGGTGCCGCCGGACCCATCGGCATCGGCGGCATCACCCTCAAACTCGCCCGCACCAAGGGCTGACCCGGAGGACTCCGCATGCTCCGACTGCGTATCCAGCTCACCAACTGGCCCCGCCGCGCGCTGGTCCTCACCGACACGCCCCGCCCCGACTGCCCGCTGTGCGGCGGGGAGGGCGGCACCAACCGCGACTACGGCGACCCGTTCACCGGCGAGTACGCCGGAACCGAGTGGGAGCCCTGCCTCTGCTGGAACGAGAACCGCCGCTGGGTCCTGCTGCCCCTGCCACGCCGCACCCCGCCCGGCCCCTACAGCGACGAACCGCCCTTCTAACCCACCAGATCAGGAGACATCACCATGTCGTTCGGAGAAACCCCGATCACCATCATCGGCAACCTGACCGCCGACCCGGAACTGAAGTTCACCAACTCCGGCCAGGCCCTCGCGCGCTTCACCGTCGCTTCCACCCCGCGCGTCTTCGACCGCGAGACGAACCAGTGGAAGGACGGCACCTCAACGTTCTTCCGCTGCGCCGCCTGGCGCACCCTGGCCGAACACGTCGCCGACTCCCTGGCCAAGGGCTCGCGGGTGGTGCTCTCAGGCCGGATCCGTCAGCACGACTGGCAGACCCCCGAGGGCGAGAACCGCTCCATGCTCGCCGTCGAGGTCGACGAGATCGGCGCCTCGCTGCGCTTCACCACCGTCACGATCAACGGCAAGCGCACAAGCGGCAGCAGCGGCGCCGCTCCGTCCGCCGACCCGTGGAACACCGGCGACAACCGCCCCGAACAGGGCGACGAGCCGCCGTTCTAGCAACGCCCGGGGCGACCGCCTCTCTCGCCAAAGATCCGCGGTCGCCCCGGCCAACCGGCCCGAATCAGACCCGTTGGAGGTCTCCAGCATGACTCATGACGCACGACCCGCGCTGCTGGACGCAGCGTTGGACGCGGCCGGCCGCGGCTGGCGCGTCCACCCGCTGCGCCCCGGCGGCAAGGGCTCCGCACTCCACGGCGAACGAGCCTGCCCCCGTACCGGCGTGTGCGCCAGTGGGCACGTGAAGTGGGAGCAGCGGGCCACCACCGACCCCGACCGCATCCACGCCGCGTGGGGCGCGGGCCCGTTCAACGTCGGCATCGCCACCGGCCCCTCGCACCTGCTGGTGGTCGACCTGGACGTGCCCAAGGACGACAAGGGCAGTTCGGACGCGCCTGGCGGCGCGGAATCCTTCCTGGCGCTCTGCGAGCGCGCCGGACAGCCCTGGCCCACCACCTACACGGTGCGGACGCCCAGCGGCGGCATGCACCTGTACTTCACCGTTCCGCCGGAGATCCGGTTGCACTGCACCGCCAGGACCGTGGCCCCGAACGTCGATACCCGCGCGTGGGGCGGCAACATCGTCGCCGCGGGCAGCACCACCCCCCAGGGTGTCTACGAGGCCGTCAACCGCGGCCCGGTCCTCGAACTGCCCACGTGGCTGCTGCTGCAACTCCAGCAGGCCCCCGCTACCCGTGCGGCGCTGGCCCCGCTCATCGTCTCCGGGCCCGTCACCCCGCGCGCCAAGGCGGCGCTGGAGCGCGAGACGGCCGCGGTGGCGGCCACCGAACAGGGCGGGCGCAACAACCGGCTGCTGGTCGGCGCCCGCGCCCTTGGCCGGTTCGTCGCATGGGGCGAGATCCCCCGAGACCAGGTCGAGGCGGCTTTTCAGGCGGCCGGCGAGGCGGCCGGACTGTCCCCGGGCGAGTGCCGGGCCACCATCCGCAGCGCGCTGGACTGGTCGATCCACAACGCGCGCCCCCGGGAGGCAGCGGCATGACCACCACCCCCGCCAGCCCGGGCCTGAAAGCCCTCCTGACACCCCGGTCCTGCCCGGCTCCGCCGCCTTGGCGGTGGCTCCGGCTCCGGGGTGCGGCCGAGGAAAGGCCGCCCGTCAGGGCGCCCTTTCATCCCTTCCCGCCGAACCGGACCCGAGCACCCCACCGGCCGGTGACGGCCGCTTCCCCCTGGCCTGGCTCCACATCCGCGCGCCCAAAGGCGCCACCCCGACCGCCACCTCGACGTGCCTGTGCGGCCGGGACCGCAGCGCCATCGGCCACCGCAAGGTGCTCGCCCTGATCGCCGACCACGAAGCCCACCGCGACCACTGCCCGCTCCGCACCCCCCAGGAAGGGAGGAACGCCGCATGACCGACACCACCAGGCCCGCGCCGTCCATCGACGGAGCCGCCCTGCTCGACGAGGTGGAAGCGTTCCACCGCCGCTTCAACGTCTTCCCCACCGAGGCGGCCTACGTCGCCGTCACCCTGTGGGACGCGCACGCGCACCTGATCGACGCATTCGACGGCACCGCCCGCCTCGCCTTCCTGTCCCCGGAGCCGGGGTCGGGCAAGTCCCGCGCGCTGGAGATCGTGGAGACCCTCACCCCGCGCGCGGCCACCACCGTCAACGCCTCCGCCAACGCGCTCTTCCGGCTCGTGGAAGCCGAGGAAGGCACGCCCACACTGCTCTTCGACGAGATCGACACCGTGTTCGGGCCCAAAGCCGGGGGCAACGAAGAGGTCCGCGGGTTCCTCAACTCCGGCTACCGGCGCGGAGCCAAGTCCCTGCGCTGCGTCGGGGACGGCTCGAACCAGTCCACCGAGTGGTTCTCCTCGTTCTGCGCCGTGGCCATGGCCGGGCTCGGCTCCCTGCCGGACACGATCCTGACCCGCTCGGTCATCATCCGGATGCGCAAGAAGGCCCCCAACGAGAAGGCCGAACCGTACCGCCGGCGCGTCCACGAGAAGCAGGGCCACGCCTTGCGCGACCGGCTCGCCGAGTGGGCCACCACCGTACGCGACCAGGTCGCCGAAGCCTGGCCCGAGATGCCCGAGGGCGTCTCCGACCGCCCCGCAGACGTGTGGGAACCGCTCCTCGCGGTCGCCGACGCGGCCGGCGGCCACTGGCCCGAGCGCGCCCGCGCCGCCTGCGTCGAACTCATCAAGGCCGCCCAGGAAGGCGACGAAGCCTCCCTCGGGGTCCGCCTGCTGACCGACCTGCGCGACCGCGTGTTCTGCGGAGCCGACCGCATGCCCACCGCCGCCATCCTCGAAATCCTCCACGGACTCGACGACGCCCCGTGGGCCGACCTGAACGACGACGGCAAACCCCTCACTGCCCGCGGCCTGTCCAAGCTCCTGAGCCAGTACGTCCGCCCCGACAACACCCCCATCCGCCCCCGCGGTATCCGAGTCGGCAGCGGCACCCCGAAGGGCTACTACGCCGAGGACCTGGCCGACGCATGGGCCCGCTACTGCCCCCCGCCCCCCGAGAAGTCCGCAACATCCGCAACAGCCGCAACACCGCAGGTCAACGGGGGTGAATACGTGGCGGAAGACCCCGACGAGAGCCGCCACATGCCCGCGGAAACCGGCACACGCCAACTGCGTATCGCGGGCTGACCAGCCGCCATCTCACGGTGCCGCCGCATGCCCGCGCGGCGGCACCTATCCGCAACACAACCGGCATCCGCAACAGATCCGAGCCGCTGACCTGCAACGTTGCGGCGTGGCGGATGTTGCGGATTCCCAGCAAGGGTCTCGCCGGCCCTGCCGTCATGAGACGAAGGAGATCCGCCATATGGACACGGCACACGTCGCCGACTCCATCGACCCGACCCTCGTACTGCTGACCGTCGAAGAGGCCGCCCGCCGACTCCGCATCGGTCGCACCCTGTGCTACCGGCTCATCGGCTCCGGAGAACTCGAGTCCGTCCCCGTCGGCCGACTCCGCCGCGTTCCCGCCGACGCCGTGAACGACTACGTCGCCCGACTCCGCGCGGCCAACCGCGCCACCCTCGCCGCCGCCCCCATGGCCGATGCCGCTTGAGAGGACACCCGTGGAAGAGAAGAAGAAGCGCACTCGACAGCCGAACGGCCGTTCGTCCATCTACCTGGGCAAGGACGGCAAGTGGCACGGCCGCGTCACCGTCGGCGTACGCGACGACGGCAAGCCGGACCGGCGGCACGTCGAGCGGAAGACCAAGGCGGAAGTCGTCGAGGCCGTGAAGGAGCTGGAACGGATGCGCGACGCCGGTACGGTGCGCAAGCCGGGCAAGCCCTGGACGGTCAAGGCGTGGCTGACGCATTGGATCGACAACATCGCGCCTCTCGCCGTCAACGAGAACACCATGGTCGGCTACGGCGTCGCCGTACGAAAGCACCTGATCCCCGGTCTTGGCGCTCACCGGCTCGACCGGCTCAAGCCGGAGCACATCGAGACCTTCTACGCCAAGATGCAGGCGAACGGCAGCAGGCCCGCGACCGCCCACCAGGCGCACCGCACCTTCCGGACCGCGCTCAACGAGGCGGTACGGCGCGGCCACCTCGCCAAGAACCCCGTACTGCTCGCCAAGGCGCCGCGCGTGAGCGAAGAGGAGATCGAGCCGTACACCGTCGAAGAGGTGCAGCGCCTGCTGCGTGCTGCCGCCCGCCGGCGGAACTCCGCGCGCTGGGCCGTGGCGCTCGCGCTGGGGCTCCGGCAGGGCGAGGCGCTGGGCCTCAAGTGGTCGGATGTCGACCTGGACAACGGCGTGCTGTTGGTCCGCCGGAGTCGTCGGCGCCCGCGCTACGCGCACGGGTGCGGTGACACCTGCGGCCGCAAAGCCGGGTACTGCCCGCAGCGTCAGCGGACGAACCCGGAGACTGCCGACACGAAGTCCCGTGCGGGCCGCCGCGCCGTCGGGCTCCCTCCACAGCTTGTGGACATGCTGCGCGCTCATGAGCGTCAGCAGCAGGCCGAGCGCGCGGCGGCCGGGGACAAGTGGACGGATGAGGGCTGGCTCTTCGCCACGGAGAACGGGCGCGGAACTTCCCCCCGAACGGACTACGACGACTGGAAGGAGTTGCTGAACTCCGCGAAGGTGCGGGACGGCCGTTTGCACGACGCTCGGCACACGGCGGCCACGGTCCTGCTGATCCTCGGAGTATCCGAGCGGGCAGTAATGGGCCTCATGGGTTGGTCGACGACGGCGATGGCCGCCCGGTATCAGCACATGGTCGACACCGTCCGGCGGGATATTGCGCGACAGGTTGACGGGCTCATCTGGAAGTCGGACGGAGACGACGACGGGGCCGCCGGCGCCCTCGTAGCGGCCAGGTGACTGTGAGGGGGCAGGTCTCCACTCTGCCCCCTCAGACGTGCTTCACGACCTGGCAGCTATCGATGAGCCGCGCGAGCACGCTGAACGTGGCCAATTGCTCAAGCGCCTCCTGCTCAGGCAAGTCCGTCACCCCGTGCGCGGCAGGATTCCGCAGCGCCGAGTAAGCCCCCTGACCGAGCAGGAGCGCGCCACGCTGACGGGTTTTGACGTCAGGATTCGTCGGATCGCCGGGGAATCGGAGACGCGGCTTCCCCGGCTCTGGAGCGTTGCTGCTCAGTGCCTCCTGCACCAAGGTGGCGTCAGTGACGTCCCGGCGGCCGAGTTTGCTCTGAAGATGAGCGCTGATCGAACTGGCAGCAGCATGAACTGCCGCTCGGAAGTGCTTCGACTCCCAGAACGTACGGGCGGCATCCCACACCCATGGATGGAACTGATCAGCCGGAAGGGAGGGCGCGTCCGGCTTAAGCCGGGTTGCCCATTCGTCCATGTCGGCGAGGACGCCGAGGCCACGCTGGGCTTGTCTCCTGGCGTAAGCCACCCCGTTCGCCGTATCAAGAGCCCAGTCCGTCGCTAGCTCGGGATCGAGGCACTTCAGGATCTTCTTAAGAGTCGCATCGGCTGCGTACACCTGATCAAGGAGGGCTCCAGCCTTGGGGTGGACTCCGGTCGTCCCGCTCGACAGCAGGGTTCGCCCAACCGTCGTCCCCTTGAGGCTGAGGTACTCGGTCGCAAGGGCATCGAATGCTTCGAGCCGCTGCCGCATCCAGTCACGATCCACGCATACCAGCGTAGGGATGGACTGATCGTCATGTAGTTGAATTTCCCGGCCACGCATACCGACTGAGACGGAAACTGAGACGGAGACGCGCGAAGGGTCCGGCTCGATGAGCCGGACCCTTCGTCTACCAGCGGTAGCGGAGGGATTTGAACCCTCGGTGACTTGCGCCACACTCGCTTTCGAGGCGAGCTCCTTCGGCCGCTCGGACACGCTACCGAGGGAGACCTTACAGCACGGCGGGCGCTGGTTCGAAATCGGTATGCGGCGGTCCCGGCCGCGCGGGCGGAGTCAGCGAGCGCGGAAGAAGTCGGTGAGGAGCCGGGCGCACTCCTCGGCGAGCACGCCCTCGATCACCTCGGGGCGGTGGTTGAGTCGGCGGTCGCGCACGACGTCCCACAGGGAGCCGACGGCGCCCGCCTTGTCGTCGCGGGCGCCGTAGACGACCCGGTCCACGCGGGACTGGACGAGCGCGCCCGCGCACATCGTGCAGGGCTCCAGCGTGACGACCAGGGTGCAGCCGGTCAGCCGCCACTGCCCGAGCCGTTCCGCCGCCCGCCGCAGCGCGAGCACCTCCGCGTGGGCCGTGGGGTCGCCGCCGGCCTCGCGTTCGTTGTGGCCGGTGGCGAGCACGGTGCTGCCGTCCGGGGCCAGGACGACCGCGCCGACCGGGACGTCGCCGTCCCGGGCGGCCCGGGCGGCCTGGTCCAGGGCGAGCCGCATCGCGGCCCGCCAGCGGTCGCGTACGGGGTCCGGGAGCCCTGCCACGCCGGTGTCCATGGGGGTGTCGGTCAGCGGACGGTCTCCAGGGTCTCGGAGGCGCCCAGGGCCTCGGCGATCTCGGTGAGGGCGTCCTGCGACAGCGAGCGCAGCTCCTTCTCGCTCACGCCGAGGTCCTCCAGGATCTGGGCGTCGCCGACCGGGCCGTGCGGCACATCGGAGGCGCCGGCGGCCGCGTCGCCGTCGTCGTCGGCGGCGTCCTCGTCCTCACCGTCCTCCGTGCCGTCGAGGTCGAGGGCGTCCAGGTCGGGGCCGTCGTCCCCGGGCTCCCGGCCGAGCAGCTCGTCGGTGAGCAGGATCTCGCCGTAGCTGCTGCGGGCAGCGGCGGCGGCGTCCGAGACGTAGATACGAGGGTCGTCCTCGCCGTCCACGCGGACGACGCCGAACCAGGCGTCCTCCTGCTCGATCAGCACGAGCACCGTGTCCTCGTCGGGAGAGGCTTCCCGGGCCAGGTCGGCCAGATCCGACAGGGTCTCCACATCGTCGAGCTCTGTGTCGCTCGCTTCCCACCCGTCTTCGGTGCGCGCGAGCAGTGCGGCGAAGTACACCGTGACTCTCCCACTGGTCATAGGCGTGCCGGTTGGGGGTCCCCCCGGCGGAGGTTACGGGCGGGGAGTGCTCCGGAAGAGCCCCACCCACTCGGAATCGTGGCAGAAACAAGGCGTTCAGGGGACGTCTTCGGCTCCCTGTGTCCGGCTGTTTTGACCGCGCGTTCCGAGGGGGAACGCGAGCTCCTCGGCAAAGGACTCACCAGCGCACTCGTTGCCGCCACGTGCGGATCGTACGCGGCTTTTCCCACGGCCCACGCACGCCCACCTCGGCAACGCCGGAAAGGCCTGCGATCTTCCGACCGCCGGCGCACGCTGTTCACCCCGATTCCCCACTCGGGAGCCCCGGGAACCACGGGGTCCCTGGCGGCCTCCCCGGGGCTGCAGCCGGGGAAACCGGGGGCGTGGCGCAGCGCGCCGATCACCGACGTCACGCCCAGCGGCGGCCGGGGCCGGCCGGGCGGGACAACGGGGAAAAGCCCAGGTCCTGTGGGCAGGGTCTCGGTGGGTCACCAGCGGAACGTGCGCATGCGCATGGCGTGCCTGAGGCGGGCCGTCTTGGCGCGGCGGGGCTGGACCCGGGCGCGCAGGGCCCGGGCCTCGGCCAGGTCGCGCAGGAACTCGGCACGGCGCCGTCGGCGTTCGGCGTCCGTCTCCACCGCGCCGGGCCGCTCGCGCGGCGACGGATCGTGTCGGGAATTCCGCTCGGACATCGGCTCACCACCCCAGTTCCGTCCCTCCCACCTTCCCCCGGACGGCCCGTTTGACGCCAGTGAGCAGGCGATGACCGGCTCACCTGCCTGCCTGCCTGCCTGCCTGCCGGGCGGGGGGACACCGGGCCCACCGGGCCCGGTTACTGTGGGGGACATGCGTCTCCACGTCGTCGACCACCCCCTGGTCGCCCACAAGCTCACCACGCTGCGCGACCAGCGCACCGACTCCGCGACCTTCCGCCGTCTCGCCGACGAGCTGGTCACCCTGCTCGCCTACGAGGCCACGCGCGACGTGCGCACCGAACAGGTCGACATCACCACCCCGGTCGCGAAGACCACCGGCGTCAAGCTCTCCCACCCCCGCCCGCTGGTCGTGCCGATCCTGCGCGCCGGGCTCGGCATGCTGGACGGCATGGTCCGGCTGCTGCCGACCGCCGAGGTGGGCTTCCTCGGCATGATCCGCAACGAGGAGACGCTGCAGGCCTCGACGTACGCCACGCGCATGCCGGAGGACCTGTCCGGGCGGCAGGTGTACGTCCTGGACCCGATGCTCGCCACCGGCGGCACGCTGGTCGCGGCGATCCAGGAGCTGATCAAGCGCGGCGCGGACGACGTGACCGCCGTGGTGCTGCTGGCCGCGCCGGAGGGCGTCGAGGTCATGGAGCGCGACCTGGCGGGCACACCGGTGACGGTCGTCACGGCGTCGGTCGACGAGCGCCTCAACGAGCACGGCTACATCGTCCCGGGCCTCGGCGACGCGGGCGACCGCATGTACGGGGCGGCGGAGTAGGCCCCGCTCCCTCGTGCGTACGGCTGCTCAGCAGCCCTTCTTCGCGGTGGGCGCCGGCTCGGGCCTGGTCAGTGCGGCCAGGGCCTTGTCGGCGTCCGGCTTCTTCGCCAGCTCCTTGAAGGCGTTGCCGATGACCAGGTCGACGGCGGCGCCCTTGCGGGCCGGGTCGGTGCGGCGCTCGGCGCCGGGGAGCTGGGTGCCGAGCACCGACAGCGCGGTGTCCCGGGCGGCGGTGGGGCCGAGCAGGACGCCGGTGCCCTTGACCTTCTTGTCGTACTCCTTGGGCGCGTTGCCGACGTCGCCGATCCTGAAGCCGCGCTTCTTCAGTTCGTCGGCGGTCTTCTTGGCCAGGCCGCTGCGGGTCGTGGCGTTGAACACGTTGACGGTGATGCCGCGCGGCTCGGGCAGCGGCCGGGCGCTGGGCGAGGGGCTCGCCTTGCTGCCGCAGTCCGCCTTGGTGCCGACCGCTGAGGCCTTTCTGCCGCCGTCGCCCGTGAAGACGTCGATGAGCTGCGTCGTTCCCCAGCCGATCAGGCCGAGTACGGCGGCGGAGGCGACGACGAGGACCACGATCCTGCCGGGCCGCCGGCGACGCCGCATCCGCGGGTACTTGTCCCCCGTGATCCGGTACTGGCCACCCATGCCGGGGGGAGTCAGCATGCTCATGAGCGCAGCGTAGTGCGCCCGAGCGACGATGCCTACTAGATGATCATTGCACGTCGCTCAGTCCGACCCGAAAGGGGCAACCGCGCGGTAGGCGGCCCGGTCAGTCGAGTTCGAGGACCCGTGCGTGCAGCACCTGACGCTGCTGGAGCGCGGCCCGGACCGCGCGGTGGAGGCCGTCCTCCAGGTACAGGTCGCCCTGCCACTTCACGACGTGCGCGAAGAGGTCGCCGTAGAACGTGGAGTCCTCGGCGAGGAGGGTCTCCAGGTCGAGCTGCTGCTTGGTCGTCACGAGCTGATCGAGGCGGACCGGGCGCGGCGCGACGTCCGCCCACTGCCGGGTGCTTTCCCGGCCGTGGTCGGGGTACGGCCGGCCGTTTCCGATGCGCTTGAAGATCACACGGAAAGCCTACCGGTCAAGACCTTCCGGGCGCAGCCATGGCGACGTAGTGCGACGCCGAAAAAGACACCGGATTGCGGGGCAAAGCAGGAGCAGCCTCCTGAATATGCACGCCCCCCGGTGGCCCTGCCGGTCAGCCGCGGCTCTGCTCCTTCGGGGGCCGCGGCCGCTGCCCGTCGGGCTCGGGGTCGGACTTGGGGGCCCTGCGCCGGTCCTCCGCGCGCGCCTCGGCGGAGGCCCGCACACGACACACAGCCTGCTCGGCCCGCTACGGCTTCCGGCCCGGGCACGGCACACGGCCTGCTCGGGCTGCCACGGCTCCGGGGACGCCGGGGCCAGCCCGGGATGTGCGGCCTGCTCGGGCCGCTACGGCTCCCGGGGGGCGCCCGGGCCCGCCCGGGATGTCCGGCCTGCTCGGCTCGCTGCGGCTCCCGGCCCGCCCCGGCCAGCTCGGCACACCGGGCTGCTCAGGCCGCTCCACCCCGGTCGGCGACTCGGGCCGCCGTGACCGTACGAGCCGGTCCCCGGCCCTACGGCTTCTTCGCGGCCTTCGCCGCCTTCGCCGCCGCCTTCATCTCCTGCTTGTGGGCACGGACCTTCGCCAGGGACTCCGGTCCGGTGATGTCGGCGACGGAGCGGAAGGACCTCGGTTCGCCGTAGGCGCCCGCGGCCTCGCGCCAGCCCGTGGGGCGCACGCCGAGCTGTTTGCCGAGCAGGGCGAGGAAGATCTGCGCCTTCTGCTTGCCGAAGCCGGGCAGGTCCTCAAGGCGCCTCAGCAGCTCCCGGCCGTCGGTGACGTCGCGCCAGACGGCCTCGGCGTCCCCGTCGTAGTGCTCGGCCAGGTACCGGCACAGCTGCTGGATCCGGCCCGCCATCGACCCCGGGTAGCGGTGCACGGCCGGCTTGCGCGCGAGCAGCTCGGCGAAGGCGTCCGGGTCGTACGCGGCGATCTCGTGCGCGTCCAGGTCGTCGGTGCCCAGCCGCGCCGCGATGGTCGCCGGGCCCTTGAACGCCCACTCCATCGGGATCTGCTGGTCCAGCAGCATGCCGACCAGCGCGGCGAGGGCACTGCGGCCGAGCAGCGCGTCGGCCTGGGGGTCCTGGGCGAGGTGCAGGGTGACGTCCATGTCCCGATGGTCGCGCGTGGCCGCCCGGCCCGCGCGCTCAGTCCGCCCGCCAGTACCCCAGCGCGTGCGTCCGCTGCTTGGGCACGCCCAGCTCCCGGACGTACGACGACAGGGCCCGGGTCGTGGCCGTGTCGCAGGCGATCCAGACGTACGGGTCCGGGGTGCCGGCCAGCAGGCCGGGCAGGGCCGCCCGGACCTCGGTGAGCAGCCGGGAGTCCTGCCGCGGTACCGCCCGGACCTCGTGGCGGTCCGGGTCGGTGGCGAAGGGGAGGCCGTCGGGGTCGCCCTCGAACCAGACGGTCGCCGGCGCCGGGGCCAGGGCGCCGAGCAGGGAGTTGATCGCGGGCAGCGAGGCCGGGTCGCCGACGACGAAGACGTGGGAGGGGGCCGGGCTCGGGTGGGCGAAGCCGGTGCCCTGGACGGTCGCCTCGATGGTGTCGCCGGGCTTGGCCGCCCGGGCCCAGTCGCTGGCGCACCCCTCGTGCAGGGCGAACTCCAGGGCGAAGGTGCCCGTGGCCGGGTCCGGGTCGACCAGGGTGTAGGCGCGCTGGTGGGGCCTGCCCGCGTTGTCGAACCACAGCCGGACCCACATCGTGGGGTGGACGCCGGTCGCCGCCAGCATGCCGCCGTCGGTCAGGCGCAGCCGCCGGTAGTGCGGGGTGACGTCCTCGGCGTCCGTCACCGTGCACGTGAAGTCCTTCGCCCGCAGCAGTCTGAGGACCGCGCCCTCCCAGCCCCGCCCCTGCGCCATCCCTGTTCACCCTTCACGTACGATTCCGCCACGACCGACTTAGGCGAGCCTAACCTAAAGGGAAGCGGGGTCACAGGTGGCCATCGAGATCTACCGCGACGCCTGGGGCATCCCGCACCTGCGCGCGGACAGCCCGGCCGAACTGGCCCGGGCGCAGGGCCGCGTGACCGCCCTGGACCGCGCCTGGCAGCTGGAGGTCGAGCGGCACCGGGCGCAGGGCACCTCCGCCGCCTTCCTGGGCCCCGAGGCCCTGCCCTGGGACCGGTTCGCCCGGCGCGCCCGGCTCGCCGACACGGCCCGGCGGTGCTTCGAGAGCCTTCGACGGCAGGACCCGGAGACGGCCGCGTGGGTACGGGCGTACGTCGACGGCGTGAACGAGGGGCTGCCCGAGGCGACCGCCCCCGAGTTCGGCCGCACCGGGCTCGCGCCCGGCCGCTGGGAGCCCTGGACCCCGTTCGCCGTCTGGCTCGGCACGCACATCCTCTTCGCGGGCTTCCCGGCCAAGCTCTGGCGTGACCACCTCGCCGCCCGCCTCGGCCCGGACGCCGTCGCCCTGTTCGCCACCGACGGGCCCGGCACCTCCGGCAGCAACGGCTGGCTGGTGAGCGGGGAGCGGACCGTGACCGGGCAGGCCGTCATCGCCGGTGACCCGCACCGCTTCATCGAGGACCCGGGCGTCTACCAGCAGATCCACCTGGCCTGCCCCGAGTTCGACGTGGTCGGGCTCGCCGTGCCCGGCGTCCCCGGCATCGCCCACTTCGGCCACACCGGCACGGTCGCCTGGGCCATCACCAACGCCATGGCCGACTACCAGGACCTGTACCGCGAGCGGCTGCGGCGCACCGGCGCCGACGTCGAGGCGCTCGGCCCGGACGGGGTGTGGCGGCGGGCCGCCCGGCACACCGAGACCATCGCCGTGGCGGGGGAGGAGCCCGTCGAGGTCGAGGTGATCGAGACCGAGCGGGGGCCGGTGGTGATCGGCGGCCCGGAGGGGCTGGACGGCGGTGTGCCCGAGCCGGACGGGCCGCCGGCCGCCCTCAGCCTGCGCTACCCGCCCCGCGTCACCGGGGACCTCGGCTTCGAGGCGCTGCTTCCGCTGCTGCGGGCCCGCCGGGTCGCCGACATCGACCGGGCCTTCGACCGCTGGGCCGAGCCGGTCAACGTCGTCCAGGCCGCCGACACCGAGGGCGGCCTGCTGCACCGTGTCGCGGGCCGCGTGCCGGTGCGCGCCGAGGCCAACCGGCTCCGCCCGGTACCCGCCTGGCAGCCCGGCCACGAGTGGCGCGGCTGGCACGAGACGCCCCGGGCCGGGCTGAGCGACGGCGTCGCCGTGATGGCCAACCAGCGCGGCCCGGCCGCGCCCCTCGGCGTCGAGTTCGCCCCGCCGCACCGCGCCCACCGCATCGCCGCCCTGCTCGGGCGCAAGCGCCGCTGGTCCGCCGCGGACATGCCCGCCCTCCACATGGACACCCACCTCGGCTCGGCCGCAGCCCTGCTGGAGTACCTGAGCGCCCTGGAAGACCTCAGCCCCGAGGCCGCCGCCCTCCGGGACCGCCTGCTGCGCTGGGACCGCCGTATGGACGCCGGCAGCACGGACGCGGCGGCGTACGCGGCGTTGCGCGGCGCGGTCGTACGGCACCTGGCGGCGCACCCCGTGTTCGCCGCGCTGGCAACCCCGCCCGCCTACCCGGAGGTCTTCCTGCCCTGGCTGGCCCCGCTGCCGCGGATCGGCTTCGCCCTCGAGCACCTGCTGACCGCGCCCGACCTGTACGGCATCGACCGCCCGGCGGCCGTCCGCGCCGCGCTGGAGGAGGTGGCCGCAGGCCCACCGGCCCCGGCCTGGGGCGACACCCACCGCCTGGCCCCCTGGCGAGCCCTCCCGGACCCGTCGTACGAGGCACCGGGCCTGTCCGGCGACCACGACTGCGTGCTGTGCACCTCCGCCGTGCCCGGGCTGACCGACCTGGCCGCGCGCGGCCCGGCCGCCCGGTACGTGTGGGACCTGGCGCGCCGCGAGGACAGCCGGTGGGTCGTGCCGTTCGGCGCCTGCGGGGTCCCCGGCTCACCCCACCACCGTGACCAGCTCCCCCTGTGGCTCGGGGGAGACCTCGTCCCGGTCGTCACCGACTGGGCCCAGCTGACCAAGGAGACCGATGTCTGACACCCCGGCGTCCCAGGACCCGTACGCCTCCCGCACGGCCGTCCACGAGCAGGCGGTGGACGGCTTCGGCACCGTCCGCGTGCTGCCGCTGGACGCCCGCGCCGACGCCGGGACGATCCACCGCTGGGTCAGCGAGGAACGCGCCGCCTTCTGGGGCATGACCGGCCTCACGGAGGAGCAGGTCGCCGGCATCTACGCCCACCTGGCCACGCTCGACACCCACCACGCCTACCTCCTGGTCAAGGACGGCGAGCCCGCCGCGCTGCTGCAGACCTACGAGCCGGAGGCCGACCGGGTCGGCGCCTGCTACCCGGTGCGCCCCGGCGACATCGGCGTCCACCTGCTGCTCGCCCCCGCCGGCCCGGGCGGCGCACGGTCCGGCTGGACCTCGGCCCTGGTGACCGTCATCGCTTCCTACGTGCTGCTCGGCCTGGGCCGCGAGCGGGTCGTGGTCGACCCGGACGTGCGCAACGAGAAGGCCCTCGCCCGTTTCCTGCGGCAGGGCTTCACCACGGGCCCGGTCGTCGTCCTGCCGGAGGTCGACCTGCCCGACGTGTACCTGCCGGAGAAGAAGGCGCAGCTCGCCTTCCTGGACCGGGCGGTAGCCTTCGGCGGGTGACCCCTGAGGACCTCATCGCCCACTACGGGCTGGAGCCGATCCCGCAAGAGGGCGGCCTGTTCCGGCAGACCTGGGCCGGGCCGGCCAGGCCGGACGGCAGGCCGGAGGGCACGGCCATCGTCGCGCTGCTCACCGCCGGCGACTTCTCGGCGCTGCACCGCCTGCCCAGCGACGAGATCTGGCACTTCCACCTCGGCGACCCGCTTCAGCTGCTGCTCCTCGCCCCGGACGGCACGTCGAGGACGGCCGTGCTCGGGCCGGACGTCCTGGCCGGCCAGGACGTGCAGATCGTCGTCCCCGCCGGCACCTGGATGGGCGCCCGGGTGGTGGCGGGCGGCGCGTGGACGCTGTTCGGCTGCACGATGGCGCCCGGTTTCACCTACGAGGGCTACGAGCACGGGGGCGCCGCCGAGCTGACGGCCCGTTACCCGCAGTGTGCCGACCGGATCAGGGAGCTGAGCCGCCCATGAGCCGGGAGGGTCTGCTGGCCGGCCAGGTCGCCCTGGTGACGGGCGCGGGCGGCGGCGTCGGACAGGGCATCGCGCTGCGGTTCGCCGAGGAGGGCGCGGCCGTGGCGCTGCACTGCCGTACCTCCGTGTCCGGCGCGCAGGAGGCGGCCGGCCGGATCCGGGCGGCGGGCGGCGCGGCCGTCGTGCTGCGGGCCGAGCTGACCGACGAGGACGCCTGCCGGGACCTGGTCCGCCAGGCCGCCGAGTGGGGCGGCGGACGGCTCACCGCGCTCGTCAACAACGCGGGCGTGCAGCCCGTCCAGGATCTCGCCGGGATGACGGCGGCCGACTGGCGGGCGGTCGTCGACACCAACCTGACCAGCGTCTTCGCCTGCACCCAGGCCGCGGCGGAGCTGATGCGGGACCAGGACGGCGGCGGCTCGGTCACCCACATCGCCTCCGTGGAGGCCCGCAGCCCCGCCCCGGGCCACGCCCACTACTGCGCCTCCAAGGCGGCCGTCGTGATGCACGCCCGCTCGGCGGCCCAGGAGTACGGCCCGTGGGGCGTGCGCGTCAACACCGTCTCCCCCGGCCTGATCGACCGGGAGGGCCTGGCCGAGGCCTGGCCGGAGGGCGTACGGCGCTGGCGGCAGGCCGCGGCGGCCGGCCGGCTCGGCCGCCCGGAGGACGTGGGCGACGCCTGCGTGTTCCTGGCCTCCCGCATGGCGTCCTGGATCACCGGCCACGACCTGGTGGTGGACGGCGGGGCGTCGGCCCGGCCGACGTGGTGAGCACATCGCGGCCCGCGTCCGTACGTACGCACGACACGGCGAGTCCAGCGACGGAGCGACGACGTGAGGTGTGAGCGTGCCTACGACCGAACCGGACGACGGCGGCTTCAAGGCCTGGTGCTGCTCGCTGCCGTGCTGGTCCTGCTCCTCCTCGGCGGCGCCGGACCCGCGACGGCCCACGCCGCCCTCAAAGGCACCGACCCCAAGGACGGAACCGTCCTGAAGGCGGCCCCCCGCCACGTCACCCTGACGTTCACCGAGTCCGTCGGCCTGCTCGACGACTCCTTCCGCGTCTACGACCCCGACGGCCACCGCGTGCGCACGGGCGAACCGCGGCACGCCGACGGCCGTTCCGACACCGCCCGCGTCACCCTGCCCGGCAAGGCGGGCGAGGGCACCTACACGGTGGCCTGGCGGGTGGTGTCGGCCGACAGCCACCCGGTCTCCGGCGCCTTCACCTTCTCGGTCGGCACGCCCTCACCCACCCCGGCCGCCCTGCCCACCGGCCCGGTCGAACACCCCCTGACCGGCAGCCTGTACGACACCGCGCGCCTGCTGGCCTACCTCGCCGCCGCCCTGCTCGTCGGAGCGGCGGCCTTCGCGGCGCTGTGCCGCCCGCCGGATCCGGCCCCGCTGGGCCGGCCGCTGCGGGCCGCCTGGTGGGCCCTGCTGGGCAGCACCCTGGTCCTGCTGGTCCTGCGCGCCCCGTACGAGGCGGGCACCAGCCCCGCCGGCGCCCTGGACGCCTCGGCGCTCACCCGCACCCTGAGCAGCCGCCCGGGCATCGCCCTGCTGGCCCGGCTCGCCCTGCTGCCGGTGACGGCGGTGTTCCTGGTACGGCTCTCCCGGCGCGAGCCGGCCGGCCGGACCCGGCCCGCCGCCCTCGCCGCGGGCGGCATCCTCGCCGTGGCCCTGGCGCTGACCTGGGCCACCGCCGAGCACGCCTCCGCCGGGATCCAGGTGCCGCTCGCGATGACCTCCTCCGTGCTGCACCTGCTGGCGACGGCGGTGTGGCTCGGCGGCCTGGCCGCCCTGCTCATCCTGCTGCGCCGCCCGGCCCCTGTCCTGCCCGTGACCACGGTCGCCCGCTTCTCGCGGACCGCCTTCACCTCGGTCATCGTCCTGGCCGTCACCGGCGTCTACCAGTCCTGGCGCGGCCTCGGCTCCTGGCAGGCGCTCACGGGGACGTCGTACGGCCGGATCCTGCTGCTGAAACTGGCGGCGGTGGTGGCGCTGCTCATGGCGGCGGGTGCCTCGCGCCGCTGGACGGCACGGCTGGTGACGGCGTCGGCCGGGACGGGCACGGAGACGGCCGTACGGGAACGGGAGCGGGTGCTGGAGCCGGTGGGCGGTTCGCCGGCCGCCCCGCAGCGGCCCGACACGCGACCGGAGGACCCGGGCGGGCGGGACACCGGACCCACGCAGACCCACCGTCGCGCGCTGCGCCGTTCCGTACTGGCCGAAGTGGTGGTCGCCGCGCTGGTGCTGACGGTCACGACCGTGCTGACCGGCACCCTGCCCGGCCGCGCGGAGGCGGAGGCGGCCCGGACACCCGCGACGACCCCCGGACTGCCCGGGGCCACGGTCGTCACGGTCCCCTTCGACACCGGCACCCCGGGCGGCAGCGGCACCGTGCAGATCACCCTCGACCCGGGCCGGACCGGCGACAACGGTGTGCAGGCCGTGGTGCTCGGCGCCGACGGCGGCCTGACCACCATCCCCGAACTGCGGCTGTCCTTCACGCTCCCCGACCGGAAGATCGGCCCGATCGACGCCAGGGTGACCGACCGGGGCGGCTACTGGGCCACGAACGACCTCACCCTGCCGCTGCCGGGCACCTGGACGATGAAGGCGACGATCAGGGTGTCCGAGCTCGACCAGGTGAGTGTGACGAGGCCGGTGCGGATCGCGCGGTAGCGGACGGCTCGCCGAGCAGCCGGGTCATGGCCTCGGCGGCCCGGACGGCGGCGTCGCCGCAGCAGTTGTTGAACAGCACGTGCACCTGGCCGGTGCGTTCGGCCAGGTACCGCACCCGGGGCAGCCACTCGGCGAGTTCCTCGTCGCGGTAGCCGTACCGGAACCGGTCCTCCTTGCTGCCGGTGCCCCAGGCGGGGCTGCGCCCGTGGAACCGCACGACGGACAGCCGGGGCGAGGTGACGGGCGTGACGGGCGGGATCGAACCCGGCAGCGTCTGCACCATGTCGACGGCGACGGCGGCCATGCCGTACCGCGCGAGCAGCGCGCAGGTGGCCTCCGTCTGCTGCGGCGTGTCCCACCAGGAGGGATGCCGGAACTCCACGGCGAGGGGCCAGCCCCGGGTCCGCCGGGCGGTCTCGGCCAGCAGCCGCTCGGCCCGCTTCCCGGGCCGGAACCACGGCGGGAACTGGAACAGCACACTCCCCAGCCGCCCGGCCCGCCGCAACGGCTCGACGCCCGCCGCGAACCGCACCCACACCTCGTCCAGCACCCCCGCGTCCCGCGCGTCGCCCCGCAGGTCCGGCGGCAGCGCCGAGCTCCGGGTCGGATGCCCCGTCAGCAACGAGAACGCCTTCACATCGAAGACGAACCCGTCCGGCGTCCGCTCGGCCCACAGCCGGCTGTTCCGCTCGCTCGGCAGGGCGTAGTACGTGGCGTCCACCTCGACCACCGGAAACCGCTCGGCGTAGTACCGCAACCGCCCCTCGGCGTCCCGCCGCCCGGCCGGATACCAGCCACTGCCGACCAGCGCCCGATCGGTCCAGGAACATGTGCCCACCAGGATGTCGCCCATGGGGGGCGGTTACCCGCGGGGGGCGGCGGCAGACTGACGAACCGTCACCTCACGCTCCGTCACCCGCCTCCGTAACGCCAGGCCCGGTCGCCCCACTCCCGGTCACCCACGCCCGGTGGTTCCACCCTCCGTCACTCCACCCCTGTCACACTCGCGTCACACCGAGGAGCGCAACCGCCGCACCCCCAGCGCGCACACCCCGCAGAACGCGCCCCACAGCGCGTTGACGAGGAACAGCGGGACGATGGCCTGCGGATGGGCCAGCGGTCCCCGTAGCTCTCCGTCGAGGAGGGGGGAGAGGACCGCGCTCAGGACCAGGGCCGCCAGGGCATATCCCAGTCCTGCGGCCACCGTGGTGAGGACCGGCTCGGGCACACGGGTCAGGCCGACCGCAAGGACCCAGGCCAGCGTGATGAGGACGGTCAGCAGGAGCGGGGTGGCCGGCTTGCCGAGGGACTCGCTCAGACCGGTGATCGAGAACAGCGGCCGGACCAGCGCGGTTGCGGTCAGCGCGGCCACCATCGGACGGTTCAGGCGGCGCAGCCGTGCGGCGAGCGGGGGCGTGGTGTCGGTGCTCATGGCCCCAGGGTCGGCCCACGACGGGGCCGGGGGCATCGGCCCCGGGCGGACACTCGCCGTACCCCACCGGTTGCGGGTGACGGCGCCCGCGTACCTCCCGGGTTGCGGGTCCGGTCCGCCCGGAGGGGGACGCCACGGCGGGCCGGCCCCGCCTACGCTGACTCGCATGGTTCTGCACGCGGTCACCCGGGTGCGCCCGCCGCGCGGCCGGGCGGCGGACGCCGCGCTGGCCTCGGGAGTCTTCGCGCTCGTGGCGGTGGGCAGCCTGCAGTCGCTGGTCGGCCCGCGGGAGGAGCCCTGGCCGGTCACGGCCCTTACCTGGGCGCTGATGGCCGCGGCCTGCGGGGCGCTGTACCCGCGCCGCCGCCACCCGGTGTCCGCCGCCGTGCTCACCCTGGCCGTCACGATGGTCTACTACCTGGTCAGCCGCTACGACGGCCCACTCATGGTGGTCCCGGTCCTCGCGCTCTACACGGTCGCCGCAGACGGCCGGCCGCGCGCGGCGGTCGCCCTGGCTGCGCTCGCCCTGCTGCTCACCGGCGCGGGCACGCTGCTGGGCAACCACGACGTCAACGGTGTCGCCCTGTTCATGATGACCGGCTGGCTGGTCGGCGTGGTCGCCCTCGGCTGGGTGCGGCACACCGGGCTGGCCCTGGCCCGGGAGGCCGAGCGGCGGGCGGTCAGCGAAGAGCGGCTGCGCATCGCGCGGGAGCTGCACGATGTGGTCGGCCATCACCTCTCCCTCATCAACGTGCAGTCGGCGGCCGCCCTGCGGCGGCTGCGCAAGGACCCGGCCGGTGGCCCGGAGCGGGCCGAACAGGCACTCGGCGCGGTCAAGGAGGCCAGCCGGGAGGCGCTGCGCGAGCTGCGCGCGACCCTCGGCGTGCTGCGGCAGGCCGGCGAGGCCGCCCCCACGGCACCCGTACCCGGCCTGGACCGGCTCGGCGACCTGGTGGAGTCCGCGCGGCTGGCCGGTCTCGACGTCCGCGTGCACACCGACGGACCGCCCGGGCCGCCGCTGCCTCCCGAGGTGGACCTGGCCGCCTACCGCATCGTGCAGGAGTCCCTCACCAACGTCGCCCGCCACTCCGGAGCCACCAGGGTGACCGTCCGCACCGGCCGCGGCCCGGACGCGCTGACGCTGGAGATCACCGACGACGGCCGCGGCCCCTCCAGCCCTGTCCCCGGCACCGCTCCCGGCAGCGGCATCACCGGCATGCGCGAGCGGGCCAGGGCCCTGGGCGGCGCCCTGACGGCGGGCCCGGCCCCGGACGGTGGCTTCACGGTCCGGGCCGTCCTGCCGTACCACCGACGCCGTCCGCTCCTGAACGGAGTACTCCCCCCACCATGATCACTGTCGTACTGGCGGACGATCAGCGCCTGGTGAGGGCCGGGTTCCGCTCGATCCTGGAGGACGAGGACGACCTGGAGGTGGTCGGCGAGGCGGCCGACGGCGCCGAGGCACTGGCCGCCTGCCGCGCGCTCCACCCGGACGTCCTCCTCCTCGACATCCGCATGCCGGGCGTCGACGGCCTCGAGACGGCCCGGGAGATCGCCGCCGACCCGGACCTGGACGCCGTACGCGTGGTGATCCTGACCACCTTCGACCTGGACGACTACGTCTACGGCGCCCTGCGCGCCGGCGCCTGCGGCTTCCTGGTGAAGGACACCGAGCCGGAGGAACTGGTGCACGCCGTCCGGGTCGCGGCCCGCGGCGACGCCCTGATCAGCCCTTCCGTCACCCGCCGCCTGATCGCCGAGTTCGCCGGCCGTGCCCGGCCCCCGCAGCCGGGCCCGCGCCTGAACGCCCTCACCGACCGGGAGCGCGAGGTCATGTGCCTGGTCGCCGCGGGCCTGACCAACGACGAGATCGCCGCCCGCCTCGTCCTCAGCCCCGCCACGGCCAAGACCCACGTCAGCCGCATCATGACGAAACTGGCCGTCCGCGACCGCTCCCAACTGGTGATCCTCGCCTACGAGTCGGGCATGGTCCGACCGGGGTGGCTGACGGAGTAGCGCGCGGGCGTACGGCATGGGCAGGAAGGCCGGGTGCGGGCCGGCCACCATGGACGTACGCAGGAAGTCGGCGATGGCGGCGTGCGACGAGAGTGTGCGTACGAGGGGCGGCGAGGACGGGCGTGCGATGAGGCTGCGCGCCGGGGGCGTGCGACAAGCCTCGCAACCACGGGTGTACGACGGCCCGGCCACCCCCGACTCGTGCGGTACGCCAGGTGTCAGCCCGGGGCCGACGCGCCGTGCGGTGCCGTCGCCCGACCCTGCCGTGCATGAGTATCCGCACCTCCGCCACCCCGTCCTCCGGGACGGCGACCGCCCCCCTCCCGGGCGTCTTCGGCCGCCTGGCAAGCTGGTCCCGGCGGCACCGCTGGACCGCCCTCGTCCTCTGGCTCGTCCTGGTCGGCGCCGTCACAGCCGGCGCGCAGAGCGCGGGCAGCGCCTACCGCAACGACTTCACACTGCCGGGCACCGACTCCCAGACCGCCGCCGATCTGCTCGCAGAGCATGGCTCGGCGCAGGCCGGCGACACTGTGCAGATCGTCTTCCAGGACCGTGACGGCGTGGCCGGTGACCGCACGGCCGTGGAACGGCTGCTGACCCGGGTCCGCGACCTGCCGAGCGTGGCCGAGGTCCGCAGCCCGTACGCCGACGCCTCCGCCGTCTCCCGGGACGGCACGATCGCCTACGCCACCGTCGTCCTGGACGGCCGGGCCGAACAGGTGCCCCGGCAGGACGTCACCCGGATCATCGACACCGCCCGTTCCGCCGCCGGGGACGGCCTGACCGTGGAGCTCGGCGGCGAGGCGGTGCGCGGCGCCGAGGAGGAGGGCGGCGGAGCCGCCGAGGGCGCGGGCCTGCTGGCCGCCCTGGTCATCCTCGTCCTGCTCTTCGGCTCTCTGGTGGCAGCAGCGCTGCCCCTGGTCACCGCCCTGTTCGCGGTCGGCGGCGCGGTGGGCCTGATCGCCCTGGCCTCCCACGTCTTCACGGTCGCCGACTTCACCCCGCCGATCATGATGCTGGTCGGCCTCGGCGTCGGCGTCGACTACGCCCTGCTGATCTTCTACCGCTACCGTCACGAGCTGACCCACGGACACGACCGGGACACGGCCGTCCGCATCGCCCTCGACGCGGCGGGCCGTACGGTCTTCTTCGCGGGCTGCACGGTCATCATCGCCCTGCTCGGCCTGGTCGCCCTGGGGCTGGGCTCCCTGCAGGGTGTGGCCCTGGCCGTGGCGCTGACCGTCCTGGTCACCATGGCCGCGTCCCTGACCCTGCTCCCGGCGCTGCTGGCCCTGCTCGGCGCCCGCGTCGAACGCCGGGTCCGCCGGCGCGCGGCCCGGACCCAGGCCGACGGCAGGCGGGAAGGCCGGCGCTGGCACCGCCTCGCCTCGGCGGTCCAGCGCCGCCCGCTGTCCGCCCTGCTCGCCGCGACCGCGGCCCTGCTCGCCCTCTCGGCCCCGGCCCTCGGCCTGCGCCTGGGCTTCGCCGACGCGGGCAACGACCCGGCCACCTCCACCAGCCGCCGCGCCTATGACCTTTTGGCCGAGGGTTTCGGCCCCGGCTTCAACGGCCCGCTGGTCGTGGTCACCCAGGGCGGCCCGGCAGCGGCGCAGGACTTGCGGACGACGCTGTCCGGCACCCCCGGCATAGCGGCCACGACATCCCCCTTCCCCACGCCCGACGGCGCCCTGTCCACCCTCCTCGCCTTCCCCGCCACCGCCCCCCAGGACGAGCGCACGGCGACCCTCGTCCACACCCTGCGCGACGACGTCCTGCCCGGCCTGGCCGACCGCACCGGCGCCACGTACCTGGTCGGCGGCCCCACGGCGGCCGCCCAGGACTTCGCGGACTCGGTGGCGGCCCGCATGCCGCTGTTCGTCACGATCGTCGTAGGCCTGTCCGCCCTCCTGCTCCTGCTGCTCTTCCGCTCCCTCCTCATCCCGCTGAAGGCGGCGCTGCTGAACCTGCTGTCCATCGCTGCGGCGCTGGGCGTGATCACCCTGGTCTTCCAGCACGGCTGGTTCGGGGTACCGGCGGGCCCGGTGGAGGCCTTCATCCCTGTGATGATCTTCGCGATCGTCTTCGGCCTCTCCATGGACTACGAGGTCTTCCTCGTCTCCCGCATCCACGAGGAGTGGGAGCACACCGGCGACCACTCCCACGCGGTGCGCGAGGGCCTGGCCGCCACGGGCAGGGTCATCACGGCCGCCGCAGCCATCATGATCGTCGTCTTCGCCGCGTTCGTCCTGAGCCCCAGCCGCATGCTCCAGCAGTTCGGCCTCGGCCTCGCGACCGCGATCCTGCTAGACGCGCTGGTGATCCGCTGCCTGATCGTCCCGGCGGTCATGCAGGTGCTGGGGGCCCGGGCGTGGTGGCTGCCGCGGGCGCTGTCCCGATGGCTGCCCGGGAGGGCGCGCGGACCGGAGTAGCTGACATCGCAGGCCGGAGAAGCGGTTCGGGTCGGTGTCCTCACCCTGAGGGTGAGGTGGCTTGGGCCACGCCAGTTCCGGCCTGTCCACACAGTCGGCTCAAGTCGCGAAGGAGCGCGGCTGCGCCGACATGTCGCACACGGACCTGTGAGGGAGGGCTTCGATCTTGGCAGGGCGCGGACGTGGTACGGCTGCCCGCAGGCGGCGGGCGACGCGGCTGAAGGCGGTGGCGTACGGACCGGCAGCTGCGGGGCAGGATCGTCTGTGGCGGCAGGAAGAGGCGGTGGGGGCTGGGCCTCGGACACGCGCCGAGGTGGATGCGATGACGGGGCGAACGACAACGGTGCCGACGTCGTCGGGCGTCTCTCGGACGGGCGGACGATGGTGATCCAGCGCAAGCGCTCCGCGCGGGGCGGCAGTGGGGCGTCGGGCTGCGTACCGGGTTGTTCACCTGCGTTCATGGGCGGCTGGCTCATGCGGCGAGTCGGAGTGGTGGGCCCCTCTGAACGCCTGACCCGGGCTGAATGAGACGGAAGACGGACGTCGATCACAAGTCGTCCTGGTCAAGGTCCCATGGCATTGAGTGCGGACCTATTCGAAGCTAGGGCCCAGTGAGTCCCGCATGGCGGCGCGGAGATGCCGCAAGGCTGTGTCGTACGGGGTGTGGAGCGCCCTCCACTCGGAGGAGTCATCACCTACCTCGACGTTAGTGGTCGCGATCGCGACTCGCAGCGCTCTCAGGAGGTCGTAAGACTCGCGTGCGGCGTCGTAGACGGTAGGTGGTGCTACAAGAAACAGTTCATACCTGGCCGCTATCACGCCGGTCGAGCGAAAAGCTTCCACCACTTCGCTACTCGGTATCGGCGTGGGGCGACTCAACGCGAGTGTTTGTAATGCGGTTTCAGCCTCAGTCAATGCAGTGAGGTACCTGACGTACGCAGTCCGCCGCAGCTCTGCGTGCCGGAGCCGTTGATCTCGTTTCGTGCGCACCGCTTCGACGACCAGTGTTGAGCCAACGCCAAGCACGCCGCCGCTCAACGTGCTGATCAGGGTCAACCATCCCATGACCCCAAGCTATGAGGCCGAGACATCGCGCGGTAGGGCGCACCCGGCGGGCTACTCACTTGCTGATCCGTCTCGTGCGCCGGCAGCCAAGGGGACAGCCTGCTGATCACTGCTTTAGGAGAAAGGTTGAGTATGGAAAGCCCACGCCGGTCCGCTCTTGCGGCGCTTCTCGAGTTACCTGCGCCGGGAAGTCGCCAAGTACGCCACCAAGGGAGCCGAGACCGCGACCGGCGCCCTGGACCGGCCGCTGAAGTAGGCCGCTGAATTCGCCCAGGTCGACAACAGCGACCACGCCCGCCGACTGATCCGCACCGCCTGGACTGTCGAGAACATCGCCTAGCCGTACGTCTCCGAGACCACGTACGGCGGCTACGAGGTCGAGGTACGCGTTCACCTCGTCCCCGGCTTGGGCGCTCACAAGCTCGACCGCCTTGAGCCCGGCACCTGGAGCGCTTCTACCGGGTGAGACGCGGGCACGTCGCCACCGAAGTGACGGAGGTCGCCGATGCCCGCGCCTTGAAGAGGAGGACATCGAGCCGTACACGATCGAGGAGGTGCAGAGCCTCCTGTCGAGGCAGCCAAGCTCCGCAACAGGGCGCGCTGGATACGTCCGCATCCGCAGGAGCCGTCTACGGCCCAAGTACGCCCACGGCTGTAAGGACGATCCATGCGGCCGGAAGGCTGGCTACTGCCCGCGACGGGAGCAGACCCGTCGCGAGAACAAGGCCACCAAGTCCTGCGCCGGGCGGCGCACCATCGGTCTGCCCGATCGCTGATCAAGATTCTCCGGCAGCATCCGGAGGCCCAGGAGCGGGAGCGGATCGCGGACGGTGCCGACTGGGAGGGCAACGGGTGCGTGTTCACCTCGCCGACCGGCGGGCCGCTGAGCCCCCAACACCGACTTCCACACTTGGAAGCGGCTCCTGCGGTCTACATGACGCTCGCCACACCGCAGTCGACTCGATCACGGGTTGGGAGCACCCGGCAACGACCTGCGACAGACAACGTCGAAGGGCCCCACCGCGAACGGTGGGGCCCTTCGACATCGTGCCCGGTGAGGCACTGGCGGAGGATACGAGATTCGAACTCGTGAGGGGTTGCCCCCAACACGCTTTCCAAATGTTCGCCTGGGGGTTCGGGGAGGGCCAGGTGCGTTCTGACCTGCGGCGGAGAGTTCAGGACGGCCCCGCCCGGACAGGGCCGAACGAGGCCGAATGAGACCAGAACTGAGACCAGGACCGCTGGTTGGCTCTGGGGTTCGAGCTCGCCGAGCCGTCTCGTTGGCTCGCCTCTCGGCGCGCTGAGGTGGAAGCCGTCTGCTACTCCACAGTCGCTTCGAGCGGCCTTGCATTGTTGCCAGGCCGGCACGCTGCGGGTCGCCTCGAACCCCCTTTGCGCGTAAGGCAGATGGTGTTTACTGCCTGTCAGACGGGCTGGTCGCGGGCGTGAGGATGAGCGGATGGCAGCAGCGGAGCAAGTCGGGGGCGGAGAGGCCACCTTTCCGAAACCGTCCGATGTCAAAAACGAACTCTCCGGGCAGGTGGCTGGCCCGGCCATCCAAGCCGGGGCGATCCATGGCGGTGTGAACATCACCATGACTGGCATACCTTCGGTGGCCGATACTCCCGACGAGGCCCTTGCCGAGGACCTGCGCAAGTCCTCACAGATCTGGCGAGCCCGATTCTCCAGTGTCGACTTGGTCAACTTGCCCCGTATGGCGATGCTCGCGCAGAGCAACGCCGTGGCAGCCGCGGCAAGGAAAGCCGGACTCGACGGTACGAGGCCGTTTCGCGGCCAGGGGATGGCACCAGGGGAGTTCGTCCGGATCGTTCGCCCCTTGTTCGAGACATGGGACGCGGAGGCGGTAGCGCTCTGCGAACGCACGGCAGACAAGGTGCATCGGGGTCTTCTGGTCTCCTTCGAAAGCGCCATGCGCTGCAGCAATCCGCCCGAGGTTCCTCTGAGAGAGCCGACTGGTGTCCTGACCAAAGATCCCTATCTCGTCTTCACCGTCGGGACAAGGAAGGTGGTCATCACCTTTGATCCGCGTTGGCTGACGACGTCGACCGCGACTACAACGCTCCATGACGCTGCTCAGGAGCCGCTGGTCTTCTCCGGTATCGGAACTATCGCGTCGGTATCGGAAGGGGGTCAGATTCGAATCTCCGCGCTTGTTTTCGGGCAGCCGGAAACCATGCTTCAAGCTCAGTTTGAGTATGTAAAGAAATCTGTCATTCCGACGCCGTCCGGTTTGACGGCGGCGGACTTTCGTAACGAACTGTCCACTTTGGAACCATCGGAGCCCTCCAGGGGGCAATCTCGGGAAAGAGGCGCTGTGAGCCGAAAGAGCATCGCTCTGCTGTTTGATGAAGACAAGGCGCTGCCCGGGCAGATCGACCGGGATGTGCTGACCCAGGTGTCTCGGGTTGTCCCTGAGTATCGACGTGATCTGGGCGTGGCCATCGCGAGCCTGCTCTTCGACGATAGAGGCGTTGCGGTTGTTGATCTCGCTGCTCATTTCCTTGCTCGGGAACCCGCCCTCTGGAAGTCCCTGACGGTGCCTGGGCTTACTGCTCTCATCAAGTCTTGCAACCTCGCGGTGGCTACCGTTTCTGGAGTCAGTGACGAGCAGGCGGCGGATCTGCATGCAGCGATGCGTGAAACAGTTGACAGTTATCTCGGATGCGTCGAGGTAGACAGGAGCTTGCCCCTGCATGAGCGGCTTCTTCCGGCACGCGATGACTACCATGTCGTCGGTGTTGAATTGCGGCTCGTCTATAGCGCTGCAAGGCGGGCTCTCGACGAGGCGAATGGCGAAGACCTCGAAGCGCCGTTGGATGAATGGCGGCGGAGAGGGCTGTTTCGCATTGTGAAATGGGAAAAAGACTTGGAGCAGTCTGCGGTCGAGGAAAAGGAAGCGGAGATGATTATCGAAGCCTGGCTGAAATCGCAGGCTGAATGATCTCCCTGAGCTGATCGAGCAAAAACACCCTGCTGTGGAGGCGGCGGCGTGCCGCTGCGACCTTGGTGAAACCCTAACGATCAGTCCTGGCACGCGTCATGTTGAAGGTGAGGCTTGAGAAATCCCGACCTTGGAGCACGGGGCCGTTCTGGGTGCCGCCGCTGATGCTGTTTTGCACGTCGCCCTTCAATGAGATGGCCTGTGCCTGTTGCCACCACTCATTGAGTAGCTCACGGAACTCTCCATCCAGGGCCGCTCGCACGCCGAGGCACGTGGCCAGCGCCTGCGCGTGCATGGGGTTGGCAGGATCTCTCTCCAGCGCGGCGGCTTCCAGTTCGCCGGAGCTGACCTGGAGTGTCCCGTCGCCTTGTGTTCCCTGTGCCGAGGCTCCCCCGAACGGGCGTCGCACCAGCGCGGTGAGTCCTTGCCACACCTGGCGCCCGGCTTCGCTGCCGAGACTGCCGGCGAGCGCGGCGAGGGCCGCGGCGGTGATCGGGTCCATCCTGGGGCTCCCTTCGGTGATGGATCCCACCTTAGGCGGGGCTTACAGCCTCCCGAAGGTGTTCTCAGCGAATCGCTGATCGTGGAGATCACGCCGCCGACGATGAGCCGGCCCCGCTCCCATACCTCGACGACGTTCCGCTGCTCACGTTCGGCTGACCGGCAGGAGCCGACGGAGCCAGGGGTGGGCGAATGCGATCGCTATGGTCGCGTCCGCCAGCCAGACGAGTGCCGTAGCGTCGAGGACCAAGAGTCCTACCGTGAGCGCTTTGGCTGTGCCAAGGCCACCCAACCGAGCTTGCCCCCCGTGCCGGATGCTCACGGAGGACCTACGACCTTGCCGACTGCCCGGCCGATGCGCTCACGGATTTCGTTTGCCGGCACGTATGCGAGGGCCTGATCCAAGCACTCGGCAGCGGCAGCGAACTGGACCGCCTGCTGGCGCAGGTGGGCGTCGAGGAAGGGTGTGACGGCGCCTGTGGCGCTGCGCCGTGCTTTCCGTACATACATCACGGTGAGAGAGAAAGCCCAGCAGGCGTGAAGGAAGCCGTATATGGGACGGGGAGTTCCCCGCCAGGGGGAGAAGAAGTTGACGTCGGCGGGGAGGCTCACGTCGTACGCGGCCAGTGCGTCGTTGAGCCAGTTGTGGGCGGCCTCGTGGATCAGGTCGCGGGCCAGGACCTCGGGGTGGGCGGTGTAGTCGGTGAAGACGGTGCCTGGGAGGCAGGTGAGGGCCCAACTGTGGAGAGTCTCGTCGAGTCGGCGACGGTTGAGCAGGCAGACGACGGGGGCGTGCTGGGTGAGCAGGGTCCTGAAGCCGTGCTCGGTCGCGGAGGCGATCGCGGCACGAACGAGGCCAAAGGCCTCGGGTGGGGCAGGGTTGGTGTCGGGGCCGATGAGGTAGTACGCGGTTTCGGAGATCTCCGAGCGGAGCAGGTCGGCGGGACACGGGCTGAGCACGATGTGCGGGCCGGCCGACAGGTGGGTCAGGTCTCGCACGGTCGTATGGCGGTACCAGGCGAGGCGGTCCGCGTCCCGGGCGCGCGCCGCCTGTTCGGCGCCTTCGAGCAGGTGGTGGGCCACAGCGTAGTCGAGAGCGGACGAGCCGAGGCGGTTGCCGAGTACGGAGGCGATACGGCTGGTCCGTAGGCGCTGGTGGTCGGTGATGCCGCCGAAGGCGACCGCGGCTTCCGGAAAGGGAGCGCTCACTTGGGGCTCCGGGGGTGGAACGGGGCCGGACCGGACGGGCCCGGCCTCGTGGCGTTGTCAGGACTTGGTGGTGGGCTCAGCGGTGTCGGGCTGCACCGTGGTGGCCAGCCAGGTCTCGGTGGCCGCGTTGGAGGTGTGCGCTGTGGTGCGCACGGAGTCGCTGTCGCGCAGGGAGGCGACTGCCTCCAGGAACTCGTCGAACGTCTTGTCTTCTGCCACTGCTCGCTCTCTCCTCTGGTCGGGGCCGTGGGTTGGGTGGAGGGGTGGCTGCAGGGCGGGCCGCGGGGGGGGGGGGGCGGTCATGGCGGCGAAGCCTCCTACTCGGAGACGAGGAGCGTGAGGAACTTGCGAACGCGGCCGGCGCGGACAGGTTCGGTGCCGTGGACGAGCTGGCTGCCGAAGACCACGAGCGTGCCGGGAGCGGGTGCGACGCTCCATCGAGTGCGGGCCATGGTGCGGAACCAAGGGGAGGACATGTCCGTCCCGTCATGTGCGAAGCGCATCCCCGGGGCGTAACCCGATCCGGTCGGTGCCTCGTCGGCGGACCAGACAGCGTCGCTGCCAGTGGTCTCCACGTAGAACGCCCCGCCGGTGTCCTGGATGTCCGAGAGAGTGACCGTCGCGGCGGCGATCTGGCGGGGACAGGCGAGGGGATTGGGGGCGATACCGTCGGCATGTGGGGTGATGTACTGGTCGGCGCCGTATTCCAGGTAGATCCACGGCCGGTGGCCGGTGGCCGGTGACCGACGGCAGCGTGCGCGTGATCGCGGCCATGTGGAGCTTCAGGGCCTGGTCCAGGAGGACGGTCGCCTCGTGCGGGACGTCGGTCATCTCGATCCGGCCGGCCGGCTCGTAGACGTCCTGCGCCTCGGCAGGGGAGTGACCGGGAATCTCGTGGATGGTGGTGCGGCGGGCCGTGCCGTACCGGTTGCGCCCGAGGGAGCCGAGTGTGTTGTCCATGACGAGGCTGAGTCGCTCGATCTCGTCCGGCTTGAGGAAGCCCTCCAAAGTACGGATGGACAGAGTCTCGGCGATGTGGATCATTGCCCGCTTCCGCACGCGCAGAAGGTGGAGGGCGGCGCAGAGGCGGCTTCGGCCAGGGCCACCGTGAGTACGTGCACCGCTTGGGCGAGGTCCTCGAAGTACTCGGCCGACGTGGTGCCGGCAGCGGGCACGAGAGAGAGGTCGAGCGTCGGATACACCCTGCCGGTGGTGCGGCACGTGAGTTCGCTGCGACCGAGGACCAGCGAACACGTCCCGGGCAGGGAGGACTCGGCTCGGCTGGCGGCATGGCACAGGCGCGCCGCTGTACGCGCGTACTCGGCGCGGTCGCGCGGCAGGATGCCGACCGAGAGGAACCGGGGCTCGGCTCCGTGGAGGTCGGCGTAGGCGTGGCCCTGGCAGCTGTCATAGGTGACGGTGTTCCAGCCTGAGGTGACCACTTCGACGACCGGGCGGATGCCGGGCTCGATGCCCTCGTACCACTGGGGATGGTGGGGGTCAAGATCGTCTGCCTCGTGCACGCCGGGGAGTCCGACCGTGTTGATGTTCCCGTTGGCGCTGACCTGGAGGCGCGCGGGCGAGCGGGGAGCGGTGGGGTCGTCCCAGCGAGCCAGGAAGGCGGAGACGTGGTGCATGGTGTTGGGGCGGACGGGACGCCAGCGCAGCCGGGAGCATGCGGCACCGGGCGGAAGGTCTGGCTGGGCGAGGAGGGCGGCGACGCCGTCGATCAGGCGCATGTGGTGGTCGCAGTACGCGTCTTCGTCGCCCGCGGCGGCGAAGCGGAGGCGGACCGCCGGGCAGCCTGCGCCGCAGGTGTCGCGGTAGTCGCAGGTCGTGCACTTCGTGACCAGGGAGCGTGCCTGCTGAAGCAAGGGAGAGCTGCCCTGGGCGCTGGCCATGTCCGCCTCGGCGTGTATGTCGCCGAGCGCGGCGAGGCCGGCCTGCGGCCAGGGCAGCTCGTCACAGCTTCCCAGGCGGTCATCGGGATAGAGGGTGAGGACGTGGTCGCACTTCAAGTCGGAGAAGTGACAGGAACGGGTCTGCAGACCTTTCAGACGGCGGATGACGGAGACGACGGGCTCCAGCTTGACGCGGCGGAACACGCCGTCGGCGACCCAGTGGTGGGCGGCCTCCAACACGAAGTCGGCGTATCGACGAGGCGTGACGGCCCAGGCTGGGCCGGTGGGGCCGATGGCCCTTCGCTGGAGTGCCCGACTGGTCGGCGCACGGGATCCGACCACTGTGGTCGACCGGGTGACCGCCGCGTCGAAGCCCGGCACAAGGCTGACCGTCGTCACGGCGGGAAAGGATGCGAGGTGCTCCATGACCTCGGAGGCCCGGCCGAGGACGTGCGGGGTGACGGCGCAGATGACGCCGACGCGGCGTTCCCGACGGCCGAGGAGCTGCAGGGCTCGCGGGTAGGTGGGGCGGCCGTTGTAGCCCACTCGCCACGAGTTCCCCAGCGCGTCCCCGTCGAGGGAGATGCCGATCTCCAGTTCCGGGTAGTGCCGCTCGAACAGATCCAGCCAGGAGTCGTCGAGTTGGAGGCCGTTGGTCTGGAGGCTTACGCGGATGACGTTCGGCTGTGTGGCGAGCGCGTCCAGGATCTCCGCGAGCCGTTCCCGGCCGGCGGTCAGAGGCTCCCCGCCGTGGAGTTCCACGCTGAGCGGACGCCCGGAGAAGATCGCACCGAAACGGTGGACCTGTGCCGCGCTGATCCGGGCGCCGCCCGGTGACTCCTTGCGCTTCTCGAAGCAGTACAGGCAGTCGATGTCGCAGGTCTCTCCGCGGAGCTTGAGGATGACGGAGACGGCCGTGTCCGGCCCGGTGCTCGACAGCGGGGCGTAAAGACTCTCCAGGTCGATGGGGGCGGTGCGGGTGACGGGCATCAGAGGACTCCTGAGGAGGAGAGGCGCGGTCTACGCGCCATCGGTGGAGACCGTGGACAGCCACCCGAGAAGCTGTCCGCCGGTGATGGGGATATGGACGTCGCCGCGGCGAAGGAACCACCCGTCGGCGTACCGCTGCGGTAGCCAGCCGGAGTCAGGGGCAACCAGGTTGGGAGGCTTCTGCAGCGGGTCGTCGACGGGCCAGGCGCCCAGGAGCGCTCTGGCCACTCGTCGCTGAACGGGGCGGAACCACTCCCACGTCTCCGTGTGGGCCGGCTCGATCGGCGGACCGAACGGAGCGCCAGCAAGCAGCGGCAGCCACTTGTCGCCCAGGACCGGATGTCCTGCCGCCGCGCATTCGAGCGCGGTGAGGCAGGTCTCCAGCTTCCGGCACACGACGCGGGCGGGTTCGGCCAGGCCGTCCTCGACGAGGCCGGTCAGCTCCTCGGCGAGACTCGCCGCGACCTCCGCCTGGTCGGCGACCGCCCAGCGTCGGTAGCCCTGGCGCTCCCCGGGATCGAGCACCGGGACCCAGCGTCCGGAGTCGTACGAGAGAGCGGTGCGCAGACACATGAGGTCGTGCATTGAGGCGCGTACTCGGCGGAACGATCCGAGGTCGTCGCGGCGGACGTCGAAGGAGTGGAGCAGGTGACGGAGTTCCTCCGTCTGCTGCGGCGCCACCGCCTGGAGGTCGACACGGACGCTGTCCACGATGCGCGACTCCCACGCCGGAAGGTCGCCGTCCACAATGCCGCGCAGGTCGATGTCACTGGCTGCGTGGGCGAAGCCGCAGGCGAGCGCGCCCTCCAGCCAGACCTCACGAGCCACGCCGGAGACGAGCAGCTCCCGGGCGACTCCGTCAGCGATCTCCCTGCGCAGCTGTGCTGATGAGTTCACCAGCGGCCTCCTTCGATGAGGATTTCGTCGGCGGCGGTGATCTCCCTGAGGAGATCGACGGCCCATCGGTCGAGCGCGCCACGCACGTCGGACCGCTGGGCGCCGATGTGGGGCGAGGCCAAGAGGTTGAGCGGCACCGTGGAGCCGGTGAGGAGCGGCAGGTGCTCCCGCTCGACCGGGTCGAGTGCGAGGCCCGAGAGTCCACCGTCCGCCAACGCCCGCAGACAGGCCGCGACATCGAGGGTCTCCAGCCGCCCGGCGCAGATCAGTAGGGGGCGACGCGTGCCAGGAATTCCTCGCCGATGAACTGCCGGGTCGTGGCACGTAGAGGCAGAGCGACCACGTGCACCTGCGACTGCTCCATGAGCGCCGCCTGCGACACCTCCCGCAGGCCGGGGGGATTCGACGGCCATGCGGCGTAGGCCGTGCGTGCTACATGTGAGGCGAGGGCCCGGCCGGCGGCCAGCCCCACCGGACCCGCGCCCCAGACTCCCGCGGCCAGGGTGCCGAGTGAGACACCCATGCACGCCTCTTTCTCGTGGCGGCCGAGCATGAGCGCGTGCTGCCCCAGGGGGATCCGTCGGGCCAGGGCGAGAGCAGCGGCGAGGACCCACTCGCCCACGGCGGCCGCCCCGGCCTCGGCGTTGCGGTGCAGCGTGATCCCACGGCGTTGGAGTGCGCTCACGTCGATGTGGTCGATGCCGGAGCCGGTCCGTACGACGTGCCGCAGGCCAGGAAGTGCGTCGAGCTCCTGCTCGCTGAGTCGGACACCGGAACGCAGGACTACCACGGCCGCGTCGGCTGGCAGAGGCCAGTTGAGGTCCAGCAAATCGTGCACGGGGACGGCTGGCAGCGCGCGGCGGATCGCACCCGCATCCGCCGCTCCGCGCACCACGAGGACTGCGCTCATCCGAGGGACCCCGGCTTCTCGTACCGGCCGAAGGCGCCAGCGAGTCGAGCACGCTACGGATTCAGAGGGCCATCGCACCTCTGTAGCAGCCGAGTTCCACCACGGCTCCCGGCACACCGCGGGCGGTCATGTCGGCGAGCTCGCCGGCGATCACGCTGAGTCGGTCGGCACAGACCGTCCCTGAGTGCTCCCGCAGTAGCCACTCCTGGAGATCCTTCAGCGTTGGATCCATGAGGGTCACCACCTGTCCACGAAGGGGTCGGCGAGCTTCCCGCTCAGCGCCGCCGACAGCGGACGATTGTCGCCGGGCCACGACCTGCAGGCCGGTCTCCTGGGCGACCTTGCGGTTTACGGCCTGGCGCAGGTCCTCGCCGACCTGGGCCTTGCCGCCGGGGAGGTTATAGTGGAACCCGGCCTCGTCGTCGTACGACAGGAGCAGGACGGCACCGTCGCGCACGATCGCCGCCTTCACGGAGACGCTGATCCGAGGCAGTTCGGGCGTCAGAGGCACGACAGCGCCTCCGGTTCGCGTGGCACGGACCAGGATGCTGTCACCGCTGCGTTCGGCGAGGCTTGTGCACAGGCTGTGGATCGGGCGAGGAATCCGGGGAAGTACGGAGATCTCGACACCGACTGACCCGTCACCAGACGTGATCTCAGGGGTGGCTCAGGGGCCGAGCGGCGCGACGAGGCCCGGCAACCGACTCCCGTTGCCGGGCCTCCGTGTTCAGAGAACGCTCCCGAACGCTGAACGGATGCTCGCGCGCGTCAGATCCCGAGACCCTTGAGCGTGTCCTCTACGAGCCTGACCGCCTCGGCGCTCTTCTTCGTGGAGGCTGACAGGTCGTCCCATGCGGCCTGCGCCGCCTCCGCGTCGACTGCGTTGAGCGGAGGGATCAGGATCCTCTCCAAGTCGGACTCGTATAGCGCGTCGACGACTGACCCGCAGGCCAGCGCCGCGATCTGCTGTTGGACGATGTCCGAGGCCATCGAGGCCCAGATCCAGCCAGTGTGACCGCTGTCCTTCGGGATCGCGCGGCCGACGTGGCCGGAGGCGAACCAGCCAGCGCGCTCCTCCAGCACTACGGAGGGGTATCCGAGGGATTCTTCGGCCCGCCCATCGGCCTGGAAGGTGATCCACCCCTTACCGAGGCCATACCCGGAGTCCTTGTCGACCGATCGAGCGGAGATGTTCTTCGCGCCGACGACGTCGAGCTGCAGGATTTGCCGGCCCGAGAGGAACGGCGTCCCTTCCTCGGGGCCGACGTAGTAGAGCTTCGGCCGCCCTCCCGGCTTGAGGATGTCGGCCGCTTGTCCGAGCTCGACCCCACCGTCCGCCGCGAGGCGGTCGCGGAGGTCGCCGATGTGCTCGGCGTGGTACGCCGCGTCGAGCCGGGACCCCAGGTCGCTGGCCTTCACCGTCCAGCCTTTCCGGAACGGCTTGGCCGGCTCGCTGGGGTACTTCTCGTTGATGCCCTCGACGACAGCGCGCAGGGCGATACGGGCGGCCCCACGGATCTCGACCGCCTCGCGCATCAGGCGAGCGACCTCGTCCCGGATCGAGTCGATGAACGGGATCCGGACGTTGGAGACCTGGTCGATGGTGATGTGGTCGATGACTGAGCCGTTGAGGTCGCCCCGGAGCAGCGCCTGGCCGGTCGGGGACTGGAGCACAGCCAGCGTGTAGTACCGATCCACCTCGTCGGCGATGGTCATCCGGATCATGTCGTGCGACAGGGCGAAGCGCGCGAGGTAGTCGTCGGCGATGGTGAGCGGCCCCAGGTTCCGGCCGGAGCATGTCTGGAGCAGATCGCCGGCCTGGATCCGGTAGTCATCCAGGTTCTCAGTGCGGGTAAGCGACAGCCGGTCGGCCTCGGGCGGGAGAAACTCGAAGACATCGTAGGGGCGCAGGTAGGACACATACTCCTCGCCCGGCGCGGCGTAGACCCGCTTGAACCGAGACGGAGCCCGCACGTCGGCGTAGTCGCCGACCGCGCGCAGGTCCACCTCGGACGCGTTCTGCAGCACGACCTTGATGCGCACGGCGGGCGCGGCGAAGTAACGGGCGTCGAGCCGGTTCCCCTCGCGGAGGGCGACGGAGCGGACGGGTGCGAGCTTCATCGCTGCTCCTCCAGCCACTTGCGGTAGGCTTCGGCGACCTCGGGCAGCTCGTCATCGACCTGGCGGTCGGTCAGCTCGACCTCACGGAGGACTTCTCTGCCGGTCTTCTGGTCGATCTCGGCGATAGTCTCGATCCGTTTGACCAGCGCGTCGGAGCCGTCTGCGGTCCGCCGCCAGATTACGTTGCCGCGCTTGTCGTGACCGACCTTCTCCGCGACGGCCATGAACAGTGGGTAGTCGAGGCCCCCGGCCTCCGCCGCGGCCTCCTCTTCGGCCGACAAGCGGCGCATGAGCACCATCGAGGTCTGCGTGTCGTTGCCCGGCTGGAACAGGTCGCGGTGCATGTCGACTACGGCCAGGATCTGGGCCTTCTTCAGGAGCCAGCTGCGGACGTAGGCGGTGCTCGGGTTGTTGAGGATGCCGTTCGGGATGACCATCGCCATCCGGCCGGTGCCGGGGGCGAGCAGCTGCAGCGCACGCTCGATGAACAGGATCTCCGGCGGCTGGGACTTCTGCAGCACCCGGTTGCCGTGCTTGTCGAGCCGGATCGACCAGTTGCCGTCGTCGTCCTGGTCCCACACGGCCGCGAGGTCGTACTGGGAGAGGATGTCCTCGTCGTCGATTGGGATCTTCGCGCCGAACGGAGGATTGGACACGATGACGTCAATCGAGCCCAGGGGCACGGCCTCGCGCAGGCTCCTGGACCACTTGTGGGGGTTCTCCAGGGTGTTGGCCTGGAACAGGCCGCCGGAGCCGTCGTTGTTCATGACCATGTTCATCTTCGCGGCACGGACGAGCGCGGGATTCAGGTCGATGCCGAGGACGCACTGGCGGAAGTACTCGTCCCTGCGGCGGTAGAGCTCGTCGCGCTCGAAGTCGGTGCCCTGCGCGGGGTCGTCCCATTGCTCGCGCTCCGTGCGTTCGATGTACTCGAGCGCGTGGTTCATCGCGGTGATCAGGAAGCCGCCGGTACCGCAGGACGGGTCGAGGAGCCGCTCCCCCGGCTGGGGGTCGAGCATGGTGACCGCCATGCGGCAGGCGTTGCGCGGCGTGAAGAATTCCCCTCGGTCGCCGCGCAGGTTCGACCCGACGATCTCCTCATAGGCGACGCCCTTGACATCGACCGGCGACCGCAGCAGGGAGTAGCCCTGCAGCTCGGTGACCACGTACGCCACGACCTCGGGCTTGAGGTCGATGTCGGTGTCCTTGGCATCGAATATCATCGGGTACTTCTTGACCACCCGCTGCTCGAAGAGCCCCTGGATGCGCTTCTTCGCCGCAGATGCGACGGTCGAGCTCCCGCGCTCGGAGGGCGTCGCGAAGAAGTTCAGCTTCGGTGCCCGCTCGTCCTCGATCTTCGTGAAGATCAGCTTGAGCAGCTCCCAGAACGCCTCCGTCTTCTGCTTGCCCTCGTGCGCCGCGATGTAGTTGTGGCAGCGCCGGAACGCGAAGAGCAGGTTGTCGGCCGTGGCGACCTTCAGGTCCTTGCGGCTGGGCCGCTGGGCGTCGGCCTCGGTCTGGCCGAATCCGGGGATGTCGATGATCTCCTCGAACGTCCAGCCGCCCTTCCCATCACCGCGCTTGGCGAAGCAGAACCGGTCGGTGCCGTTCGTCCACATCCCGTACTGGGCGTTGAGGCACGAGGCCATGTACGACTGGAGCTGACCGACGCCCTCCGTGCGGTGGGTCGGCTTGACGTCAGCTTTCTTGGTCTCGACCAGGATGTACGCGTTCGCCTGGGTGTGGTCAGCGCCCTTTCCGAAGACCACGATGTCGACGCGCTTGCGCGCCGACCCGACTCTGATGGTGAACTCCGGGGCGCAGTCGGCCGGGGCGTACTTGTACTGCCGGACGAGGGCCTTCTCGATGTTCTGCCGGACGTACTCCTCGGGCGTGTCGTTGACGAACTTCCCGGTCAGGAAGTCGGCAACCTTGCCGTCCGGGACGGACCCGACCGGGGTCACTGACGGGGTGGGCACGGGCGTCGCGACGGACACGTGGTTTCCTTCTCACAGTCACCGGATGTAAGCCCACATCTTGCCGCACGGAGACGGTCGTGCGCACGAGGACCTCTCAGCCGCCGACGAGAAGTCGTATGGCTTCACCTCGGGAACCGTCGAGCCGCTCAATCCGAGCACCGACTCCCACCACTGGAAGCGGCCCCTGCGCAAGGCTGGCACTTGCGACGGCCACCACACCGACTCGACTGTTCTGTTCCTGCTCGGTGTATCGGAGCGGATCGTGATGGTGATCACGGGCTGGTCGCCCTCGATGGCCCAGCGCTACCAGCGCGTGACCGCGTCGATGTCGAACGATGTCGGCAGGAAGATCGGCGGACTCTGTGGGCGACATCGGATCTCGCCCAGAGGAGCTCGGCGAAGACGCAGCCTGAGGCTCATAGCTCCAACTGAGACCAAAAATGAGACCAGGGAACAACGAAGGTCCCGGCCGCTGTGCGGTCGGGACCTTCGTTTCGGCTGGTCAGCCGTGGCGGAGGATACGAGATTCGAACTCGTGAGGGGTTGCCCCCAACACGCTTTCCAAGCGTGCGCCCTAGGCCTCTAGGCGAATCCTCCGCCGGAAACATTACATGACCGAGAGGAGTGCTCGCGAACTCGTTCCCCGCCCCCGGCATCGGGTACTCTTCGGGAAGCCCCTCACGCGGCGCTATCTGACTGAACTCCCCCAGGGCCGGAAGGCAGCAAGGGTAGGTTGGCTCTGGCGGGTGCGTGGGGGGCGCTTGCGTTCTCCGGCTGCGGTCGCAGGGCCCGCCTGCCCGGCATCCGCGGCCGGGCCCGTTGTCGGTGGGCGCCTATAACCTCGTAAGCGTGTCGTCTCTCGCGCTGTACCGCCGCTATCGCCCGGAGTCCTTTGCCGAGGTCATCGGGCAGGAGCATGTCACCGACCCGCTGCAGCAGGCGCTGCGGAACAACCGGGTCAATCACGCGTACCTGTTCAGCGGTCCGCGTGGCTGCGGGAAGACCACCAGCGCGCGCATCCTCGCGCGGTGCCTGAACTGCGAGCAGGGGCCCACGCCGACCCCGTGCGGGGAGTGCCAGTCCTGCCGGGACCTCGCGCGGAACGGGCCCGGCTCCATCGACGTCATCGAGATCGACGCCGCGTCGCACGGTGGCGTCGACGACGCCCGTGACCTGCGGGAAAAGGCCTTCTTCGGCCCGGCGCGGAGCCGGTACAAGATCTACATCATCGACGAGGCCCACATGGTCACGTCGGCCGGCTTCAACGCGCTGCTGAAGGTCGTCGAGGAACCGCCCGAGCACCTGAAGTTCATCTTCGCGACCACCGAGCCCGAGAAGGTCATCGGGACGATCCGGTCGCGGACCCATCACTATCCCTTCCGGCTCGTGCCGCCCGGGACGCTGCGCGACTACCTCGCCGAGGTCTGCCAGAAGGAGGACATCCCGGTCGAGGACGGGGTGCTTCCGCTGGTCGTGCGGGCCGGCGGCGGGTCCGTCCGTGACTCGATGTCCGTCATGGACCAGCTGCTGGCCGGCGCCGGCCCAGACGGTGTGACCTACGCCATGGCCACCGCGCTGCTCGGCTACACCGACGGCTCGCTGCTCGACTCCGTCGTCGAGGCCTTCGCGACCGGCGACGGCGCCGCCGCCTTCGAGGTCGTCGACCGGGTCATCGAGGGCGGCAACGACCCGCGGCGCTTCGTCGCCGACCTGCTGGAGCGGCTGCGGGACCTGGTGATCCTCGCCGCCGTGCCGGACGCCGCGGACAAGGGGCTCATCGACGCCCCGGCCGACGTCCTGGAGCGGATGCAGGCCCAGGCCGGCGCCTTCGGCGCCGCCGAGCTGAGCCGCGCCGCCGACCTCGTCAACGAGGGCCTGACCGAGATGCGCGGCGCCACCTCGCCCCGGCTCCAGCTCGAGCTGATCTGCGCCCGGGTGCTGCTGCCCGCCGCCTACGGCGACGAACGGTCGGTCATGGCCCGCCTCGACCGGCTGGAACGCGGCGTGCACTTCTCGGCGGGGGGCGGCATGCCCGCCATGGGGTACGTCCCCGGGCCCGACGCCCATGCCGCCCACGGCGGAGCGCCCGCTCCGGTGGCGCCGGGGGGCGGTCCCGCCGCGGCCCGGGCCGCCGTACGGGGTTCCGGTACGCCCGTGGCGGCCGGGACCTCCGGGACCTCCGGGACCTCCGGGACCTCCGGGGCTCCGCATGGCAGTGACGGTGGTACGACGCCCGGGGCCGGGGTTTCCGGCGTGACCCCGGCGGCCGGTGCCGCCGCCCCCGGCCCTGCTGCCGCCGCCTCCGCCCCCGCTGCCGGTGGGCAACCTCAGCCGGCTCAGACGCCGCCCGCAGCGCCCCCGGCCCAGCCACCGGCCCCGGCGCCCGTGCCCGCAGCCGCGCCCGCACCCGGGGCCTGGCCCACCGCCGCCCCCGCCGGCAGCGGCCGTCGCCCCGGCGGCTGGCCCACCGCAGCCCCCGCGGGCGGCGGGCAGCCCCCGGCCGCGTCCCCCGCCTCCGCACCAGCGCCCCCGGCCACCCGCGCCATGCCCGCCGCCCAGGCCACGCCCGCCGCCCAAGCCGCGCCCGCCCCCGCCGCGCCCTCCCCGGGCGGCCTCGACCCCCGCATGCTCTGGCCGAACATCCTGGAGGCCGTCAAGAACCGCCGGCGGTTCACCTGGATCCTGCTCAGCCAGAACGCCCAGGTGACCGGCTTCGACGGCACGACCCTCCAGCTCGGCTTCGTCAACGCGGGCGCCCGCGACAACTTCCTCAGCAGCGGCAGCGAGGAGGTGCTGCGGCAGGCGCTCGCCGAGCAGTTCACCGTCCAGTGGAAGATCGAGGCGATCGTCGACCCGTCCGGCGGCACCGCCGCTCCTGCCTCCGGAGGCCCCGGAGGGCCCGGCGGCCCGGGCCCCTCCGGCTTCGGCGCCCGCGGCGCAAACACGGGCGGCGGCTACGGCGGAGGCAGCACCGGCAGCGGCTACGGCGGAACCGGCGGCGCCCCCACCGCCCAGCGCCCCGCGGCCCCGGCACCGCAGACAGCCCCCTCCGCCCCCGCCCAGCCGACGGCCGCCCCGGCGTCGAGACCGGCACCCGCCCCGGCGGCCCCGGCCCCCCGCCCCTCCGCCGCCCCCGAGCCGCCCCCTGTCTCCCCCGAGGACGACATCCCCGAGGACGACGATCCCGACCTCGACGAGTCGGCCCTGTCCGGCCAGGAGCTCATCGTCCGGGAGCTGGGGGCGACGGTCGTGGAGGAGTACACGAACGAGTAGCCGGGCGGTACGGCACCCCCGTACGAGCGGGGCGCGTGACGCCCGGCCCTTGGAGGAACACACGAACCCGTCCCGCCCTCTCCTTGAGCGGCCCGCACAAACCCCCCGGCCCCCCTCCCGTTAGGCTGACCCCCGTGAAGGTCCTCGTCATCGGCAGCGGCGCCCGCGAACACGCCCTGTGCCACTCCCTGTCCCACGACCCCGACGTCACCGCGCTGCACTGCGCGCCCGGCAACGCCGGCATCGCCGAGGTCGCCGAGCTGCACCAGGTCGACGCCCTGGACGGCGCGGCCGTAGCCACGCTGGCCACGCGGCTCGGCGTGGACCTCGTGGTGGTCGGCCCGGAGGCGCCGCTCGTCGCCGGTGTCGCCGACGCCGTACGCGAGGCGGGCATCGCGGTCTTCGGCCCCTCCAAGGAGGCCGCCCAGCTCGAGGGGTCCAAGGCCTTCGCCAAGGACGTCATGGCGGCGGCCGGGGTGCCCACGGCGCGGTCGTACGTCTGTACGACGGCGGAAGAGGTCGACGCGGCGCTCGACGCCTTCGGCGCACCGTACGTCGTGAAGGACGACGGGCTCGCGGCCGGCAAGGGCGTCGTCGTCACCGGCGACATCGACCAGGCCAGGGCCCATGCCGCGGCCTGCGACCGGGTGGTCATCGAGGAGTACCTCGACGGGCCCGAGGTCTCCCTCTTCGCGGTCACCGACGGCGAGACGGTCGTGCCGCTCCAGCCCGCCCAGGACTTCAAGCGCGCCCTCGACGACGACGAGGGCCCGAACACCGGCGGCATGGGCGCCTACTCCCCGCTGCCCTGGGCCGACCCGAAGCTGGTCGACGAAGTGCTCCAGACCGTGCTCCAGCCCACGGTCGACGAGATGCGCCGCCGCGGCACCCCGTTCTCCGGGCTGCTGTACGCCGGTCTCGCGATCACCTCCCGGGGTGTCCGGGTCATCGAGTTCAACGCCCGTTTCGGAGACCCCGAGACCCAGGTCGTGCTGGCCCGCCTGAAGACCCCGCTGGCCGGTGTCCTGATGGCCGCCGCCACCGGCAACCTCGGCCACCTGGAGCCGCTGCGCTGGAGCGACGACGCCGCGGTCACCGTGGTCGTCGCCTCGCACAACTACCCGGGCACGCCCCGCACCGGCGACCCGATCACGGGCCTGGACGAGGTCGCCGCCCAGGACGCCCCCCACGCGTACGTGCTGCACGCCGGGACCCGCCGCGAGGGCGACGCCGTCGTCAGCGCGGGCGGCCGCGTGCTGTCGGTCACGGCCACCGGCCAGGACCTCGCCGAGGCCCGCGACCGCGCCTACCGGGCCGTCTCCCGCATCCGCCTCGACGGCTCCCAGCACCGTACGGACATCGCGGCGAAGGCGGCGGCCCAGGCGGCCCAGGGCCCCCAGGGAGCCTGAGTCCGGGCCGTCGGCCGCCCTCGATGAACCCCGATGAACCTCACAGGCCCCGGATTCGTCTCAGAATCCGGGGCCTGTTCTCGTGAGCGGGTCCACTCCCGGGGACCCGACCAGAACCCGGGGCCTGATCCTCGCCATACGTCATCACCTCTCCCCAAAGCCATTCCATCGAGTGACCGGTGCCGCATCCGGCTGACGGGGGCCGAGGCCCCAACTAGGGTGCCGCGCAAGCGTTCCGGCACTTGGCCCATCGGCATTGCGATGTCAGTCGCGGGTGCCACAGTGGGGGAGTGAGCAACACCAGGACAGCGTCAGGACAGCGCGGAGGGGGTGAGCTCGGACCGTGACCGGAATGGGTGTGGAGGCGGGGGCACAGGCCGCGCGCGCCCGGGCGCTCGCCGTGCTGCGCGTCCGCAGCCGGGCCCTGGCCGTCGCCCTGCTGCCCGCCGCCGTCGCCGTGGTGCTGATCGCCGGTGCCTTGACGGACCATCTCGTCGGCCCGGGCTGGGACGCCGCGCGCTGGGTGATGACGCCCCTGGCCGTCCTCGTCCTGCTCGCCGTCGGCGCGATCGCCCTGGTGGTGGCCCGGGCCCGTCCCGCCATGAGCCCGACGGTGCCGCTGGCCGAGGAGGCGGCCCCGGACCTGTACCGGATGGTGCGCGACCTCGCCGACCGGCTCGACGTGCCCGCCCCGTCCGCCATAGCGCTCACCCCGGACTGCGACAGCTGGCTGGAGGACCGCACCCACCCGGCACACGGCCCGCCGTCCCGCACACGCCCCCGGACGGCCCACGAGCCCGACGGCCGCGACCGAGCGGGCGACCGCGACGGGCTGACCGGCCGCGACCGGCCCGACGACCTCGACAGCCCGGCCCGCTCCGTCCACCCCCGCACCGCCGACGCCCCCGTCCTCGTCATAGGCTCCCCGTTCCTGTGGTGGATGCGGGTCGGCGAGCTCCGCGCGGTCCTCGCCCCGGTCGTCGCCGGTACGGGACCCGCCGCGCACCCGGACATAGCCGCCGCCCGGCGCTTCGTCCGGGGGCTGGACGCCGCCGTGGCGGTGGCCTCGAGCCGGCTGCGCTGCCCGCTGTCCCGGCTGGTGTGCGCGGGCCTCGGCTGGATCGCCCGGCTGCTCCTGCGCAGCTGCCGCGGCCATGCCGTCGAGATGGAGCGCGGGGTGGCCGCCGCGGCCGCCGAGCGCGCACAGGCTGTGGATTACGGGCTGCGGATCGTCGCCCAGGAACAGGTCGGTCTCGCCTACGCCGGCTGGGACCGCCTGCTCACCCGGGTCGCGCTGCCCGCCTGGCGGATGGGCCGCTGGCCCTCCCGGCTGGACGCCGGTGTGGTCGCCGCGCTCACCGAACTGTCCCGCCGGGACCGGCTCGCGGAGGGCTTCGCCTCCCGGCTGGGCGAGCGCCCGGCCTGCGACCTGCTGGAGGAGCCCGGAGCCGTGGACGAGGCGGCCTCCTTGCTCGCCGCCCGGCTCTTCCACGGCGGCCCCGCCGAACCCGGCCCGCACTGGGCGCCGGTGGACTGGAGCGAGTACCCGGAGGAGGTCGTGGACCGCAAGTGGCGCACCGACGCGGCCCGCCTGCACCGCGTCCTGGACGCCATGGGCGTACGCCCCGCCGCCGACGGCCCGGCGGCCGCCGGCGCCGGCGGCCCCACCCTCGCCCGCGTCATCGACCACCTCGCCGACCGCACCCCGGCCCCCGACCGGCCCCTGAGCGGCTCCGGGACAGCCATCCACCCAACCGCACCCGAGGCCCCAGCAGCACCCCGAACCCCATCCGCTCCCGCAGCCCCAGAAGCCCCCGGAGACGCCGCCCCCGCCCCGGCCCCCCGCCCAACCCCTGCCGACGGTGAAGACGACCGCGCCGCAGACGCCCGCGCCGCAAACGACCGCGCCCCCGACGACGACCTGTCCGGCACCACCGCCCGCAGCGCCGCCCTGGCCGCCCGCCTCAGCACCGAACTGGCCCGCGAACAGAACGCCACCGCCCGAACCCCCGCCCACACGGCCACTACCTCCGCCCCCGCCGCAGCCACCCCGCTCACCCAGGGCCTCCCGGACCTCCCGGACCTCCCGGACACGGCACCGGGCACCGCACCCCCCACCGCCCCGGCCACCGCCGCCGAGACCGCCCTCTGGGACGACCGCGCCCTGCCGCTCTTCCCCCTCCAGCCCCCGCGCACGGCCCGCGAACTGCTCGCCGACCACCTCACCGCCATGGTCTGCTGCGCGGCCATGGACACCGCCGGCGCGGCCCCGGGCCTCGACTGGCTCGACGGCCCCACCCTGCTCGTCGGCGGCGAACGGGCCGCCGACCTCAGCCCCGGAGTCCTGGCCCTGATCGAGGACGGCGACCCCACCCCCCTGCGGGCCTGGCTGTCCCGGCTCGGCATACGCCCCGAGAAGCCGGTACGGCTCGGCTGAAGCCGGAGCGACACCTTCCGCTTTCGGTCAATTCAAGACGAACGGTGACGGAGTGCGCGCGTTATGTGATGTGCTTGGACCGATCGCGCCCATGGCAAGGGCGCGCGGCACACGCCGGACACACAACCGGACACACATACCGGCCACACAGGCGGCATCAGCAGCGCAAGCGGCACGGCACGACCACGGGGGCGAGAGGGAGGGGAGCCATCCATGGGTTCGGAGCAGATCCGCCGCTGGGAGTCGGGGGCCCTCGCGCACGCCGTGACGGATCCCTTCGGGCAGGGGCCCGTCCCGTGGCTGCGCGGCAGGGAGACGTACGTCGCCGAGTCGGGCCAGGTCGTCCCCTGGTACGTCGACCAGGAAGCGGCTCCCGCGCAGACACGGGTGCCCGCCCCCCGCTCCGGCGGAGGCCGCCGTCCCGGCGGCGCCCCCCGCTCCGGCGGCGGCCCCCGCTCGGCGGACGACGTCCACCTCCAGATCAAGGGCTTCACCGCCACGGGCGCCGCGGCGCCCGGCGAGGCGATCGACTTCCACATCACGGTCGACCCGCCCCAGGAGTTCAGCGTCGACATCTACCGCATCGGCCACTACGACGGCCACGGCGCCGCCAAGATCACCACCAGCCCCCGCCTGTCCGGCATGGTCCAGCCCCCGCCGCTCACCGCCGACCGTACGGTCTCCTGCCACCACTGGTGGCTGTCCTGGCGGTTGCAGATCCCGTCGCACTGGCTGACCGGCGCGTACGTCGCCGTCCTGACCACCGCCGACGGCTACCGCTCCCACGTGCCGTTCACGGTCCGCGACGACCGCCCCGCGGACCTGCTCCTGGTGCTGCCCGACATCACCTGGCAGGCCTACAACCTCTACCCGGAGGACGGCCGCACGGGCGCCAGCCTCTACCACGCCTGGGACGAGACCGGCCGCCTGCTGGGCGAGGCCGACGCCGCCACGACCGTCTCCTTCGACCGCCCGTACGCCGGCTGGGGCCTGCCCCTGCACGTCGGCCACGCCTACGACGTGATCCGCTGGGCCGAGCGGTACGGCTACGACCTCGCCTACGCCGACGCCCGCGACCTGCACTCCGGCCGCGTCGACCCGACCCGCTACCGGGGCCTGGTCTTCCCCGGCCACGACGAGTACTGGTCCCTTCCCATGCGCCGCGCGGCGGAACAGGCCCGCGACCACGGCACCTCCCTCGTCTTCCTCTCCGCCAACACCATGTACTGGCAGGTCGAACTCGGCCCCTCCCCGTCCGGCGCCCCCGACCGTCTGCTGACCTGCCGCAAACGCAAGGGCCCGGGCAAGCCGGTGCTGTGGCGGGAGATCGACCGCGCGGAGCAGCTCCTCCTCGGCATCCAGTACGCGGGCCACGTACCGCGGCCGCACCCGCTGATCGTGCGCAACGCAGGCCACTGGCTGTGGGACGCGACCGGCGCGCGCGAGGGCGACGCGATCGAGGGCCTGGTGGCGGGCGAGGCCGACCGTTACTTCCCGCGCACCCCGCTGCCCGAGCACGAGGAGCGGGTGCTGCTCGCCCACTCCCCGTACACCGACAAGGAGGGCGTCGTCCGCCACCAGGAGACGTCCCTGTACCGCGCCCCGTCCGGCGCCTGGGTGTTCGCGTCCGGGACGTTCGCCTGGTCCCCGGCACTGGACCGCCCCGGCCACGTCGACGCCCGCATCCAGCGCGCCACCGCCAACCTTCTGGACCGCATCTGCAAACGCGACTGACCCACTGTCCGCGACGGCCGCCCCGTACGGGAGAATCGGACCATTGGACAGAACCACGGGGAGGAACCGTGTCCGGATTCGTCGAGAAGCCCGAGCCGATCCAGGTCCCGGGCCTGGTGCATCTGCACACCGGCAAGGTGCGCGACCTGTACCAGAACGAGGCGGGCGACCTCGTGATGGTCGCCAGCGACCGTATCTCCGCCTACGACTGGGTGCTGCCGACCGAGATCCCCGACAAGGGCCGCATCCTCACCCAGCTGTCCCTGTGGTGGTTCGACCAGCTCGCCGACCTGGTCCCCAGCCACGTCCTGAGCACCGAGCTGCCCCCGGGCGCCCCCGCCGACTGGCAGGGCCGCACCCTGGTCTGCAAGTCGCTGCAGATGGTGCCCGTGGAGTGCGTGGCCCGCGGCTACCTCACCGGCTCGGGCCTGGCCGAGTACAACGAGTCCCGTACGGTCTGCGGCCTCGCGCTCCCCGAGGGCCTGGTCGACGGCTCGGAGCTGCCCGCCCCGATCTTCACCCCGGCCACCAAGGCCGCCGTCGGCGAGCACGACGAGAACGTCTCCTACGAGGAGGTCGCCCGCCAGGTCGGCGCCGACACCGCCGCCCGCCTGCGCCAGGCGACCCTCGCCGCCTACTCCCGCGCCCGGGACATCGCCCGTGACCGGGGCATCATCCTGGCGGACACCAAGTTCGAGTTCGGCTTCGAGGGCGAGGAGCTGGTCATCGCGGACGAGGTGCTCACGCCCGACTCCTCCCGCTTCTGGCCGGCCGACCAGTGGCAGCCGGGCCGGGCGCAGCCGTCGTACGACAAGCAGTACGTCCGCGACTGGCTGACCTCCGCGGAGTCCGGCTGGGACCGCAGGAGCGAGCAGCCCCCGCCGCCGCTGCCGCAGCACGTCGTGGACGCCACCCGCGCCAAGTACGTCGAGGCGTACGAGCGGCTGACGGGTGTGAGCTGGAGCTGACCGGGTACCCGGGGCCCCCGCGGGTGTCCGGGGACGCCGAAGGCCCCGGTCGATGACCGGGGCCTTGATGCTGGAGCGGACGACGAGGCTCGAACTCGCGACCTCAACCTTGGCAAGGTTGCGCTCTACCAACTGAGCTACGTCCGCGTTGCGCCGTGGCGCGAGAGCAACTATACCCAACCTCGCTCGCGCGCGAGACGCACCGCCGCATGCCGGTTCTCCGCCCCGAGCTTCGCCATGGCCGACGACAGGTAGTTGCGTACGGTCCCCTGCGACAGCGCGGCCCGTTCCGCGATCTCCGCGACGGGCGCCCCGTCGGCGGCGAGCTCCAGCACCTCCGCCTCCCGGGCGGTCAGCGGCGAGTCCCCGGAGGCGATCGCGTCGGCGGCCAACTCGGGATCGACGTAACGGTTTCCGGCGTGCACGGTCCGGATGATCTCGGCGAGCCGCTGCGCGCTGACGGTCTTCGGCACGAAGCCGCGCACCCCGGCCGCGAGCGCCCGTTTCAGATGCCCGGGCCGCCCGTGACTGGTCACGATCAGCACCCGGCACCCGGGCAGCTCGGCCCGGAGCGATGTGGCGACCTTCACACCGTCCGCGCCGGGCATCTGCAGATCGAGCACGGCCACGTCGGGCCGGTGCGCCCGGGCCATCGCCAGCGCCTCGGGCCCGGTGGCGGCCTCGGCGACGACCAGCAGGTCGTCCTCCAACGCCAGGAGCGCGGCGAGCGCGCCCCGGATGAGGTGCTCGTCATCGGCGAGCAGCACGCGAACGGACACCCCGCCGGTCACGACCCCACCTCGCTCCCGGCACGCCGCGACTGCGGCCCGACCACAGCCCCCACCGCATCGGTGCCGCCTGCGGCCCCGCCCTGCTCACCGGACACCGTGCAGAGGCCGTCCCCGCAGTGCTCACCGGCAACCGCCGTACCGGCCCTCACCTCCCCCGCCCCCGGCCGCAGCGGTACCTCGGCGGTCAGGCGGAACAGCCCCCGCCCGGCCGGCCCGGCCCGCAGGGTGCCGCCGGTCTGTGCCAACCGCTCCCGCAGCCCGGCCAGCCCAGACCCCCCGCCGGCACCCCGGCCCGCCGTTCCCTGCTCCCCGCCGGCGCCCGGCACCGCCCCCTTCTGCGGCACTCCGTCGTTCTCCACCGAGAGGAGCACCGACCGGCCCGGCCGCACCTCCAGCCGTATCTCGCAGCGCCGCGCGTCCCCGTGGCGCAGGACGTTGGTCGTGGCCTCCCGGACGACCCAGCCCAGCGCGGACTGCACCGCCGGCGGCAGCCCGGCGGCCGACCCGGTGACCGTGCAGTCGATGCCCGCGGCCTCCAGGACACCCCGCGCGCCGACGAGTTCCGTGTCGAGGTTCGCCTCCCGGTAGCCGCGGACGACCTCGCGCACCTCCCGCTGCGCCTCCTGCGCCAGCCGCTGCACCTCGGTCATGTGGGCCACCGCCTCCGGCCGCCCCCGCTGGGCGAGCTGCGCGGCCAGTTCGCTCTTGAGGGCGAGGACCGCGAGGTTGCGCCCCATCACGTCGTGCAGGTCCCGGGCGAACCGCAGCCGTTCCTCGGCGACGGCGAGCCGGGCCCGGGTCTCGCGGGCCTCGTCGAGCTCGTAGACGGCGTTCAGCAGCCAGACGGAGAAGACGCAGATCGCGGCGAAGATCCCGCCGCCGATCAGCACCGCCGCCGCCGAGACCAGCGGGGCGAGGCCGGAGACGCCCGCCAGGTACGCCACGAGCGCGGTCCCGGCCGCGAAGGACGCGACGACCGCGCACGCCCGGCGCCGGTCGCGGGCCCCGAGGGCGACGATCCCGGACCCGAAACACATCGCACCGCCGAAGACCTGGACCGCCGAGGTCTCCAGGTCCTCGCCGCCGGGGCCGTGTTCGGCCAGGACGAGCGAGGCGATCCCGACGACCGCGGTGGCCGCGCTCATCGCCCACAGCGTCCGTACGGGCCGCTCACGGCTGCCCCGCGTCCAGTCGAGGATCCGCGACGTGGTCACCGACAAGGCCACGGCGTGCCCGGTGACGAGCAGTACCAGCAGGCTCGCGTACCGCGTCTGAACCTGGCCGAGGGCCGGGACCCCCAGTACGGCCACCTCCGTCACCCCGAAGGAGTGGAACGACCAACGCGTGTACGTCTCGACCTTGGCCGGCGTGCTCTTTCGCCGCCACCATCCCCCCGGTCTGCGCATCCGTCCGCTCCCCCAAGTTCCTCAGCGCCGCGGTTCCCACCGGAACCACCGCCGTACAGCAAACACCGCAACGACCGTCCAGGCCAGGCCCGTTGCCACGGCACTCAGCGCCTCGTACGCCGGCAGCTCGCCGGTCCAGCCGCCGCGCACCAGCGTGATGGCAGGGCTCAGCGGCAGCAGTTCGCACACGGAGGCCAGCCGGTCGGGCAGCACCTCCAGGGGCATGCCGATGCCCGAGCCGAGCAGCGACACCAGCAGGAAGGGCATCGGGGTGACCTGCGCGCTCTCCGAGGTCCGGGTGACACTCGCGGTCAGCGCCGCGAGCGCCGCGCACAGCACCAGCCCCGACAGCAGCCCCACGACAGCGAGATGGGGAGCCCGGGGTGCGGGAATCTCCAGCAGCACCGTGCAGCCCGCCGCCAGCAGCAGCGACTGGGCGAGGCCCGTGGCGGCGGCCGGCAGCGCGCAGCCCGCCAGGATCTCGGCGTCCCGCAGCTCGCCGGTGCGCAGCCGCTTCAGGACGAGTTCCTCGCGCCGGGTGACGTAGCTGCCGACGAGTGCGCTGTAGACGGCGAACAGCAGCGAGAAACCGACCGCGGCCGGCAGGACGACCGTGCCGACATCGAGCCCGGCCGCGGCCAGGTCCATCTCCTCCGCCGCCGACCGCACGGTCACCGGCAGCACCAGCGGCACGAACAGCGCGGCGACGAGCGTGCCCCTGCTGCGCCCCAGCAGCGTCACCTCGGCCCGGGCCAGCGTCGTCATCCGCCCCCAAGGCGTGGTCATCGCGTCACTCATGCCACGAACTCCCCGACCGTCTCCGACGCCTCGCGTGCGATCCCCAGGAACGCCTCCTCCAGTGAGGCGGACCGCACATCCAGCCGCCGCAGTTCGACCCCGGCCCGCTCGGCCCACCCCAGCAGCCCCGTCGCGGCCCGTTGCAACTCCCGCGTGCGCAGCCGTACGACCCGGCCCTCGACCTCGTGCCCGCACACGCCCAGTTCGCCGAGCGGCGGCAGGTCGCCGACGAAGTAGCCGTCGGGCAGTTCGAAGGAGATGCGGGAGGGCTGGGCGGCGGTCACCTCGGCCGGTGTTCCGGCGGCCGCGACGCGCCCCTCGTGCAGGATCGCCAGCCGGTCGGCCAGCGACTCGGCCTCCTCCAGGTAGTGCGTGGTCAGCAGTACGGTCGTACCGCCGTCGCGCAGCGCCCGCACCAACTCCCAGGTGGCGCGGCGCCCTTCGACGTCGAGCCCGGTCGTCGGCTCGTCGAGGAACAGCACCTCGGGCCTGCCCAGCAGCGCGAGCGCCAGATCCAGCCGCCGCCGCTCCCCGCCCGACAGCTGCTTCACCCGTACGCCGGCCCTGCCCTCCAGCCCGACCAGCGCGAGCGCCTCCGGCACCGGCCGCGCCCCGCTCACGCACCCCGCCCACATCCGGGCGGTCTCCGCGACGGTCAGCTCGGACGGGAAGCCGCCCTCCTGCAGCATCACCCCGGTCCGGGACCGTACGGCGTCCCGGTCGGTGTACGGGTCGTGGCCGAGGACCCGGACCCGTCCGCCGGCCGGCGGCGCGAGTCCTTCCAGCAGTTCGACCGTGGAGGTCTTGCCCGCGCCGTTGGTGCCCAGCAGCGCGAAGACCTCCGCGCGCGCCACGGAGAAACTGATCCCGCGCACCGCCTCGAACCCGCCCCCGTACACACGCCGCAGGTCAGTGACCTCAATCACGTGTTCGTATGCGTTCGCCCTCATGCCTTCAGCGTTCCGGCGGCTCGGGCCGGGCAGCAGTGCGCGCTGTCATCACTCGGCATGACAAATGTCAGATCACCGGGTGCGGAAACCCGGAACACGGCGAAGACCCCGGTCCATCAGGACCGGGGTCTCATTCCCGAGCGGACGACGAGGCTCGAACTCGCGACCTCAACCTTGGCAAGGTTGCGCTCTACCAACTGAGCTACGTCCGCATATGCTCCCGACCAGCTTTCACCGGTCGGTGCGAGCACCAGCCTACCTGATCCACTTTCGTGCTCGGTACGGCGGTGCAGAGCGGGTGACAGGAATCGCACACTGCGCCTTCCCCCTGGAAGGGGGATGTTCTACTACTGAACTACACCCGCGTGACCAGAGTGGCTGGGCCTTCGCGGCCTCGCCCCTCGGCGTGCTCCAGACTCTAGCTGATCAGCGGGGGTGCTGCGCAAGTCGGTTGTGCCGAGGGGTGGCTGACCGGCCACCAGGCGGGGCCTTCGCGGTCACTGCGCCGCGGCGAACGCCTCGTAGACCCTCTTGGGGATGCGTCCGCGCGCGGGGACCTCCAGCTTGTTGGCCTGCGCCCAGGCGCGCACGGCCGCCGGGTCGGGCGCGACCTCCGTCTGCTGGTAGGCCCGGCCGGAGCGGGCCCGCTTGCGGCCGGCCGCCACGTACGGCGCGAGCGCCTTGCGCAGGTTTCTGGCATTGGTTTCGTTCAGGTCGATCTCGTACGACTTGCCGTCGAGTCCGAAGGCGATCGTTTCCGCCGCTTCCGAGCCGTCCATGTCGTCGAAAAGAGTGACCACGACCTTCTGCGCCACGAATATCGGTCCCTTCGTGCGGCACGTCTATACAGCTCAGCTGCGGATGACGTGCCGATTATCGGCTATTGCCAATTCATTTGTACAGTGCCCGGCAAACCGAGGCGAAACCCGACTGAATCTGCCTGCGCGGCCCGGTGCTATAGGCGTGCGTGACAGCAGGGGAATCTTTCCCGGAACTTTTCCTTCCTGTCTGCCGGAGATGCCGAATCGTGACCGGGCTCACGTAGATTCCTCCAACTCTACTCGCGTAGAAATTTTGTGCGGGTAGTCTGAAGGAACCTGCTCAGCACCACACACCGGGAGTGCCAGTGGCACGCGTCGTAGTCGACGTCATGCTCAAGCCGGAGATCCTCGACCCCCAGGGCCAGGCGGTGCAGCGCGCACTGCCGCGGCTGGGTTTCGAAGGGATCTCGGACGTCCGCCAGGGAAAGCGTTTCGAACTGGAAGTGGACGGGCCGGTCGACGAGGCCGCCCTCGCCCGTATCCACGATCTTGCGGAATCCTTCCTCGCCAACACCGTGATCGAGGACTTCACCGTCCGGGTCGAGGAAGTCGCGGAGGCCGTGAAGTGACCGCTCGTATTGGCGTCGTCACTTTCCCGGGTTCGCTCGACGACCGGGACACACAGCGTGCGATCCGTGTCGCGGGTGCCGAACCGGTCGCCCTGTGGCACAAGGACAAGGACCTCAAGCAGGTCGACGCCGTGGTGCTGTGCGGCGGGTTCTCCTACGGCGACTACCTGCGCGCCGGGGCCATCGCCCGCTTCTCGCCGGTGATGGAGCCGCTGATCGAGCAGGCGAAGGCCGGTCTGCCGGTCCTCGGCATCTGCAACGGCTTCCAGATCCTCACCGAGGCGCACCTGCTGCCCGGCGCCATGCTCGGCAACGACCACCTGCACTTCATCTGCCGTGACCAGAAGCTGCGGGTGGAGAACGCGGACACCGCCTGGACCACCGACTACACGGCCGGCCAGGAGATCCACATCCCGCTGAAGAACATGGACGGCCGGTACGTCGCCGACGAGTACACGCTGGACAAGCTGGAGGCCGAGGGCCGGGTCGCGTTCCGCTACCTCGGCTTCAACCCCAACGGCTCGCTCAACGACATCGCCGGCATCACCAACGAGGCCGGCAACGTCGTCGGCCTGATGCCGCACCCCGAGCACGCCGTGGAGCCGCTGATCGGCACCGGCCGCACCGACGGTCTCCCCTTCTTCACCTCGATCCTCAAGAAGCTGGTCAACGTATGAGCCGGACGCCTCTGGACACGGTCGAGCACGCGGCCGCGACCCCCGACGTCGAGCTGCCCTGGGCCGAACTCGGCCTGAAGAAGGACGAGTACGAGCGCGTGGTCGAGATCCTCGGCCGCCGGCCCACCGGTGCCGAGCTCGCCATGTACTCGGTCATGTGGTCCGAGCACTGCTCGTACAAGTCCTCCAAGGTCCACCTGCGCCAGTTCGGCCAGAAGGCCCCCGAGAACGACGCCCTGCTGGTCGGCATCGGCGAGAACGCCGGTGTCGTCGACGTCGGCCAGGGCTACGCGGTCACCTTCAAGGTCGAGTCGCACAACCACCCCTCCTACGTCGAGCCGTACCAGGGCGCGGCCACCGGTGTCGGCGGCATCGTCCGCGACATCATCGCCATGGGCGCCCGGCCGGTGGCCGTGGTCGACCCGCTGCGCTTCGGCGCCGCCGACCACCCCGACACCAAGCGCGTGCTGCCGGGCGTGGTCGCGGGCATCGGCGGCTACGGCAACTGCCTGGGCCTGCCCAACATCGGCGGCGAGGTCGTCTTCGACGCCTGCTACCAGGGCAACCCGCTGGTCAACGCGGGCTGCATCGGTGTGATGCGGCACGAGGACATCCACCTGGCGAAGGCCTCCGGTGCGGGCAACAAGGTCATCCTGTACGGGGCCCGGACCGGCGGCGACGGCATCGGCGGCGCCTCGATCCTGGCCTCCGAGACCTTCGACGACGCCAAGCCCTCCAAGCGCCCGGCCGTCCAGGTCGGCGACCCCTTCCAGGAGAAGCTCCTCATCGAGTGCACCCTGGAGGCCTTCAGGGAGAATCTGGTCGTCGGCATCCAGGACCTCGGCGCGGCCGGTCTGTCCTGCGCCACGAGCGAGCTCGCCTCGAACGGCTCCGGCGGCATGCGCGTCACCCTGGACGACGTGCCCCTGCGCGACTCCACGCTCTCGCCCGAGGAGATCCTCATGAGCGAGTCGCAGGAGCGCATGTGCGCGGTCGTCGAGCCCGACAAGGTCGAGCGCTTCCTGCAGATCTGCGACAAGTGGGACGTCATCGCCACCGTCATCGGTGAGGTCACCGACGGCGACCGGCTGGAGATCTTCTGGCACGGCGAGAAGATCGTCGACGTCGACCCGCGCACGGTCGCCCACGAGGGCCCGGAGTACGAGCGTCCGTACGCCCGCCCCGAGTGGCAGGACGCGCTCCAGGCCGACGACGCCGGCAAGCTGCCGCGCCCGCAGACCTCCGAGGAGCTCAAGGACCAGGTCCTGAAGCTGGTCGCCTCCCCGAACCAGGCCTCCAAGTCCTGGATCACCTCGCAGTACGACCGTTTCGTGCAGGGCAACACGGTCCTCGCCCAGCCCGAGGACTCCGGCATGATCCGCATCGACGAGGAGACCGGCCTGGGCGTGGCCATCGCCACCGACGGCAACGGGCGGTACGCCAAGCTCGACCCGTACACGGGCGCGCAGCTGGCCCTCGCCGAGGCCTACCGCAACGTGGCCACCACCGGCGCCAAGCCGCTGGCGGTCTCCGACTGCCTGAACTTCGGCTCCCCCGAGGACCCGGCCGTCATGTGGCAGTTCGCCGAGGCCGTGCGCGGTCTCGCGGACGCCTGCCAGCAGCTGGGCACCCCGGTGACCGGCGGCAACGTCTCGCTCTACAACCAGACGGGGGAGGCCGCCATCCACCCGACCCCGGTCGTCGCCGTCCTCGGCGTGATCGACGACGTGGCCCGCCGCACCCCGGTCGCCTTCCAGGAGGAGGGCCAGCTGCTGTACCTCCTCGGCGACACGCGTGAGGAGTTCGGCGGCTCGGCGTGGTCCCAGGTGATCCACGACCACCTGGGCGGTCTGCCCCCGCAGGTCGACCTGGAGCGGGAGCGGCTGCTCGCCGAGATCCTGATCGCCGCGTCCCGCGACGGCATGATCGACTCCGCGCACGACCTGTCCGACGGCGGTCTGATCCAGGCCGTGGTCGAGTCGGCGCTGCTCGGCGACAAGGGCGCCCGCCTGGTCGTGCCCGACGGTCTGGACACCTTCACCTTCCTGTTCTCCGAGTCGGCCGGCCGCGCGATCGTCGCCGTGCCGCGCTCGGAGGAGCTGCGCTTCACCGACATGTGCGGGGCCCGGGGCCTGCCGGCCACCCGCATCGGTGTCGTCGACGGCGACACGGTGGAGGTGCAGGGCGAGTTCACCCTCACCCTGGCCGAGCTGCGCGAGGCACACGAGGGCACGATCCCGGCCCTGCTCGCGTAACCCCTCGCTGCACGAGCCCCCGTCCGGTCCTCCGGGCGGGGGCTTCGTCGTGTCCGGACCCCGTCGCCCCTTGCCAGAGATTACGTAGTTACGTAATCTCATACTCGTGGATCTGGAACAGCGCGTGGCCGACCTCGAGCGGCGGCTGGCGGCACTGGAAGAGGCGAGGCCGGCCGCGCCCGGCCCCGGCGAGGGCGACTTCTGGGCCCTGGAGGGCTTCAAGGAACGGCTGGCCGAGCTCGGGGCGGCCGACGGAGGCGTGCTGTTCACCGGTGCCGTACGGCTGCCCACGGGGGAGCAGTACGTGTGGCAGGCCGGGACGCTGACCGGGGACCTGCTGGACGACGACTGGCAGCCGGCCGCCGACGCCTTCGCCGCGCTCGGCCACCCCGTGCGACTGCGGCTGCTCCGCGAGATCCTCGGCGGCCGGCGCACCGCCGCCGAACTCGCCGAGCTGGACGAGATCGGCACGACCGGCCAGATCTACCACCACCTGCGCCAGCTGACCGGCGCGGGCTGGCTGCACACCACCGGCCGCGGACGCTACGAGGTCCCGCCCGGCCGCGTGGTGCCGCTGCTCGTCGTACTGTCCGCGGCCCGGCCCTGACCAGGCCGGAGCCGGCACCCAGAGGGGGAACGATGTCGTTGCGCAAACGGGCCGCACTCACCTACCGAGGGCTGATCCTCACCTTCTTCGCCCTGGTGGCGGCCCACACCGGGCTGGACCTCGGCTACCCGTGGTGGTGGAACTTCCTGCCGCTGGCCCTGGCCCTCGCCCTCGTCTTCGTGGCCAACCGGTGGGGCGGCGCACCGGACGCCCCGGGCGTGGTCCGGGAGCCCGTCGAGGTCGCCCCGCCCGTCACCGGCCGCTGGACCGCGCTCAACAGCCCGGCCGACCGCACCCCCAGCCACGGCACGCACGCCTACGGCCAGACCTTCGCCATCGACATCGTCGCCGAGCCGGAGCCGGGGGCCCGCCCCGCGTTCCGCCTGCTGTGGCCGCTCGCCCGCCGCAACAGCGCCTTCCCCGCCTTCGGCGCCCCGCTCCACGCCGTCGCCGACGGCACGGTCGTGCGGGCCACCGACCGGCAGCGCGACCACCTGAGCCGTACCTCGCTGCCCGCGCTGCTGTACCTGATGTTCCTGGAGGCGACCGTGCGCGACCTGTCCGGCGCCCGGCGGATCATCGGCAACCACGTCGTCCTCGACCTCGGCGACGGCACGTACGCCCTCTACGCCCACCTGCGGCGCGGCTCCCTCACCGTCCGCGAGGGCGACCGCGTACGCGCCGGGCAGCTCCTCGCCCGCTGCGGCAACTCGGGCAACTCCACCGAGCCGCACCTGCACTTCCAGCTGATGGACGGCCCCGACCCGGACACCGCCCGGGGCGTGCCCTTCCGCTGGCGGGGCCTTGGCGTACCCCGGAACAACGAGGTGTTCGAGGTGCCGTCAGCGAAGACAACCGTCGTGTGACACCACCCCGCTGGTAGCCTCTGCGGGCCGTTGAGGGGAGCGAGCGGGGGGCCATGAGGATCCCGGAGGGTGTGCGCAAGGGCGTCAACGTCCTGCTGTGCCTGGTGGCCGTGGTGGGGGCCGGCTGGAGCGGACACGAGATCTGGCAGGTCGTCGACGCGCGCCGGCAGATAGACGAGGCCTGCGCGGGACTCGTCCCGGCGGGCCGGGTGCTCGCGCTCTCCCCGGCGGGCGGCACCATCACCCACCGCTCTGCCGAGGAAGGCATGACCGATCTCGGAGACGGGCTGCCCCAGGACTGCGAGTTGTTCAGCACCGAGGCGGGCGAGAAAACCGGCACGAAAACCGGGGCGCGCTTGTTCTTCACGGGCACGGTGGGCGTCCTGCCGGCGGACCGCCCCCAGGTCGCCGACGGCCCGCTGGAGGATCTCGTCGACCCCTTCGGCAACCCCACCCATCCGCCCCAGCCGCTCGGCGGCGGCATCGCGGGTCTCGTCACCGACTCCGGGGTCGTCGTCGAGCTTCCATGCGCCGAGGGCGAGGTGAACGGGCGGCCGGTGAAGGCACTGCGGGCGCGCGCCGAACTGATGACCGGGCCGCCGTTCACCGTGAACGGCCAGGTCGGCGCCCATGACCGAGATGTCCTCGCCGAGACTGCCGTGATCACCGCGAACAATCTCGCGGACCGGCTGGGCTGCGCCGACCGGCTGCCCGACCCGCCGCAGGACATCCCCGCCCTGCCCGAGGGCCCTGTCCCGGCCTCCCGCGCCGAGGGCACCTGCTCCTGGTACCGCGAGGCCGGCTTCGCCCGTGACAGCCGGTACCCGGACCAGGTCCTCGAGAGCCGCACGGACGACCGGCTCTGGGACGAGCGGTGCGGCCTGGTGCTCGGTGACGGTCGCGCGGCCGATCTGTACCTGGCCGAGGCCGACGAGCACCGCAGCCTCACCGAGCCGCAGCTCCCGGGACAATGGTTCGTCTCCCTCCACACGTACTCAGGCGAGGACGCGAAGAACGTCCTGCTCACCAGCACCGGCAGCGACGAGGCCCCGGAACCCGCCGAACCCGGCGGGGCCGGCCGCAGCAGCGAGGACCCGATCTGGTGGGCGTCGTCCGTCTGCGCCGGCCGGCCGCAGATCCACACCATGACCCTCGCCCTCGGGTACGCCACGGTGATGGCGTCCGAGACGGAGAAGGTCTTCCGCGCCTACGTCACCGACGTCACCGAGCGCCGTCACTGCACGGACCTCGTCTTCCCGAAGCACTCCGACTTCCGCGCCGCATAGGCTCCCCCCATGCCCCCGGCCAAGAAGCGCACCCGCAGCTACGACCCCGCCAAGATCCGCGCCGCCGTCCTGGCCCAGTTCGGGAACGTCCGGGCAGCCGTCGCGACCCTCACTGACGACCAGCTCGGCCTGCCCACCCGGCTGGGCGACTGGACGGTCCGGGAGCTGGCCGCGCACGTGACCATGGCGGTGGAGACCGTCAGCCGCAACCTCGAGCGGGAGGAACCCGCCAAGGCGGAGCTCGCGCTCCTCGACTGGCCCTTCGCCACCGCCGCCCGGGCCGCCGGCATCGCCGACGGCACCCGAGCCCTGGCCGCCGACCACCCCGACCTGGACGCCCTCTACGCCCGTACCGGGGAACGGCTCAGCCAGAAGCTGGCCGACGCGCCCGGCACCCGTCTCCTCGCGGCCCGGACGGGCGCCATGACCCTCGCCGACTACCTGGTCACCCGCACCGTCGAGCTCGTCGTCCACACCGACGACCTCAACGCCGCCGTCCCGGGCCTGGCCATCCCCTACGACCGTCAGGCCCTGGCCGCCTGCACCCGGCTGCTCGCCGACGCCCTGGCCGCCAGGGCGCCCGGCGGCTCCACGGAGGTGCGGATCCCGCCGTACGCCGTCGTGCAGTGCGTCGAGGGGCCCCGGCACACCCGCGGCACCCCGCCCAACGTGGTCGAGACCGACCCGCTGACCTGGATCCGGCTGGCGACCGGGCGGCTGGCCTGGCAGGACGCCGTCCAGCAGGCGAAGGTCAGCGCGAGCGGGGAGCGGGCGGACCTGGCACCGTACCTGCCCCTGCTGGCCTGACCACGGGAACCGGTCCCTCCGGGTCCCCGTCGAAGGGGCATGGACAGGCAGAAGCAGCGCATGACCCTGACGGCCGTGGCCCTCCTCGCGCCGTTCCTGGCGGCCTGTGGCAGCGAACAGGCGGGCGGCGGCAGCTCCTCCTCCGTGGCCGGCTGGCCGCCCGTGACCGGCGTGCTGTGGAGCGTCGACAGCGTAATGGCCGACGGCACGACCCACCGTGCCCCCGCCGACGCGCACGTGACGTTCGGCAAGAGCGGCCGGGCCGAGGGCAGCTACGGCTGCAACCACTTCAGCGCCCGGGCCGCCGTCGACGGCGACCGGATCCGGCTCAGCGACACCATGTCCACCGAGATGGCCTGCGAGAAGCGGTCCATGACCTTCGAGAAGACCCTCGCCCGCGCCCTCGCCGACCGCGAGCTGACGGCCGAGGTGAACGGCGACCGCCTCACCCTCACCACCGCCGACGGCGACACCGTCCGCCTCACCAGGTCGAAGCAGGCCCCGCTGTACGGCACCCAGTGGACCGTCACGTCCCCCGACGGAACCGGCCGCGCCCACCTCACCTTCGACGGCACCAAGGACACCGTCTCCGGCCGGCTCGGCTGCAACCACGTCAACGCCGAGGCCACCGTCCGCGACGGCCATATCACCCTCGGCCGCCCGTCCGTGACCCGAATGATGTGCGAAGACTCACTCATGGACACCGAGAAGACGCTCCTGCGTCTCTTCGACGGCGAGCTGCGCTACGGAGTCGATCACCGAACCCTCACGCTGACCAGCGACAACGGCACCACGGTCCGGGCCGTCGCCGAGCAGTGATCCGGTAGGACCGCCGCATCCCCCATTCGGACCAGTGGTCGATCTCGCCTACACTCGGTTGCGTGCCACGTGGTGACGGACGACTCAACCACGACCTGCTCCCCGGTGAGAAGGGCCCCCAGGACGCCTGCGGCGTCTTCGGTGTCTGGGCTCCGGGCGAAGAGGTCGCCAAGCTCACGTACTTCGGGCTCTACGCCCTCCAGCATCGAGGCCAGGAATCCGCGGGTATCGCGGTCAGCAACGGCTCCCAGATCCTCGTCTTCAAGGACATGGGCCTGGTCTCCCAGGTCTTCGACGAAACCTCGCTCGGTTCCCTCCAGGGTCACATCGCGGTCGGTCACGCCCGCTACTCGACCACCGGCGCCTCCGTGTGGGAGAACGCCCAGCCGACGTTCCGCGCCACCGCGCACGGCTCCATCGCGCTCGGCCACAACGGCAACCTCGTCAACACCGCCCAGCTCGCCGAGATGGTCGCCGACCTGCCCAAGCAGGAGGGCGGCCGCAGCCCGCGCGTGGCGGCCACCAACGACACCGACCTGCTCACCGCGCTGCTCGCGGCCCAGGTCGACGAGGACGGCAAGCCGCTGACCATCGAGGAGGCCGCCCACAGCGTCCTCCCGCAGGTCAAGGGCGCCTTCTCGCTCGTCTTCATGGACGAGCACACCCTCTACGCGGCCCGCGACCCGCAGGGCATCCGCCCGCTGGTCCTCGGCCGCCTGGAGCGCGGCTGGGTCGTCGCCTCGGAGACCGCCGCCCTCGACATCACGGGCGCCAGCTTCGTCCGTGAGATCGAGCCGGGCGAGTTCGTCGCCATCGACGAGAACGGCCTGCGCACCTCCCGCTTCGCGGAAGCGAAGCCCAAGGGCTGTGTCTTCGAGTACGTGTACCTGGCCCGCCCGGACACCGACATCGCCGGCCGGAACGTGTACCTCTCCCGGGTGGAGATGGGCCGCCGCCTGGCCAAGGAGGCCCCGGTCGAGGCCGATCTGGTGATACCGACCCCGGAGTCCGGCACCCCGGCCGCCATCGGCTACGCGGAGGCCTCCGGCATCCCCTTCGGCGCCGGCCTGGTGAAGAACGCGTACGTGGGCCGTACGTTCATCCAGCCCTCGCAGACCATCCGGCAGCTCGGCATCCGCCTGAAGCTGAACCCGCTGAAGGAAGTCATCAAGGGCAAGCGCCTGGTCGTCGTGGACGACTCCATCGTGCGCGGCAACACCCAGCGCGCCCTGGTCCGCATGCTCCGCGAGGCGGGCGCCGCCGAGGTCCACATCCGGATCTCCTCGCCGCCGGTGAAGTGGCCCTGCTTCTTCGGCATCGACTTCGCCACCCGCGCCGAGCTCATCGCCAACGGCATGACCATCGACGAGATCGGCACCAGCCTGGGCGCCGACTCGCTCGCCTACATCTCCATCGACGGCATGATCGAGGCGACCACCATCGCCAAGCCGAACCTGTGCCGCGCCTGCTTCGACGGCGAGTACCCGATGGAGCTCCCCGACCCCGAACTGCTCGGCAAGCAGCTCCTGGAGACCGAGCTGGCCGCCGGTACGGCCGCCCCGGCCGCGGTCGACGCGATCCGCCGCCCGTAGCCGGCCCGCACTACCTGCCGTACGACACGAAGGTTCTCATTAGCCATGTCTGAGACAACTGGTGCCAGCTACGCAGCCGCGGGCGTGGACATCGAGGCGGGCGACCGCGCGGTCGAGCTGATGAAGGAGTGGGTGAAGAAGACGCAGCGCCCCGAGGTCCTCGGCGGCCTCGGCGGCTTCGCCGGCCTCTTCGACGCCTCCGCCCTGAAGAACTACGACCGGCCGCTGCTCGCGTCCGCCACCGACGGCGTCGGCACCAAGGTCGACATCGCCCGCCGGCTGGGCGTCTACGACACCATCGGCCACGACCTGGTCGCCATGGTCATGGACGACATCGTGGTGTGTGGCGCCGAGCCGCTGTTCATGACCGACTACATCTGCGTCGGCAAGGTCCACCCCGAGCGGGTCGCCGCGATCGTCAAGGGCATCGCGGAGGGCTGCGTGCTGGCCGGCTGCGCCCTGGTGGGCGGCGAGACGGCCGAACACCCGGGCCTGCTGGGCCCGGACGACTTCGACGTCGCCGGTGCCGGTACGGGCGTCGTGGAGGCCGACCGGGTGCTGGGCGCGGACCGTATCCGCACGGGAGACGCGGTGATCGCCATGGCGTCCTCCGGGCTTCACTCGAACGGGTACTCGCTCGTCCGGCACGTCCTGCTGAACCAGGCCGGTATGAGTCTCGACACACACGTCGACGACCTCGGCCGCACCCTCGGCGAGGAACTCCTCGAACCGACCAAGATCTACTCGCTCGACTGCCTGGCCCTGACGCGCACCACGGACGTGCACGCCTTCAGCCACATCACCGGCGGCGGCCTCGCGGCCAACCTCGCCCGGGTGATCCCGGCCACCCTGCACGCCGTGGTCGACCGCTCCACCTGGACCCCGGGCCCGGTCTTCGACCTCGTCGGCCGGACCGGCCCGGTCGAGCGCCTAGAGCTGGAGAAGACCCTCAACATGGGCGTCGGCATGATCGCGATCGTGCCGCAGGAGTCGGTGGACGTGGCCCTGGCGACCCTGGCCGACCGGAGCGTGGACGCCTGGGTGGCCGGTGAGATCACGGACCGCGGCGAGCACACCACCGGCGCCGCCCTGGTCGGCGACTACGCGCAGTAGGACCCGGAGGCAGCACAGAACCCGGTCGGTGACCGAGGTCACCGACCGGGTTGCTGCTCAGTGCAAGGTCAAGCGCCGCGACGCTGGTGAGAGGACTGGTCGTCCTCGTCCTCGTCGTCGTCCCCGTAGAGGTCGGCGTACTTTGCGTACAGGTCGTCGTCGTGCTCATCGTCCTCGAATCGGTCGCCGTTCGGCGACTGGTTCGACGTCGATGCGCCCAGCTCCTCGGCCAGGCGTGCGAGGTCAGTCCCACCGCTGTTGTACTTCAGCTGGCGGGCGACCTTCGTCTGCTTGGCCTTGGCCCGGCCGCGCCCCATGGCTCGACCCCCTCAACGACGGGGCTCGACGGCCCCAGAGTCTGACACGCGTTCATGGTCCGGAACGGACTCTCCGCGGAGAGGCCGGTCCGTAGGGCTTCCACGGTACCTGAGCCCGCGCCCATACGGTACGTCGCCCGCACGACGTGCCCGCGCCCAGGACCTTCGAGGCGCCCCGTCCTCGCTGGTCAACCGCGATTTTAACCACTTATCGGCGGCCGACCCGCCGGTGGAAGTGAGAGTTCTCTCCAACTGCCCACCGGCGGGTACCGGTCAAATCCGCCCGACAGCCCCTGCCGGTCAGCGCCCGCGGCGCGCCGCGGCGGCCTCGTGCATCCGCTGCTCGGCGATCCGGTCGGCCGCGGCAGCCGGCGGAACACCGTCATCCTTCGCACGTGCGAAGATTGCGAGCGTGGTGTCGAAGATCTTCGCCGCCTTCGCCTTGCACCGCTCGAAGTCGAAGCCGTGCAGCTCGTCGGCGACCTGGATGACGCCGCCGGCGTTCACCACGTAGTCCGGCGCGTAGAGGATCCCGCGGTCGGCGAGGTCCTTCTCCACGCCCGGGTGGGCGAGCTGGTTGTTGGCGGCACCGCACACCACCTTGGCGGTCAGCACCGGCACGGTGTCGTCGTTCAGCGCCCCGCCGAGCGCGCAGGGCGCGTAGATGTCGAGTCCCTCCACACGGATCAGCGCCTCCGTGTCCGCCACGGCCGTCACGCCCTCGGGGTGCCGCTCGAGGATGCGCCGTACGGCGTCCTCGCGCACGTCCGTGACGACGACCTCGGCGCCCTCCTCGCGCAGGTGGTCGACCAGGTGGTGGCCGACCTTGCCGACCCCGGCGATGCCGACCTTGCGGCCGCGCAGCGCCGGGTCGCCCCACAGGTGCTGGGCGGAGGCCCGCATGCCCTGGTAGACGCCGTAGGCGGTGAGGACGGAGGAGTCCCCGGCGCCGCCGTTCTCGGGGGAGCGGCCGGTCGTCCAGCGGCACTCGCGGGCGACGACGTCCATGTCGGCGACGTACGTACCGACGTCGCAGGCGGTGACGTACCGGCCGCCGAGGGAGGCGACGAACCGGCCGTAGGCGAGGAGCAGCTCCTCGCTCTTGATCTTCTCCGGGTCGCCGATGATCACGGCCTTACCGCCGCCGTGGCCGAGACCGGCCATGGCGTTCTTGTAGGACATCCCGCGCGCGAGGTTCAGCGCGTCGGCGACGGCCTCGGCCTCGGTGGCGTAGGGGTAGAAGCGCGTACCGCCGAGCGCGGGGCCCAGGGCGGTGGAGTGGATGGCGATGACGGCCTTCAGGCCGCTGGCGCGGTCCTGGCAGAGCACGACCTGCTCGTGCCCCCCTTGATCCGAGTGGAAGAGGGTGTGCAGTACGTCAGCAGGTGCGCCGGTTACGTCGGTCACTGTGGTGACTCCTGAGTAAATAGCGGCGGGTGAGACCAGCTCCCGTGCGGGTGGCGGGGGCTGCTGGCATGAGAGTAGAGCCTCGGGCGCCCGTCGGCCGCACAGTGCTCAGGATCACCTCCGACCGGAGTACGTCCGTGCGACGATTTGCATAGATTTCCCGCGCGTTTTGTGTCGGGGTTCCGCAGGTTTCCGTGACGGAGCGCGGGGGAGGGAGCAGGCGTGCCCAAGGTGTCCTCGGTGATCGTCCCCTACGCGGCCTACCTCCGCGTCTACGAACCGCTGGCCGCCTTCCCGGAGCCGGAGCGCAGCCACTGGGCGCGCTACGCCCGCCGCCCCGACCGCCCCTCGTACCAGGACGAACTGCGCCGCGCGCTGGCCGACTTGGTGCCGACCCCGCCGGTTCCGGTGCCGGTGCACGAGAGCGAGGACGCCTTCGTCCTCGACATGGACGGGGTGCTGTGCGTCTGTCCGTGGCGGACCCGGCTGCGCGGCTGGCAGGCCCTGTCCGAGCTCGCCGAGGAGCTCCCGCCGCCGGTCCTGGACGCGGTCCTGCCGCCGGTCCTGCGCCGCCAGACCGCCCAGGACTACGAGCGCTGGCTGGCCGACAACCCGGACGCCCGGCCGTGGATCCGCACGGCCACCTGGCAGGTGCCGATCAACTGGTTCGTGCTGGTCTCCGACGACGAGCGCGAGTACGCCAAGGGCTCCGCCGACGAGGCGCCGGTGCTGCGCTACCGCACCCCGATGGTGCAGGCCAGGCGGCGGGTCGCCCGGGGCCTGCGCGCCCTGCGGGAGGCGATGGACGAGGGGCCGCTGATCGACGGCCTGGTGGACGTCGGCCGGTGGCTGGAGGAGTTCCACCCGCGCTCGTACGTCGAGCTGGACTACGGCGGCCTGGTGCACGCCCTGCCGGCCGGCGCCCTGGAGGACGACCACTCGGCGGCGGACGTGGCCGAGGGCATCGCGGCCCTGCGGCGCGGCGACGGAGCCCGGGCGGGGGAGGCCTACGGGCGGCTGGTGGAGCGCTGGCGGTCGGTGCGGGACCTGCGGTCGGCGAACTGAACCGGAGCAGACCGCCCCGCCGGTTTATAACGAACTGACGTTTGACGTGGCGCCCGTTTTGGGGTTTCGTCCTCGCACCGAGGTTCCTGAGGTGGCGTCAACAAGGGACGTAGGTCCCGTTCCGGGCGTATGTGTCAACCGTCTCATGCGTGACGGACTGCACTTACAAGGCCCTTGCGTCCCTTGCCCTCCCTCGTGCCAAAATAGGACAAGGAGTCCGGGGAGGGCTCCTTCCGTCCCGCTGTGGGCGGATTCTCTCGACATTGCACGCTTTGGGGGGTTTTGGTGACTCCAGAGAACCACTGTGACTGATCGTCACAGTGGCGTGACTGTCCGCTATGGCATGGTCCATCGGCTTCCGTCGCTGATGGACACCTGGAGGGCAATTCCATCGGTTTGGCCGTGGCGGCTGGACAGATGGTGTAGTTGTAGTGCCGAGGACAAGCCGTTCGTCCTATAACCGACTCGACTCGCGTCCGCCATTTCGGGCAACGCGGGTCAAGGTGCAGAATTTAGAGGAAAGAACCGAGAAGGTTCGGTTCTCCCGAGGAGGCCGCTCATGACCGCTCGCACCCCTGATGCCGAGCCGCTGCTGACCCCGGCTGAGGTCGCCACCATGTTCCGTGTGGACCCGAAGACGGTCACGCGGTGGGCGAAGGCCGGCAAGCTCACGTCGATCCGCACGCTCGGCGGGCACCGCCGCTACCGCGAGGCCGAGGTGCGCGCTCTGCTCGCGGGCATCCCGCAGCAGCGCAGCGAGGCCTGAACAACCGAATAACCGGACCGACCGGTTGGTCCCCCAACTGGCCGTGACGTCCGGAACGACAGCTCCAAGCGACGCGGGACCTGCCCCAACAGGCCCCACGCCCAAGCCGACAGAGCTTTCAGGCACGTAAGCAGGGTGCGTCGTCAGATCGCGCTGGACTCCGCCGGGTCCAGCGCGATCTTCTTTGTGCGCCGGCTGCGGGCGGGGGAGCGGGGCTGTGGGCGTCCTTGTAGGTCTCTGGGGAGGGGTGGGGGATCCGCTGTGGGAGACCGCTCGGGACTGGTGCAATTGCACATATTAAATTGACCCGTTGTAGGAGAGCCGTAAGTACCGCGCTTTCCCCAACTCATGCGGTGACACCTGTCACATGCCAGAGGTCTTGTTGTCTCTGACGCAGCTGAGTTAAAGGAGTGTCACGCGGCGCGCATTCACGCGGGGGCCGCGCTCTCGTCCTCGACGGTTTCCTCGCGGAGCTCCGTGGGGCGCTCGGCGGGGCCTGGGGCGGAGGCCATCGCGAGCCGCAGCAGGTGGCGGCAGATCGGACAGTGACGGGTGAGATGCCCGTACGACGACGCGGCCGCCAGGTGCGCGCGGAGCAGCGCCCGGGTCTCGTGCCTAGCCGATGCCGCCATACGCCACCTCCAGCGAGCCCGTACCGGGAACGGGCCCTGGTTCTGGGGTACCGAGCGAATGTGACGCCGTCAAGACGGCCGGGCGGCACGCGAAAGAGCCCGGATCCGAGGATCCGGGCTCTTTGTTCTGCGGTCCTGACGGGATTTGAACCCGCGGCCTCCACCTTGACAGGGTGGCGAGCACTCCAAACTGCTCCACAGGACCAGGTTTCGCGGCGACTGTTGTTCTTGCGCTGCGAGAAGGACTGTACAGGAGGGTGAGCCTCCTGGTCGAACTCACCCTCCGTGTTCAGGGCGTCACGGCGCCAGCGCGTCGATCGCCTTCACGATCCGCTTGTCGGAGACGGGGTACGCCGTGCCCAGCGCGTGGGCGAAGTAGCTGACCCGGAGCTCCTCGATCATCCAGCGGATGTCCAGGACCTGCTGGGGGACGGGCCGCCCCTGCGGCATCTGTTCCAGCAGCCAGGCGTACTCGTCCTGCATCTCGTGGACCTTCTCCATGCGGGTGGTGTCCCGCTGGACGTTGGCCGGCATCTGCTGCAGGCGCCGGTCGGCGGCGATCAGATAGCGCATCAGGTCCGGCAGGCGCCGCAGCCCCGCCTCCGTCACGAAGCCGGGCCTCACCAGCCCGTCCAGCTGCTTGCGGACGTCCTGGAGGTTCGGCAGCAGCGCGGGGCTGCGTACGGCCTTCAGACGGCGCTCACAGGCCTGCCAGGCGGCGAGCACCTGCTGTACCTGGCCCACGGCGCGGACGGTCGTGTCGACGATCTCGGCTCGCACCTTGTCGTACAGCTTCCGGTACGACTCCTCGTCCCACGCCGGGCCGCCGAAGTCGGCCATCAGCTTGTCGGCCGCGGCCATCGCGCAGTCGTCGAACAGCGCCTGGACGGAACCGTGCGGATTCGCCGACAGAGCGAGCTTCTGAGCGTTGGTCAGCTTCTCGGATGCGAACTTCGCAGGGTTCACCGGGATGGTGCGCAGGATGAGCCGGCGCGTGCCCTTCCACATCGCCTCCGCCTGCTCGGCCTCGGTGTCGAAGAGGCGTACGGAGACCGTGTCGCCGTCGTCGACCAGGGCCGGGTAGGCCTTCACCGGCTGCCCGGCCCGGCGTGTCTCGAAGACGCGGGTGAGCGTGCCGATGGTCCAGTCGGTCAGGCCCTTGCGCTCCAGGGACTCGCCGCCCTCGCGGGAGGCGGTGGCCGCCGCGGCCTGCGAGAGGGCCTTGCGGGCCTTCGGCTTCAGCTTCAGCTTCAGCGACTCGAGGTCCTTGTCCTCGGCGAGCTTGCGGCGCCGCTCGTCGACGATCCGGAAGGTGATCTTCAGGTGGTCGGGGACCTTGGACCAGTCGAAGTCGTCGGCCTCGAAGGGCACGCCGACCATGCGCTTCAGCTCGCGGGCCATGGTGACCGTGAGCGGCTCCTGCAGGGGCACCGCCCGCTCCAGGAACGCCTTGGCGTAGTTCGGCGCCGGGACGTAGTTGCGGCGGATCGGCTTCGGCAGGGAACGGATCAGCTCGGTGACCAGTTCCTCGCGCAGGCCCGGGATCTGCCAGTCGAACCCCTCGGGCGTGACCTGGTTGAGGACCTGCAGCGGGATGTGCACGGTCACGCCGTCGGCGTCCGCGCCCGGCTCGAACTGGTACGTCACACGGAACTTGAGGTTCCCCTGGCGCCAGGAGTCGGGGTAGTCGGCCTTGGTGACCGCGCCGGCCTTCTCGTTGACGAGCATCTCGCGCTCGAAGTCGAGGAAGTCGGGCTGCTCCTGCCGCTTGCGCTTCCACCAGGAGTCGAAGTGGGCGCCGGAGACGACGTGCTCGGGGATGCGCTGGTCGTAGAAGTCGAACAGCGTCTCGTCGTCGACGACGATGTCCCGGCGCCGCGCCCGGTGCTCCAGCTCCTCGACCTCGCTCAGCAGCCGGCGGTTGTCGGCGAAGAACTTGTGGTGGGTGCGCCAGTCGCCCTCGACGAGGGCGTTGCGGATGAACAGCTCGCGGCTGACCTCCGGGTCGATCCGGCCGTAGTTGACCTTCCGCTGGGCGACGATGGGGACGCCGTACAGCGTGACCTTCTCGTACGCCATCACCGCTGCCTGGTCCTTCTCCCAGTGCGGTTCGCTGTAGGTGCGCTTGACGAGGTGCTGGGCGAGCGGCTCGACCCACTCGGGCTCGATCTTCGCGTTGACGCGGGCCCAGAGCCGGGAGGTCTCGACGAGTTCGGCCGACATCACGAAGCGGGGCTGCTTCCTGAACAGTGCCGAGCCGGGGAAGATCGCGAACTTGGCGTTGCGGGCGCCCAGGTACTCGTTCTTGTTGCCGTCCTTCACGTCCTTCATCCCGATGTGGGAGAGGAGGCCGGCGAGGAGGGAGACGTGGATACGGTCGGCCGGGGCGTCCGTGCCCGCCGCGGGCTCCTGAAGGTGCATGCCCATCTGCTTGGCGACCGTGCGCAGCTGGGTGTAGATGTCCTGCCATTCGCGGATGCGCAGGAAGTTGAGGTACTCCTGCTTGCACATCCGGCGGAAGGACGACGAGCCGCGCTCCTTCTGCTGCTCGCGGATGTAGCGCCAGAGGTTGAGGTAGGCGAGGAAGTCGCTCGTCTCGTCCTTGAAGCGGGCGTGCTGCTGGTCGGCCTGGGCCTGTTTGTCGGCCGGGCGCTCACGCGGGTCCTGGATGGACAGCGCGGCGGCGATCACCATCACCTCGCGGACACAGCCGTTGCGGTCGGCTTCCAGCACCATCCGGGCCAGGCGCGGGTCGACGGGCAGCTGGGCGAGCTTGCGGCCGGTCTCGGTGAGCCGCTTGCGCGGGTCCTTCTGGGCGGGGTCGAGGGCGCCGAGCTCCTGCAGGAGCTGGACGCCGTCGCGGATGTTGCGGTGGTCCGGCGGGTCGATGAACGGGAACTTCTCGATGTCGCCGAGGCCGGCCGCGGTCATCTGCAGGATGACCGAGGCGAGGTTCGTCCGCAGGATCTCGGCATCCGTGAACTCCGGCCGGGCGTTGAAGTCCTCCTCGCTGTACAGCCGGATACAGATGCCGTCGCTCGTACGGCCGCAGCGGCCCTTGCGCTGGTTGGCGCTGGCCTGCGAGATCGGCTCGATGGGCAGCCGCTGGACCTTGGTGCGGTGGCTGTAGCGGGAGATCCGGGCGAAGCCGGGGTCGATGACGTACTTGATGCCCGGCACGGTCAGGGACGTCTCGGCCACGTTGGTGGCGAGCACGATCCTGCGCCCGGTGTGCGGCTGGAAGACGCGGTGCTGCTCGGCGTGCGAGAGCCGGGCGTAGAGCGGGAGGACCTCGGTGAACCGGTAGTTCTTCTTCGTCAGCGCGTCGGCGGTGTCCCGGATCTCCCGCTCACCGGAGAGGAAGACGAGGATGTCGCCGGGCCCCTCGGCCATCAGCTCCTCGACGGCGTCAGTGATCGCGGTGATCTGGTCGCGGTCGGCGTCGTCGCCGTCCTCTTCGAGGAGGGGCCGGTAGCGGACCTCGACGGGGTAGGTACGGCCGCTGACCTCGATGATCGGTGCGTCGCCGAAGTGCCGGGAGAACCGCTCGGGGTCGATGGTCGCCGAGGTGATGACGACCTTCAGGTCGGGCCGCTTCGGCAGCAGTTGCTTCAGGTAGCCGAGCAGGAAGTCGATGTTGAGGGACCGCTCGTGGGCCTCGTCGATGATGATCGTGTCGTAGGCGCGCAGCTCGCGGTCGGTCTGGATCTCGGCGAGCAGGATGCCGTCGGTCATCAGCTTGATGAAGGTGGCGTCCGGGTTCACCTGGTCGGTGAACCGCACCTTCCAGCCGACGGCCTCGCCCAGCGGCGTGCTCAGCTCCTCCGCCACGCGCTCGGCGACGGTACGGGCGGCGATCCGGCGCGGCTGGGTGTGCCCGATCATGCCGCGTACGCCGCGTCCGAGCTCCAGGCAGATCTTGGGGATCTGGGTCGTCTTGCCGGACCCCGTCTCACCCGCGACGATCACGACCTGGTGGTCGCGGATCGCCTTGGCGATCGCGTCCTTCTTCTGGCTGACGGGCAGCTGCTCGGGGTAGGTGATCTCGGGCAGCCGGGCGCGCCGCGCGGCGACCCGCTCCTCGGCCTTGGCGACCTCGGCCTCGATCTCGGCGAGGACGGCGGCCCGGGCCTCCGGCTTACGGATCTTGCGCGCGCCTTCGAGCCTGCGCCCGAGCCGGTGCGCGTCGCGCAGCGACAGCTCGGTCAGGCGGGGGGCGAGGGTGCCGAGGGCGGGAGCGGGGTGCGTAGACATACGGGATCCAGGATCTCATCCTCGGGAAATTCGTGGCTAACGCTTTTGCCCGGCAGCCCGGCAGCGACCAGAGGGAGGGCCACGCAAAACACCCCCGTCGAGATCCTCGACGGGGGTGTTGTTGTGGCTGGGGCCGGGGTCGAACCGGCGACCTTCCGCTTTTCAGGCGGACGCTCGTACCAACTGAGCTACCCAGCCACGAGGTTTCACGTGAAACCTCAGCGGTCCTGACGGGATTTGAACCCGCGGCCTCCACCTTGACAGGGTGGCGAGCACTCCAAACTGCTCCACAGGACCAGGTGTATCTGTGCTTGTCTTCGACTGACGCCTAGGACAGTGTCGCACAGGGTGGTGCGTGCCCCCAACGGGATTCGAACCCGTGCTACCGCCTTGAAAGGGCGGCGTCCTAGGCCGCTAGACGATGAGGGCTATCGGCCCGCCTGGGCGCTTCTCAGCGCGTCGGGGACGTGAGAAGCATATGGGATGGCGGGAGGGATCGCCAAAACGGTTTACGGCGCCCCCGTCGGAGAGCCGGTCGGGCTGCCCGACGGCGGGGTCGCCGAGGGGGTCGGCGGCGCTGTGGCCCCGCCCGGCTGGTTCTCGTCGGCCAGGTGGCGGCTGACCTCGGCGGTCGTCAGGCCCAGGCCGCCCAGTTCGATGGCGTCCCAGGCCTGGAGGCGGCGGGTGTCGCGGTCGAAGTAGAGGATCGACGCCTCGATCGGGTCGGGGTACTTGCCCTCCACCGCGCGCAGGCCGCTGCCGCCGGTGGAGCCCTCGACGCGCAGCAGCGTGCCGTACTTCATGACCTCCGTCACCTCGTGGTGGAGGTGGCCGGCCAGGACCAGCGGCACCTGCCCGTCGACCTGCCGGGCCGCCGACGGCTCGTGGGCGATGGCCACGTCGACCGGGGTGCCGGCGGCCCGCTGGTCGCGCAGGGCCGAGGCCAGGCGCGCGCCGGCCAGCTCCTGCGACTGCTCGGCACCGGCGCTCTTGGAGCGGTCGGGGGTGAACTGCGGGTCGCCGATGCCGCCGAAGCGCAGGCCGTCGATGGTCGTGGCCCGGCCGTTGTCCAGGACGTGCACGTTCTTCAGGCCCTGCATATAGCGCTGGGTGATCGTCGAGTCGTGGTTGCCGCGCACCCAGACGTACGGGGCGCCCAGGTCCTCGATGGGGTCGAGGAAGCCGTTCTCGGCGGCGGTGCCGTGGTCCATCGTGTCGCCGGAGTCGACGATCACATCCACCTTGTACTGCTCCACCAGCGAGGCGATGATCTTCCAGCTCGCCGGGTTCAGGTGGATGTCCGACACGTGCAGGACCCGGATCGTGGACGGGTCCGGCTGGTAGGCGGGGAGCGTGGACGTGGCGTCGTACAGCTTCGTCACGTTCGTCACCAGGCGTGCCAGCTCCTTCTGGTAGACGTCGAACTCGGTGACGATGCTGCGCGCGTTGCCGACCAGGGAGGGCGCCGAGGACAGCAGTCCGGAGAACTTCGGCTCCAGCACCGAGTCGGGGCGCCAGGTGGCGTACGCCGTACCGCCCGACGCGGCCAGCAGGGCAAGGGCGAGGCCGCCGGCGGCCAGGGCGCGGCGCGGGCGGCGGTAGACCACCAGGCCCAGGGCGGTGGCGCCCGAGACGACGGCGACGCAGGAGCGTACGGCCAGGTCGAGCGTGCCGCGGCCGACGTCCTCGGTGATCTCGTCCTGAAGACCCGAGAGGCGCTCCGGATGGTCCACGAGGGCCTGGGCGCGGGCCGGGTCGAGCTGGTCGACGTTGACGTCCAGGCGGACGGGGGCGATGTGACTGTCCAGGCGCAGCGCCCCGAGGGGCGAGACGTTGATCTTCGTGCCGCCCGTGAAGGAGGGGCGCAGGGTCATGGTGGTGTCCATGGGCCCCACCGGCACCCGTACGTTGCCCACGATCAGCAGGCCCAGCCAGGCGCCGAGCAGCACGACGGCGACGAGCCCGGCGGCCCGCACCCACGGGTGGGGCTGCGGGACGAGCTCGATGGTCGTGGGTGCTTGGCGGGAGCGGTAGCGGCGGGCGAGGGCGCGCGGGACCCTACGGAGGGGGTTCGGGACGCTCATGACCTTCGGGACTGCGGCGGGGACGCGGGCACATTGATCCCGTATGCCCAAGTCCGCGCCCGGATATGCGAACCGTCCGTCGGCTCTCGTACGGCTGTGTCGTACCCGACAATGGGCCTGTGCTGGAGATGACGCGCGAGGAGTTCGAGGAGCTGGTCGCCGAGGCGCTCGACCGGATCCCGCCGGAGCTGACACGGCTGATGGACAACGTGGCGGTGTTCGTCGAGGACGAGCCCCCGGCGGACGATCCCGAGCTGCTCGGGCTGTACGAGGGGACTCCGCTGACCGAGCGCGGCGAGTGGTACGCCGGGGTGCTGCCGGACCGGATCACCATCTACCGGGGGCCGACCCTGCGGATGTGCGAGACGCGGGAGGACGTCGTCGCGGAGACGGAGATCACCGTCGTGCACGAGATCGCGCACCACTTCGGGATCGACGACGCCCGGCTGCACGCGCTGGGGTACGGCTGACCCTCGGACGTCTCGGGCAGCCCGGGCATCTCGGGCGCGTTCGGCGCGGCTCGCACACGTGCGTCCGAACGGGTGTGAATGCGGGGCGCGTGTCCTCTTGTGGGCGGCGGGAGTTGGGCACGTTGACTCATCACTCGCCCCGGAGGTGGCCCCGTGCGCCCCTTGAACGTACCCGTCCGCCTGGCCGCCACGGTCGTGGCCGTCGCCGCTGCCGCCGGCTGCATGAGCGTCGGCGACGACGGCGCGGGCGGGGACGCCAGGCCGTCGCACTCCGCCGGGCAACGCAGCGGCAAGGCGCCGGACGGCGGGTCGGCGGTGTCGGGCGGCGGTTCCGGGTACGGCGCGGCGGCGGCCGACGCCGACCACGGGCCCGGCAAGGGGAAGGGCAAGGGCAAGCACGGCAAGCACGGCAAGGGGAAGGGCGCCAAGGGCGGGCCCTCGCAGCCCGAGGCGACGCCGTCCCCGGCGGCGAGCGGATCCGCCCCGGTCGGCGGCAGGCCGGGCAGGCCTGCCAAGCCGACCCCCGAGCGGCCGGCCCCGCCGCCCCCCACCCGGACGCCCGAGCCGGAGCCCACCCCCACACCGCCCGAGCCGTCCGTCACACCGGACCCGACCACGCCCGAGCCGTCGTCGTCGGCGCACGAGCCGCCGGGGCCGCAGCTGGCCCTGCGGGAGCCGGCGCCGGAGGCGGGCACACCCGCGTAGCGGGGCGCGGGAATACGTGTCCGGACGGCCGTGTTCGTGTGGGAGACTGTTCCAGCTGCTGTCGTACGGCTCGAATCCCGTCGGTTTGCCTTGTGGGGCGCGGGGTGCGTATGGTGGCAGATCGTTTGATCCCATCTTGCCCGGCGCCGACACAGAGCGCGCCGTGTGGCGCGTACTCTCCTTTGCCGTGGTGGACCGCATCGAGGCGGTCGTAATTGCGAATCGCGAATCACGGAGTTGACGGGCGCGTGCCGACGAGACGACTCCGGAAGGTTTCGCATTCGCATGTCCATCACCAGTACTGATCACGTCGTCGTGCCCGAGAGCACCGAGGACACCCCCGAGACCCAGGCCCCCGAGCTGACGTTCGCGGACCTCGGCCTGCCCGAGGGCGTCGTGCGCAAGCTCGCGCAGAACGGCGTGACCACCCCCTTCCCGATCCAGGCCGCGACCATCCCGGACGCGCTGGCCGGCAAGGACATCCTCGGCCGGGGCCGCACCGGCTCCGGCAAGACCCTCTCCTTCGGTCTGCCGACCCTGGCGCAGCTCGCCGGCGGCCGCACCGAGAAGCACAAGCCGCGCGCCGTCATCCTCACCCCGACCCGTGAGCTCGCCATGCAGGTCGCCGACGCGCTCCAGCCGTACGGCGACGTCCTCGGCCTGAAGATGAAGGTCGTCTGCGGCGGTACGTCGATGGGCAACCAGATCTACGCCCTGGAGAAGGGTGTCGACGTGCTCGTCGCCACCCCGGGCCGGCTGCGCGACATCATCAACCGCGGCGCCTGCTCCCTGGAGAACGTGGAGATCGCCGTCCTCGACGAGGCCGACCAGATGTCCGACCTGGGCTTCCTGCCCGAGGTGACGGAGCTGCTGGACCAGGTGCCCTCGGGCGGCCAGCGGATGCTGTTCTCCGCGACCATGGAGAACGAGATCAAGACCCTCGTCGACCGCTACCTCAACGACCCCGTCTCGCACGAGGTCGACGCGGCGCAGGGCGCGGTGACGACCATGTCGCACCACATCCTGGTCGTGAAGCCCAAGGACAAGGCGCCGGTCACCGCCGCCATCGCCGCCCGCAAGGGCCGCACCATCATCTTCGTCCGCACCCAGCTCGGCGCCGACCGCGTCGCCGACCAGCTGCGCGAGGCGGGGGTGAAGGCGGAGGCGCTGCACGGCGGCATGACCCAGGGCGCCCGGACCCGGACCCTGGCCGACTTCAAGGACGGCTACGTCAACGTCCTCGTCGCCACCGACGTCGCCGCCCGCGGCATCCACGTCGACGGCATCGACCTCGTCCTGAACGTGGACCCGGCCGGTGACCACAAGGACTACCTGCACCGGGCCGGCCGTACGGCCCGGGCCGGCCGCACCGGCACCGTCGTCTCCCTGTCGCTGCCGCACCAGCGGCGCCAGATCTTCCGGCTGATGGAGGACGCGGGCGTGGACGCCACGCGCCACATCATCCAGGGCGGCGCGGCCTTCGACCCGGAGGTCGCCGAGATCACCGGCGCCCGGTCGATGACCGAGGTCCAGGCCGAGTCGGTGGGCAACGCGGCCCAGCAGGCCGAGCGCGAGGTCGCCCAGCTCACCAAGGAGCTGGAGCGTGCCCAGCGCCGCGCGACCGAGCTGCGCGAGGAGGCCGACCGGCTGCTGGCGCGGGTGGCGCGGGAGCGGGGCGAGAGCCCGGAGGCGGTGTCCGAGGCGGCCGAGCCGTCCGACGACGTGGCGGTGTCGCTGCCTGCGCAGCCGACCGCGCAGGACGTCGAGGCGGGGGAGCGCGAGGAGCGGACGAAGGCCTCGTACGACCGACGGGACGAGCGGCGCGACGACCGGGGGGATCGCGGGGACCGTGGCGGGCGTTCGTTCGACCGTGACCGCGGTGGGCGTTCCTTCGAGCGGCGCGACGACCGGGGCGGGTTCAACCGGGACCGTGACCGGGATCGGGACCGTGACCGTGGCGGGCGTTCCTTCGAGCGGCGCGACGACCGGGGTGACCGCGGGGACCGTGGCGGGCGTTCGTTCGACCGTGACCGTGGCGGGCGTTCCTTCGAGCGGCGCGACGACCGCGGCGGGTTCCGGCGCGACGACCGGGGTGACCGTGGCGACCGTGGCGGGCGTTCGTTCGACCGTGACCGCGGTGGGCGTTCCTTCGAGCGGCGCGACGACCGCGGCGGGTTCAACCGCGACCACGACCGTGGCGGCTTCCGCCGGGACGAGCGCGGTGGACACCGCGGCAGCGACCGGCCGTTCAACCGTGACCGTCAGGGCGACCGCCCCGGTTTCCGCACCGGCGGCCACGAGCGTCCGTACGGCCGTCGTGACGAGCACCGCGGCGGCGGTTCCTTCGGGCGCCGCGAGGACAAGCCGCGCTGGAAGCGCAACGGCTGACCCCGTCGCACGCTGAGCGACCGGCACGGATCGCAAACACGGAGCGCCGTGACCTCACCCTCCCGGTGGGGCCACGGCGCTCTCGCGCGTGCGGCACACGATGGGCAGCCCGCTGTCTCCGCCGGCTTCCCGCACCTTCGGCGGGGCCGCGTCCCGATACCCGATCGGAGACGCGGCTTCCTCGGGCTATGCTCGGGTAGGCAACATCGCCTGGGCCCTTAGCTCAATTGGCAGAGCAGTGGACTTTTAATCCATTGGTTGTGGGTTCGAGTCCCACAGGGCCTACGGGCGCGGGGGAGGGGTTCTCCCCTCTGACCTGCTGCGCAGCGCCCGGGTCGGCTTCGGCCGGCCCGGGCGCTGTCTCGTTTCGGGGCGTCCCGCTCACGGGTGAACAAGGGCGTTGTCCCATGGCGGGAAAGCGCCGTCCGTTCTGCTGTGATCGATACCGAGGGCACAGCAGTGGCGGATGATCACCGGCCGGTGGGTCTGATTCCCCTGGCTTCTGCTGCCTTCGTTGATCTCCCGCCGTCACCTTTCAGCCATGTCCGTCCGTTGTGATGGCCTCTATCCTCCCAAGGCCTGGTTGGGGCGACATGTCCCCTGGTCTCACCAGGGGTTGCTGCGCGCGCAGTGCGACGCGAAACGGGGAGGAACCAGTGAAGAAGCTCCTTTCGGCTGCAGGTCTGCTCGGTGCCCTGCTGACGGGGGCAGCCGGGTCGGCCGTGGCCATGTCCGACTCCGGCTCGACCCCATTGCCCGGTACGGGAGCGAAGGTCGAGGCCAACGCCTGGCAGTGCAACGCGTACGCCGACAAGTGTTCCTTCAGGACGTCCACCAAGACCACGAAGGGCGGCGCCAAGTACAAGGTCAGCAAGATCAGCAACACGGCGACCGTGAAAGCCAACGGCTGGCAGGCAACTCTCGCCCTGAGCCCGAGTGGCACGCAGGTCAGTGAGAACACGCGTCAGGTCAGCTGGACCAACAAGAACACCTGGATCGCGGACATCAGCGGCATCGCAGATCCGGGAGGCTCGCTCAACACGAGCATCACCACCTGCTCGGACGGCGGTGCCTTCAAGTCCGGTGTCAAGGGCTTCGCTTCGGCCTGTGTGAACGACTGATCGATGAATCCTCTCCTTGCCGTACGCCCCAGTCACCGCCGTCGCGGCCTCACAGCCGTGGCGGTGGCGGTCGCCGCGGCCGGACTGGGCGCACTGATGTTCGGCGGCGGCGCGGTGGACCGGCCCGGCCGGCCGGGCAGTGACCTCGGTGAGCAACTCGGCGGTCTGCGCGGCGCGAACGACCTGGTACGGGCAAGCCGCGTCGACGCCGGCCGGGACCCCGCGCTGTATCCGACGGCGTACGGCCGGCTGGAGGCCACGCTCGTCACGGGGCACCCGTCAAAGCCACCGGTACCCGAGATCCGTCCCACGGCCCTGGCCGGCCTCGTCCGCACCGATCTCCTGGACACCCCCGCCTGGCGGGCCCACTACGTGTGTCTCGCACTGGCGGGGGCCAAGGCGTCCGTGTCACCCGAAGCGGCAGCCGTCCTGGAGCGGGCCGGGGTACGGCAGCGGGCCGAGGAAGAGGCGCTCGCCTATCTGCGCCGACCGGACCAGGAGGACGACAAGGCGACCTCGCTCGCCACGCGGGCCGCCTTCCTTCACACGCTGACCTGCCTGGGCCGAGCCGGCAAGGTCCCTGCCGACGCCCGGGACCGTCTCGCGGCGGACGCCGCGCGCATCGCCGAACCGGTGCCGGTGCTGTACGCCGTCGACGCCTTGCGGGCGGTCGGGGTGCGTGTCCGGCCCACGCGTGCCCTGCGTGACGCCGAGGGGCACCTGAGGGACGACTGCGCGGGGCTCGACCCCCTCCAGCGGGCCGCCCTGGCCCTGTTACGCGGCCGTCCGACCGAGCGAACGCGCTCCTGTCTGCTGCCTGCCCTGGGAGAGTCCGATCCCCAGACGCGCTGGGTGGTCCGACGTGCGCTGCTCCTCGCGGACCCGGCCGGGTCGTCACCGGCGCGGCTTCCGGCTCCGGTGAGCAGCATCCGCCCCGACGGCCTGGTCGCCAAGTCTCCGGCCCAGTTGGGCTCGCTCACCGCCACCTATGACGCCGCACGTGCTCTGACCGCCGACGCGCAGCGGGACAAGGCACCGGACTGGCTGAAGCGCCGGTTGACGCAGTTGGCCTCGGACCCGGCACTCGATCCGTCCGACCGGATCCCGCTCGCCATGACGTGCCACCGCCTGGGGCTGGCGTGCGGACCGCAGGCTGATAAGGGCGTCAAGGAGGCCGCCGGGCTGACGGCACCGACACGCCTGACCACGGAGAACCAGCGCCGTTGGTACGGCGTCATGGCGGCGCGGGCCGAGTTCGGCTGGGGCTGCCTCCGTACCTCCGTGGCGTTGCCCGAGGAGAAGGGCACGGCGCTGTCACCCCGTTCACTTCGCATCGTGGCGGTCCTCGCCGAAGCCGGGTGCGAGGCCCACGTACGGCGGCTCACCGAGGGCACCGACCTCGTCGCGCAGGCCCGTCGGGCCCTGCGGGACGGGGATCTGCCGACCGCCTCCGACGCGGTGCAGGCGGCCCTCGTCTCCGACCAGAGCGTTCCGCAGTCGCTCTGGAAGGACCTGCCCGGCCTGCTCGAGCCCTACCGGGACGGGACGTACCCGGACCTGTATGCCGCCTCGCCCGGTGGTGCCGCCTCCGCGGAGGCCACCCGCGCCGCCTATTACCTCCTGGCCTGATCCCCAGAGCCGCCCCTGCCGCCCACAGCCCGAGAAGGACCCCTGATTCTCGTGAACACCCTCTCGCCACCCGTCGTCGCCGAGGGGCTGGCCTTCCGCTACGCCTCCGGCGGTGGCCTGACCCGTGTGGACATCGCCCTCGGGGCGGGAACCACGGCTGCCGTCGAAGGCCCGTCCGGCTCGGGCAAGAGCACTCTGCTCGCCCTGCTCGGCCTGATCCTCTCGCCGGCCGAGGGGTCCCTGTACATCAAGGGCACGGACACCCGCGCGCTGCCTCCGGCGGACCGGGACCTTCTGCGCCGGCGCCACATCGGCATCGTGCTGCAGGATCTTGGGCTCCTGCCGTTCCTCAACGCCTGGGAGAACGTCGCCTCCGCCTTCGGTCCCCGACTCGCGCGGCACCGGACGGCGGCCCGCGACCTGCTCGGCGACCTCGGCATGGCCGATCTGGCGAACCGTCCGGTGACCGAACTCTCCGGCGGCCAGCGGCAGCGTGTCGCCGTCGCCCGGGCGGCGGTGAAGCAGCCGGTGCTCGTCCTGGCCGACGAACCGACCTCCGGCCTGGACCCGGACAGTGCGCACTCGGTCGTGAGCGCTTTGCGTTCCTGCGCCGGACAGGGCGCCGCCGTTCTGCTCGTCACCCACGACCCCTCGGTCGCCGGGACCTGCGAGCAGCGCTACGTGCTCGACGCGGGCGTGTTGTCCCCCGCCCGTACGGAGACCGCTCGTGGGGAGGGCTCACTGTGAGCCGATGGTGCCTGTACACCTGGAAGCGCGACGGGCGTTCCCTGCGCAGGGCGTTGCCCGCGCTCACCGCGCTGGCCGCGCTGCTGGCCACATCCGCCGGGGTGGTGGCCGGTGCCGCCGGGGCCGTGGAGCGGGACGTCCTCGGGGCGGGTGGGCTCACCCAGATCGAACTGTCCTCCTTCGAGGGCGACACGTCCGTCCGCTCGCTGACCAGTTCGGCCCTGCGAGACGTCGAGAACGTGCCGGGTGTCCGACGGGTCGTCGCCGACTACGCCTCCGTGCTCTACGCCGAGGAGGACGGCACGTACGACCTGGCCGCCCGCACCCTGACACCGGGCGACGACCTGCCCGTCACCCGGGGCACACTCCCCACGGAGCCGCGCCGTGACGAGGTCGTCCTGCCCGCCGCCGCCCAGGGCACCGACTTCACGCCGCTGCTCGGCCGGACGGTCGCCTTCGGTTACACCAGGGCGACGGGCGCCGGGGCAGGTACCACCGACGTGATCAGACTGAGGATCGCCGCGGTGTACGACCCGAGTTGGCAGGCCGATGGCCCAGGTGTGGCCTATCTCGCGGAGGACACCGCCGCGTTGCTGGCCGCGGCACGGGCCGGGCTGGATCCCGAGAGGTACCGGAGCACCGAGGGCGCGCGGTCCGCTGTCGTCGAGGTCGAGCACCAGAAGCACGTGGCCGCCGTCACGAAGGCGTTGCAGGACGACGGTTTCTCCGCCTCGCCCGTGTCCGACCGGGTCCGCCACCTGCCGGGTCTGTTCGGTGCCGTCGATCTGGCGGCGCGCATCGGTGTCCTGGTCCTGGCCCTGGCCGCCGTCGGACTCGGTGCCGTCCGGGCCGCCGACAGCGCGCGGGCCCGGGTCGGGCAGTTCGCTGTGCTGCGGATCCTCGGCTCCGGCCGTGCCGACCTGCGCCGGATCCTGCTCGGTGAGGCCCTTCTGACCGGCGGAGTGGCGGGGACGGCCGGGCTGGCCGTCGGTATGGGGCTGTCCACCGCTCTGGCCGGTCCGCTCAGCGGTGTGCTCGGGCTGCCCATCAGGCGCATGGACGCCCTGCCAGGGCCCGGCTGGGCCGCCGCCGCGTTGTTGTTGCCCGCCGCCGGCCTGGCCGCGGGTACGCTGCTCGGCAGTCGGGACGTGCTACGCCAGGACCCTTATCTCACGGCACGGGCGCACCTGTGAGCGGCTCAGCCCGCCGACAGTTCCGTCAGCGCCGCCAGCGGCAGCGTGTGCTGGGTCTGCAGCACCTTCGCCCGCAGGTAACGGACGTTGTGCGCGGTCGTGAAGACACCCGTCGGGACGCGGTCGCGGACCGTGACGTCCAGGGCGCGCAACTGGTCGGCCTTGTCGGGGTTGTTGGAGAGCAGGTCCAGTTCGCGGATGCCCAGGGCCCCCAGCATCTGGGCCGCAGCCGTGTAGTCGCGGGCGTCCTCGGGCAGGCCCAGGGCCGCGTTCGCCTCGTACGTGTCGAGCCCCTGGTCCTGGAGGGCGTACGCGTCGAGCTTGTTGTAGAGGCCGATGCCGCGGCCCTCCTGGCGGAGGTAGAGCAGGACCCCGCCGCGGTCGGTGATGCGCTCGACCGCCTCGCGCAGCTGCGGGCCGCAGTCGCAGCGCGCCGAGCCGAACACGTCCCCGGTCAGGCACTCGGAGTGCAGCCGTACCAGCGGCACCGGGCCGGGGTCGCCCAGGACGACGGCCAGGTGCTCCCGGCCGTCCACCAGCCCGTGGAAGGTGACCAGGTCCGCGTCGACGCGGTAGCCGTCGTGGAAGCGCAGCGGGACCCGGACACGGGCGCGCGGGGTGGCGGCGGGGATCTCGGGCATGCGGGCCTCCGGGTTCCGTTCCAGTGCTTCAGATTTGAAGCAGGACATGGCCCGGGACTCTACTGCATGCTTTAAATTTGAAGCAACTGGCTATTCAGCCGCATGATGAGGGGCATCTCACAGCGTCATGAGCAGGGCGGCGACGAGCGGCGGCGCCACGGCACGTCGTCGGACGCCGGCCGCGTCGCGTCCTCCTGCAGCGCCCGTGCCACCTCGCCGCAGATCTCCTCCAGCTGCCCGACCTGCTCCTCGCTGAGGTGGTCGAAGAGGGAGGCCCGTACGGTCTCGACGTGCCCGGGAGCCGCGCGCTCCAGCACCGCCAGGCCCGCGTCGGTCAGCACGGCGATGCTGCCCCGCTTGTCCCACCGGCACGCCTCCCGCCGTACCAGGCCGTCCTTCTCCAGGCGCGTCACGGCGTACGTCAGCCGGGTCCGCGTGATCTTCAGCCGCTCGGCGAGGTCGGTCATGCGCAGCCGCCGCTCCGGGGTTTCCGAGAGGGTGGCCAGGATGGAGTAGTACAGGTGCGGCATGCCGGCGTCCTGCTGGAGCTGCCGGTCGATCGCGTCCTCCACGAGCAGGGTGGCGGCGAGGTACGCGCGCCAGGCGCGCTGCTCGGCAGGGGAGAGCCAGCGGGTCGTCATGCCGCCAGTGTAGGTTTGCTTCAAACTTGAACCAAGACCCACCAGGACCCGCCGCACGGCTCCCGGGTCCGGCTGCGAGGAGCGCGCCGATGCCCCACCCGTACGTCCTGCTGTCCGCCGCCGTCTCCCTCGACGGCTACCTGGACGACACCGGCCCTGAGCGCCTGCTGCTGTCCAGCCCCGCCGACTTCGACCGGGTCGACGAGGTGCGGGCGTCCGTCGACGCGATCCTGGTCGGCGCCGGCACCATCCGCGCCGACAACCCCCGGCTGCTGGTCAACGCGCCCGGGCGGCGCGCCGCCCGCCTGGCCGAGGGCAGGCCCGAGTACCCCCTGAAGGTCACGGTCAGCGGCTCCGGGGACCTGGACCCGGCGGCACAGTTCTGGCACACCGGGGGCGAGAAGGTCCTCTACACGACCGACCGGGGCGCCGAACGGGCCCGCGCCCTCGGCATCACCGCCGACGTCGTGCCGCTCGGCAGCGGCCTCGACTGGCGGCGCCTGCTCACCCACCTGCACGACGTGCGCGGCGTACGGCGGCTCATGGTCGAGGGCGGCGGGCAGATCCACACCCAGCTCCTCACCCAGGGCCTCGCCGACGAACTCCAGCTCGTCCTCGCCCCGCTCTTCGTGGGCGATCCGGCCGCGCCCCGCCTCTTCGGCCCGGGCTCCTACCAGGGCGGCCGGCTGCGGCTGCTGGAGACCCGCGCGATCGGCGACGTCGTCCTCATGCGCTACCGGCCGACCGCCCCGGGCACCGGCCCGCTGCCCTCGGCCGCGGACCACCACTGGCTCGCCCTGGCCTGCGAACTGGCCGAGCGCTGCCCGCCCTCGGACACCGCGTTCAGCGTGGGGGCGGTGGTGGTGGCGGCCGACGGTACGGAACTGGCCCGGGGGTACTCCCGCGAGGGCGGCGACCCCGTCGTGCACGCGGAGGAGGCCGCGCTGGCGAAGACCGGCCCGGACGACCCGCGCCTGGCGACCGCCACCGTCTACAGCAGCCTGGAACCCTGCGCCCGCCGGTCCTCCCGGCCGCTGCCCTGTGCCCGGCTGATCCTGGCGGCGGGCGTACGGCGGGTGGTCACGGCGTGGCGGGAGCCGGACACCTTCGTGGCGGGCGCGGACGGCAGCGGACTGCTGGCGGCGGCCGGTGCGGACGTCGTCGTCCTGGCGGAGCACGAGGAGCGGGCCAAAGCCCCCAACCGGCACCTGATCGGCGGCGGGCGGTGACGTGTGTGCGGGCTGTCCCGAACATGGCGTACACTGGTGTCATACCGACGCGGGGTGGAGCAGCTCGGTAGCTCGCTGGGCTCATAACCCAGAGGTCGCAGGTTCAAATCCTGTCCCCGCTACTGAAGGCTCAGGGCCGGAACTCATCGAGTTCCGGCCCTGAGTCGTTCCCGAGCCGGGGCGGCAGCGTCACGCGGTGTGACCGCACTGTCCCGCTCCGCACGGCAGTTGACGGTCCGTCAAGCCCCGTCAGTCACGCGAGGTGTGGTCAACTCGCCCGATTATCGCCGGTGATGACAGGTAAGTCCCCGGGAAATTCGCTAACGATCAAGCGGAACCGCTTGGAATCACCACCTCACCTCTATTAACGTTCGATAACGCAGCGCGGTCGTCCCAGCCGTCACAGAAGGCGGCTCCGTGCGCACGCGCCGAATCCCGCAAGGGAACCGGGGAACCACCACCATGGGGTGAATCACGCGGATACCGCCGTGCCGGCACGGCCGGCCGGTATACGCGCGTAGGAGACCTTCCCGCTCCGAACCCGTCAGCTAACCCGGTAGGCGGAGACGGAAGGAAAGGAGTACGCCTACGTGGCGTCCAACCGGCCTGCCCCCGCGGCCCCGTACGCGCCGAGCCGGCGCGAGACCGACACCTTCGGCTACGGCGGCCCCAGCGTCGACGAGGGCCCGTTCCAGGAGTGGAACCCCACCGAGGAGTCCATCCGTCCCGTACGCGGCCGGCATCGCGTCACCAAGCAGCGCGGCGGGCTCGCCCGCAGCTCCACCGTCCTCGGCGTCGGTGTCATAGCGGCCGTCGGCGCGGGCGGCATGGCCAGCGCGCAGACCGGCAAGCCGCCGGTGTCGATCTCCATGCCGGACCTGTCCTCCGTGGGTTCCCTGATCTCGGACGACGACACCCCCGAGGGCTCCGCCACCCCGCTCAGCAGCATCGGCACGACCTCCGCCGACACCGAGCAGGGCGCCGCCGACGCCGGTGAGGTGCTGCGCGCCCGGATCATGGCGCAGGCCGAGCGGCAGCAGGCCCAGGTCGAGAGCAAGGCCGCCGCCGAGGCCGCGGCCGCCGCCGAGAAGGCCGCTCAGGAGGCCGCCGAGAAGGCGCAGAAGGAGGCCGAGGCCAAGGCCGCCGCGGCCAAGGAGAAGGCGGAGGAAGAAGCCCGCAAGAAGGCCGAGGCCGAGCGCCTGGCCGAGCTGGCCAAGCAGTACACGCTGCCGACCTCCTCGTACACCATCACCTCCACCTTCGGCCAGGCCGGCGCCTACTGGTCCTCCGGCTACCACACCGGCCTCGACTTCGCCGCGCCCACCGGCACCCTCATCAAGGCCGTGCACAGCGGCACCATCACCGAGGCCGGCTGGGCCGGTTCGTACGGTTACCGCACGATCCTGACCCTCGACGACGGTACGGAGCTGTGGTTCTGCCACCAGTCCTCCATCAACGTCAGCGTCGGCCAGAAGGTCAACACCGGTGATGTGATCGGCCGCGTCGGCGCCACCGGCAACGTCACCGGGGCCCACCTCCACCTGGAGGTCCACCCGGACGGTTCCGCGAACGGCGTCGATCCGATGGCGTGGCTGCGCGGCAAGGGCCTCAACGTCTGAGCCCCGCCGGGGGATCGGGCAACGCCCGGGAGTTTACGAACCCTTGGCCGGACGCGTGGAATGGGCGGGTCCGGCCGGGTCGTTGACGACGGACATGACGTCGAACACCACCCCTTCGCTTCGCAAGCTCGGCAGTTCCGACCTCGAGGTCTTCCCGCTCGCTCTCGGGGGCAACGTCTTCGGCTGGACCGCCGACGAGGCCACCTCCTTCGCGGTTCTGGACGCCTACACGGCCGCCGGCGGCAACTTCGTCGACACGGCCGACGTGTACTCGGCGTGGGTCGACGGCAACCAGGGCGGCGAGTCCGAGACGATCATCGGCAGGTGGCTCGCCGCGCGCGGCAACCGCTCCGACGTCGTCATCGCCACCAAGGTCAGCCAGCACCCCCGGTACCAGGGCCTGTCCGCCGCGAACATCAAGGCCGCCGCCGACGCCTCCCTGCGCCGCCTCGGCACCGACTACATCGACCTGTACTACACCCACTTCGACCAGCCCGAGGTGCCCGTCGAGGAGATCATCGGCGCGCTGGACGACCTGGTGAAGGCGGGCAAGGTGCGCTACATCGCCGCCTCCAACATCTCGGCGGAGCGGCTCAAGGCGTCCCTGGAGTTCTCCGACCGCGAGGGCCTCGCCCGGTACGTGGCGCTGCAGCCCCACTACAACCTCGTCTCGCGCGACACCTACGAGGGTGAACTGCGCGACGTCGCCGAGCGCTCCGGCCTGGCGGCCGTGCCGTACTACGCGCTCGCCTCCGGCTTCCTCACCGGCAAGTACCGGCCCGCTACGACGGTGGACAGCGCGCGGGCGGGCGGCGCCGGCAAGTACCTGGAGACGGAGCGGGGCCGGCGCGTCCTGCCGGTCCTGGACGAGATCGCCGCGGCCCACGAGGTGCCCGTCGCGACCGTCGCCCTGGCGTGGCTGGCGGCCCAGCCGACGGTGGCCGCGCCGATCGCCTCCGCGCGGACCGTGGAGCAGCTCCCCGCCCTGCTCGGGGTGGCCGGCCTGCGGCTGACGGACGCAGAGGTGGACAGTCTCACGCGGGCGTCGGCCTGAGCCCTGTCGCCCTCGTCCTCCTCCGCTCGGCACCGGTAGGGGCTTTCGCTCAGGTCCGGTACGGGTTGTACGCCGGGTACGGTGCCGCCGGGTGGCCGTACCCGGCGGCGCCGTACAGCCCGTACACCGGCCAGGGCGGTGTGATCACCGGCACCGGCGGGGCGGTGGCCCTGGCCGCGTGCTCCAGGGCCGGGCGGGCCAGGTCACGGCGCCGCCACAGCTCCTGAAGCAGCTCCCGCTCCCGTACGGCGAAACCGGCGTCCGCCCGGCCGCGCCGCGCGCGGTGGCGCAGGAACGCCAGCGAGGTGGCATACGCCTCGTACCGCGCCACCGTGCGGGCCGCCTGCCGTCCGGCGTGGTGGCGGGCGTACTGCCGGGCGATCCGCCGGGCCCGCATCGAGCCCAGCGCGAACGGTTCGGCCGGCCCCAGCCACCCGGCCACCGCGTAGGCGGGCAGTTCCTCCCGTACGGTCCTCAGTTCGCGCTGCCGCGTCCAGATCACCAGCCAGGTCAGCACGCCGAACGTGGGCACCATGAACGCCGCGTACACGGCGAAGAAGCCGTACTCGCCGAGCGTGGAGGAGCCGTTCCACAGCGCGTGCAGGGCCATCGCGAGCAGCAGGCCGCCGAGCGGCAGGAGCAGGCGGCGTACCCGCTGCCGCTGCGTCGCCAGGGCGGCGATGCCGAAGCCGATGCCCGTCAGGACGGTGAAGAGCGGGTGGGCGAACGGCGACATCACGATCCGTACGAAGAAGGTCGCCGCCGTGACGGAGGCGATGCCGCGGTCGCCGGTGAGCTGGTCGGTGCCGAAGGCGTTGCCCAGGTAGAGGATGTTCTCGGTGAACGCGAAACCGGTCGCGGTGACGCCGGCTATCACCACGCCGTCCAGGATCCCCGTGAAGTCGCGCCTGCGGAAGAGGAAGACCAGTAAGACGGCGGCGGCCTTCGCGGACTCCTCGACGACGGGCGCTATGACCGTGGCACCGAGAGTGTCCGCGCTGGAGGGGTCCGCTGTCGCCGTCGCTATCCATCGGGTGGCGAAGCTGTTGGCGACGATCGCTATCAGCGCCGCCGCGCAGGCCCCCCAGGCGAAGGAGAACAGCAGGTTCCGCCAGGGGCCCGGCTCGACCCGGTCCAGCCAGCGGAACGAGGCGATGAGCAGCGGCACGGGCAGCACCGCGAGACCGAGCCCGACCAGGAAGCCCTCGGTGCCGGTCTCCTCGCGCACCAGGGCGAGGATGACCAGCCCGGACAGGGCGAGGAGCGAGCTGAGGGCCCCGTAGCGCACCCACGTCCTTCGCCACCAGTGCGGGTGCCGCAGCGGACCGCCGGCGGGGGAGCCGACGGACGTGCCGGGTGCGGGGCCGTTGGGGTGGGGCAGGTACGGGGGACAGGTGGCCACGGCATCGACCCTAACGACGGAGGGGCGCCGCCCGCGACGGTGTCTCCCGCTGTGCGGGAGGCGCCTAGCGCGGTACGCGACGGAAGAGCAGGTCGTTCACGACATGTCCCTTGTCCAGTCCCTGGCCCTCGAAACGGGTCAGCGGGCGGAACTCGGGGCGCGGGGCGAAACCGCCGTCGGCCTGGGTGTTCTCGAAGTCGGGGTGCGCCGTGCACACCTCGAGCATCTGTTCGGCGTACGGCTCCCAGTCGGTCGCCAGGTGCACGAGCGCGCCCGGCTTGAGACGGGAGGCGGCCAGTGTCAGGAACTCCGGCTGGATGAGCCTGCGCTTGTGGTGCCGCTTCTTGGGCCAGGGGTCGGGGAAGTAGACGCGCAGACCGTCGAGGGAGTCGGGGGTGAGCATCTCGCGCAGCAGGATGACGGCGTCGCCGTTGCCGACGCGGATGTTGGTCAGGCCCTGGCGGTCGGCGAGGTTGAGGAGGTTGCCCTGGCCGGGGGTGTGGACGTCGACCGCGAGGATGTTGGTGCCGGGGTCGGCGGCGGCCATCCGGGCGGTGGCCTCGCCCATGCCGAAGCCGATCTCCAGCACGACGGGGTTGTCGTTGCCGAAGAAGTCGGTGAGGTCGAGGTGCCGGCTGCCGTCGATGTCGAAGCCCCACTTGGGCCACAGCCGCTGGAGGGCATCCGCCTGACCTGCGGTGACCCGGCTGCGGCGGGGCTGGAAACTCCGGATCCGCCGCTCGAAGTGCGACCCGGCGGGATCGGCCTTCGGCCCGTCCGGGAAGCGCGGCTCCCCCTTCGCCCGGGTGCGCCGGATGGAGGTCCCGGGGGCGGGGTGGGCTTCGGGGGTGTTCACGGAGTCAGTCACAGTGAGGTCGATTTTACGGGTGCCTGTGGGACGGGTGCCTTACGCGCGCTCCAGCACGGCCAGCGCCCTCCTCGCCACCTCCCGGCCGATCGGCAGCGAAGCCGTGGCCGCGGGGGACGGCGCGTTCAGGACGTGCACCGCCCGGGCCCCCTCCCGGATGAGGAAGTCGTCCACCAGCGTCCCGTCCCGCAGCACCGCCTGCGCCCGGACCCCCGCCGCCGTCGGCAGCAGGTCCGCCTCCGTCACCGCGGGCAGCAGCCGCCGTACGGCCTGGGTGAACGCGCCCTTAGACAGGGACCGCCGCAGCTCGCCCGCCCCGTACCGCCAGTGCCGCCGCGCGATGTGCCAGGACCCCGGCCAGGCGAGTGCGGAGCGCAGCTCGCCGAGCCGGACCGTGCCCCAGTCGTAGCCCTCCCGGGCCAGCGCCGGCACCGCGTTGGGGCCGACGTGCACCCCGCCGTCGACGCCCCGGGTGAGGTGCACGCCGAGGAACGGGAAGGCCGGGTCGGGGACGGGATAGACCAGGCCCCGGACCAGGTGGGGTCTGGCCAGCTCGTAGTACTCGCCCCGGAAGGGGACGATCCGCACGCCCGGCTCGTCCCCGGTCAGGCGGGCGATCTCGTCGCAGTACAGGCCCGCGCAGTTCACCAGGACGCGGCCCCGGACGACGTCCCCGGTGGCGGTGCGCACGGCGACGCCGAGGCCGGGGCGCCGGTCGACGCGGACCGCCTGCGCGCCGTAGCGGATCTCCGCGCCGGACGCCTCGGCCAGCTGCCGGGCCACCCCGGAGAAGTCGCAGATGCCGGTGGTGCCGACGTGGATGGCCGCCAGGCCCCGCACCTCGGGTTCGTACTCGGCTATCTGGGACGCGCCCAGCTCCCGTACCGGTATGCCGTTCTCCCGGCCGCGCTGCACGAGCCCGTGCAGCCGGGGCAGCTCCGCCCGGTCGGTCGCGACGATCAGCTTGCCGGTGACGGCGTGGGCGATGCCGTACTCGGCGCAGAACTTGACCATCTCGGCGGCGCCGCGCACCGCGTAGCGCGCCTTGAGGGAGCCGGGGCGGTAGTAGACGCCGCTGTGGATCACGCCGCTGTTGCGGCCCGTCTGGTGACGGGCCGGGCCCGGCTCCTTCTCGAGCACGGTGACGCGGGTGCCCGGCGCCGCGCGCGAGATCGCGTACGCCGTCGACAGGCCGACGATCCCGCCGCCGATCACCAGCACGTCGCAGTCGTATGCGATCTTGGCCCGCACCTGCTCCACCTCCCGGTTCCGATAGTGCACTGTGCCACTGACAACGCGCTGGTCCGGGGGCACCCGCACCCGCCGCGCAGGCGGTGCAGGGCGCGTGAGGGGCGGAGGAGCGCCTGGGAGGGGCCGGGCCACGGGGCGCTGCGGGTCTTCCGAGCGGGCCGGATCCCCCTAGCGCGCCGGATCCCCTGAGCGCGCCGGATCCCCCGAGGGCTCCGGGCTCCCGAGGACGGTGTGTCTTCCACGCGCGGCAGATCTTTCGACGGCGGTACGTCTCCCGAACGCTCCGGGCCTGCCGAGGCCCGCCTCGTCAGGCCGGGGCCATCAGCAGGGGGCGGGCGCGCTCGCGCAGTTCGACCACGCGGGGCTCGTCGCCGTACGGCTCCAGGCGGTGCAGGAGGTCCCTGACGTATTCGGTGGTGCGGGCCGAGGAGATGCGCCCGGCCACCTCCACCGCCCGGACGCCCTGCTCGCAGGCCGCGTCCAGGTTGCCCGACTCCAGTTCGGCGACCGCGGAGACGACCAGGCGCAGGCCGTGCGAGCGGACGAACTCCTCCGTCGGCCTGGACAGGGCCTGCTCGGTGAAGCGGCGGACCTGGCGCGGGGCCTTCAGGTCGCGGTAGCACTCGGCCGCGTCGGCGGCGAACCGGTCGTAGGAGTAGAAGCCGAGCCAGTTCGGGTCGTTGTCACCCGGCCGGGCGCGTTCCAGCCAGCTCTCGGCGGACTTCAGGGCCGCGCCCGCCGCCTGGGCGTCGCCCGCACGCGCGTGTGCCCGGGCCTCGACGAGGCGGAAGAAGCTCATCGTGCGGGCCGTGGCCAGGCCCCGGTTGCGTTCCAGGGCGGCCTGGGCGAGGTCGACGCCCTCGTCGCCGAAGCCGCGGTAGGTGGCCTGGAGGGACATGGAGGCCAGCACGTAGCCGCCCAGGGGCACGTCGGCGGCCGCCCGGGCCAGGCGCAGGGCCTGGATGTAGTAGCGCTGGGCCGCCTCCTGCTGGCCGGTGTCGAAGGCCATCCAGCCCGCCAGGCGGGTCAGTTCGGCCGCCGCGCCGAAGAGGGCACGGCCGACCTCGTCGGAGTAGGAGCCGAGCAGCAGCGGGGCGGCCTCGACCCGCAGGCACTCGGGGACCATCGACGAACGCCAGTCCCCGCCGCCGTACTTGGAGTCCCAGCGCCGCGCGTCCTCGGCGGCCTCCCGCAGCTTGCGCACATCGCTGTGGCCGACTTTGATCGGTGAGCCGGTGCCCTCGGAGGGGCTCGCCTCGCGCGCCACCGAGCTGTCGGCCGGGGTTATCAGCCAGCGCGAGGCGGGCGTTGCGTATGCGCTGACTGCGAACGATCCGGCGAGGGACTGCCAGATGCCGCCGGAGCCGGCGCGCCGGCCGGCGAGGTCGAGGCGGTACAGCTCGGTCGCGCTCTTCACCGCCTGCCCCACGTCCCGGGGGAAGGCGAGACCCACCTCGGGCGCGGGGTCCGCGTCGGCCAGGCCGATCTCGTGGAGCGGCACGGGACGGCCCAGCTTCTGGCCGATGGCGGCGGCGATGAGGTGCGGCGCCGCACCCTGCGGCACCATGCCCTTCGACACCCAGCGCGCCACCGAGGTCTTGTCGTAGCGAAGAGTCAGTCCGCGTTGCGCCCCGAGGTCGTTGACGCGCCGTGCGAGTCCGGCGTTGCTGATTCCCGCGAGGGCGAGAACGGCGCCGAGTTTTTCGTTCGGCCCGCGTTGCTCCCTGGACATGCGCCACCCCTCGACACAGACGGCTGCCGCGCTGGCATAACCCCGCGGCATTCGTAAACCCAGCGTAGTTCGCCGCATCCCAAGCGTTAAGGGGCATTGTTCCGGATGGCGGGATTGTGGTCCGTACGCAAGTGCGGGTCCGATACGGGCAGTTGCGGCGTGCTCCCGATGTGTGGCCGTGCGCCCGCCCGTGCGCTCTTCTCCAGCCACCGCGGGAGCGCTTCCATGGTCGGTGCGTGGGTCGGCCCGCTGTACTGGATCCAGTGGGCTGGGGGACACCGCCGCCTCCATCCCCGCGGGCGGCGGAACGGTCCGGGAGGCGGCCTCCGTCTCCCGGACCGCGCATCACGGGGCGGTGCGCCGAGCCTGTACGGAGCGTGTTCGACGCCGTTCCGGCTGCTCGTATTTGGCCGAAAATCGACCCCGTTTCTTCTGCGGAATCGCCGCTTCTAGCACGGTACTTGAGGGCGCGTCGGGTGCCTTCGGGGGCGCATTGAGGGGCGCATTCGTGTCGCAGACGCCGTGCCCCCGCAGGAGAAACCGAGGTGGCGCGCACGGGAGCCGATGAGGCGCGGGCGCGCACTCGGGGGCGCGTTCGCCGGAGCGCAAGCGGATCCGCATCCCCTCTACGGCGTGTCCTTCATGGCAGCATGGTGAACCGGTTCGTACGGTGCACTGGTTGTCCACAGCCTGTGGAGGCGTCGATGCGGTGGTTGGTGGGATGGAGCAGCACCGCCGCGGGGACCGTCCGGGCCGGCTCCGCGGCAGCCACCGGGTACGACACCGCACCCGACGGCGAGACCCTGCACCCGGTGGGTTCCCAGCTGCTGTGGGGCGATCCCGACCCGCTGTGGGCGGTCGGCGACTGGCGCCCCGACGAGGTCCGCGTCGTCGCGGCGGACGCACAGACCCGGATCGCCGTCCTCGGGATCTGCGGCGCCAGCGACGAGCAGTTGCGCGTCGCCCTGTTCGCCGCGCGCGGGGGCGCACTGCGGCATCTGACGGCCTGGCCGGGCAGCTACACGGCCGTGGTGCAGGTGGGGCGGCGCATCACCGTCTGCGGCGACCTCGCGGGCGCCCGCCCGGTGTTCTACACCCCCTGGGCCGGCGGCACCGCGTACGCGACGGCCGCGCTGCCGCTCGCCGACCTCGTCGAGGCCAACCTCGACTTCGGGCACCTCGCCGCGCTGCTCGCCGCCCCCGACGTACCGGCCGCGCTGCACGACTCCACCCCGTACGACGGCGTGAAGCGCGTTCCGCCCGGGCATGCGCTGATCCTGCGCACCGGGGCCCGGGAGGTCGCCGGGTACGAACCCGTCGCCTCGCTGGCGGTGGCGGCGCCCCCGGCCGACCCGGACCGCGCGGTCGACGCCGTGCGCGACGCCCTGGTGGAGGCCGTCCGCACCCGGCTGTCCGCTCCCCGGCACGTCCCCGGGGACGGCATCGACCCGGGCCCGGTGCCCGGCATGGGACCCGCCGAACGGCGTGCCGCGCGCGGGATGCCCGTCCCCGGGATCGGGGCGGACCTGTCCGGGGGGCCGGCCTCCGGCACGCTGGCGCTGCTGGCCGCCGGGCTGCCGGGCATGCCGGGGACCGTGCTCGGACACGGCACGGGCGCGGGCGAGCGGCTGCTGGCGGTGACCTTCAACGACCTGGCCGTCGGCGGCCGGGAGGCCGAACTGGAGCGGGCCGGAGCCCTGGCGGCCAACCCGCGCCTGCACCACGTCGTCGTGGCGGGCGGCGAGGAGACCCTGCCGTACGCCGACCTGGACGTGCCGCTGACCGACGAACCGGGGCGGTACCTGGTGACGGCGGCGCGGCACCGGGCCCGGCTGGCCTCGGGCAGCGCCGACCACTTCACCGGGTACGGGGCGCGCCAGGTGCTGGACGCCCACCCCGCGCGCCTGGCCGACCTGCTGATGGACCGCAAGCGCCGCCACCTGGTGCGACCCGTCGCCGCGCTCGCCAAGGCCGACGGCTCGGTGATGGTCCCCGCGCGCGTGTACGCCGCCGCACGACGGCTGGCCCGTACGTCGTACCGGGCGGGCCTTGAGTCCCTGGCCGGGGTGCTGCTGACCCGCCGCTCGGACGGCTTCGACGAGCCCGACGGCGCGGTGGAGGCCTCCCTGGCCGCGCTGACCTGGGGCAGACCCGGGCCGGCGGCACGCTGGCTGACCGGTGAGGCACTGGCTGAAGTATCGGTTCGCCTCCAGGCGTCGACACACCGCTCCGACGTGGGCCCGGGACAGCGGCCCGGCGACTTCCGCGCGCGTGCGGCGCTCGCCCGGTACGCGGCCGACCTGCGCGTGCTGGAGCAGGCCGCGGAGGTCCGCTTCCAGCGGCTGCACGCGCCGTACCTCGACAACCAGGTGGTGCGGGCCGCGCGAGCCCTTCCCGAGGCGCTGCGGGTCCGGCCGGGAGCGCGGGCGGCGATCCTGCGCACGGTCCTGGAGGGCGCGGGCGTACGCGAGTTGCCGCCCGGCTGGGGCGTCCCCACCCAGGGGACGGCGGCGGCCGCCGCGCGCACGGGGCTGCGGGTGGCGGCGGACTCCCTGCTGATGCTGTTCGAGACCCCGCTGCTCGCGGAGGCCGGGCTGGTGGAGGCGCGGGTGGTGCGGGCGGCGGTGCGGGGCGCCGCGGCCGGCGAACCCGTGCCGGTGGACGGCCTGGCGGACCTGGTCTCCCTGGAACTGTGGCTCCGCCGCCTGCTGACCCGCCGCGGCACCTGCTGGACGGGCACCCCGGGCCGCCAGCGGGCGGTACCGGCGGGGATCGCGCCGCAGCGGGGGGCCCTGGGGGCGGCGGCCTCCGGCGGGGTGGCGGGGTAGGGCCGCTGATTGGGGGCGGGGGCGGAGTGCGCTGATTCCGGGTGGGGGCGGGGCGCGCTGATTCCGGGGCTGGGGCGGTGCGCTGATGGGGGGAGCGGCGAGGGCGGTTGCGCTCGGCGGGCGAGGGCGGTGGCCTTCGGCGGGCGAGGGCGGTTGCGCTCGGCGGTGGAGGGCGGTGGCCTTCGGCGGTGGAGGGCGGTTGCCTTCGGCGGCCGACGTGCTGTGCCGGACGCGGGGCGTCCTGTGCACCGACGTGACCGGGCGCACCCCGGCACAATGACTCAGTGCGGTACAGAATCCTGGGCGTCACCCAGGCCGAGGACGACCACGGCACCCTCATACCCCTGGGCGGCCCCCGCCTGCGCGCCCTGCTGACCGCCCTGGCCCTGCGCGCCCCCCGCGTCACCACCCCCGACACCCTCATCGACGAGGTCTGGGCGGGTGACCCGCCCCAGGACGCCCCGGCCGCCCTGCAGGCCCTGGTCGGGCGTCTCCGCCGTGCCCTCGGCAGGGACGCCGTCGTCTCCGAGGCCGGCGGTTACCGGCTGGCCGCCGCACCGGACGACGTGGACCTCCACCGCTTCGCACGGCTCGTGCGGCGCGGCACCACCGCCCTCACCGCCGGCGAGCCGCACACCGCTCTCCGGTCCCTCGACGAGGCCCTGGAGCTGTGGCACGGCCCGCCGCTGGCCGACCTCCCGGACCGGACCGCCGCCGCGACCCGTCCGGGGGCCCTGCGCCTGGAGGCCGTACGCGCGCGTGCCGAGGCCCGGTTGCGCCTCGGCCGCGCCGCGGACGCCGTACCGGAACTGCGGGAGCTGACCGCGGCCCACCCGTACGACGAAGCGCTGCACGCCCTGCTCCTGCGGGCCCTGTGCGACACGGGCCGTACCGCCGACGCGCTCGCCGCGTACGACTCCGCCCGCCGCGCCCTCGCCGACGGCCTGGGCACCGACCCCGGGCCGGAAATGCGGGCCCTGCACACCGAGTTGCTGCACACGGCCGCGACCGGCACACCGCCGACGACCGCGGCGCCCTCCGCCTCTCAGCCGCCCTCCGCCTCTCAACCGCCCGCCTCCCAACCGCCCCTCTCCCCGCCGCCCGCCTCCCTGCGGCCCGAGCAGCGCGGCAACCTGCGTCGCCGTCTGACCTCGTTCGTCGGCCGGGAACCCGAGATCGACGCCATCCGTTCCGACATGCACAGGGCCCGACTCGTCACGCTCACCGGACCGGGCGGCTCTGGCAAGACCCGTCTCGCCGAGGAGGCCGCCGCCGGGCTTCCGCAGGCATGGCTGGCCGAGCTCGCCCCGCTCGACCGGCCGGAGGCGGTGCCGGGCGCGGTGGTCAGTGCCCTCGGTCTGCGCGAGACCGTGCTGATGACCAGCGAGCTGAAGGCCCCGCAGGACGACCCCGTCGCCCTGCTCGTTGAGTACTGCGCCCCGCGCAGCCTGCTGCTGATCCTCGACAACTGCGAACACCTCATCGGCGCGGCCGCCGACCTCGCCGAGACCCTCCTGACCCGCTGCCCGGGGCTGACGATCCTCGCCACCAGCCGTGAACCCCTGGGTGTCCCCGGCGAGTCGGTGCGCCCGGTCGAACCCCTGCCACCGGAACACGCGCACCGCCTCTTCGCGGAGCGCGCCGCCGCCGCCCGTCCCGACGCCGCGGTGCTCCGGGACGAGGCGGCGGTGGAGGAGATCTGCCGGCGGCTGGACGGGCTGCCGCTCGCCATCGAGCTGGCCGCCGCCCGGCTGCGGCTGCTCACCCCCCGGCAGATCGCCGACCGGCTCGACGACCGCTTCCGGCTGCTCACCTCCGGCAGCCGCACGGTCCTGCCCCGGCAGCAGACCCTGCGGGCCGTCGTCGACTGGTCCTGGGAGCTGCTGGAGGCGGCGGAGCGGACGGTGCTGTGCGAGCTGTCCGTGTTCGCGGGCGGCTGGGACCTCGCGGCGGCGGAGGCGGTGTGCACCGGACCGGTGGCGGACCTGCTCGGGGCGCTCGTCGACAAGTCCCTGGTCGTCGCGGACCCGTCCGGGCAGGACGGTGACGGCATGCGGTACCGGATGCTGGAGACCATCCACGAGTACGCCGTCGAGCGCGCCGGCGAGGTCCCCGGGCTGCGGGCCGCGGCCGAGCGGCGGCACCGCGCGTGGGCGCGTGCGCTGGCCGAGCGGGCCGATCCGCTGCTGCGGTCCGCCGGGCAACTGCCGTGGATCTCCCGCCTGGAGACCGAGCTGGACAACATCCGCGCCGCCCTCGACCGGTCCCTCGCCGCGGGGGACGAGGCCGAGGCGGGTGCCGTGGTCCTCGCCATGGGGTACTTCTGGTGGCTGCGCAACTACCGCCTCGAGGGCGTCCAGTGGACGGACCGCGTACTGCGCCTGGGAGCCGCCCTGGACGCCGGCGCTGTGCCCGACGCGTCGGGCGGTCCTGCCGGCCCCGACCCCGTCGACGCCTTCCTCGCCGCCCCGGACGAAGAGGCCCACCACCCGCTGCACACCCAGCGGATGCGACTGAGGATGCAGGACCTCTTCCTCAGGTCCGAGGTCGAGCCGATCGACCGGCTGCGGGACGAAGGGCTGCGGCCGTACGTCGCCCGGGTGCGGGCCTTCTTCGAGAAGGGCGGCCCGGAGGCGGCCCGTATGCCGGGGCTGGTCTGGCCGCTGACCTCCTTCTTCCTCGACGACCCGGTCGCCTCCCGGGACGTCATGGATGCGGCGGTCGCCAACTGCCGCGCCTACGGCGGGCAGTGGGAGATCGCCGCCGCACTGATGTTTCGCGCGCACGCGGTCGTCGACTCGGTGGGCGGCCTGGCCGGTGTCGACGACGACCTCGCGGAGCTGCGGGTGCTCAGCCCCCGTGTCGGCTGCCGCTGGCTGCGGGCCCAGGTGTGCAGTGCGGCGGGCGAGGCGGCCATGGCACGCGGCCGCTTCGAGGAGGCCAAGGGCGAGTACGAGGAGTCGCTGCGGCTCGCCTACGAGGTGGGCGCGTACGCCGAGTCGCCCTTCCTGCTCGCCCGGCTCGCGGAGATCGCCTACCGCGCGGGCGACCGCCCGGGAGCGCTGGCGGCGCTGGACGAGGCCGGCGCGGCGGCCGACCGCCACGGCGTGGCGGACTCCCGGGCCTTCGTCCTGCTGCTGCGGGCCCAGCTGGCGCTGGAGGAGAAGGACGAGGTCCGGGCGCGCGAGCTGTGGAGGGCGGCCAGGGCCGAAACGACGCGGGGGACACCGCCGCCCCTGTTCTCGGTGTGGCTGTGGCTGGTCGACGTACTCCTGACGGCGAGGGAGCAGGGCCCGGCGCAGGCCCTGCCGAAGCTGGCCGCCACCTTCCGTGAGGCCGTGCGGACGCGGTGCTCGGAGACCGTCCGGGCGACGCTGGTGGACAGCGCCGCCGGGCTGTTGTGCGACCTCGGGGACGCCTCGCGCGCGGCGCGTCTGCTCGGCGCCGGCGAGCACGCGCGCGGTGGCTGTCCGCGTCCCATGCCGGACCGCGCGCACGCCGAGCGGGCGGAGGCCGAGGCCCGGGCCGTGCTCGGCCCGGAGCGGTACGCGGCGGAGCACGCCGCCGGCGCGGCCCTCGGCGCGGAGGACGTCCTGCGCGAGCTGCACGAGGCGATGTCCCGGCACGCCACGCCCAGGTGAACTATGCGCAGGTGAACCTGGACTCGGCCCAGTCCGCCAGTGCCAGGGAGTCGACGTGACCGTGCGGCTCGACCACCAGCCGGACGGTCCCGTGCCCGGTGAGGTCCACATGCACGGGGACGGCCGGGGCGCCGCCGTCGATCACTCCCGAGTTCCACAGCGGGACGCCGTCGGCCTGCACGGAGAAGGACACCTTGGAGAAGGACACCTTGCCCAGCTTCATCGTCGGGTCGTCCACGCCGGCGACCGCGTCGAAGGCCGTGCAGGCGCGGTCGAGGTCGACGGTGACCGAGGAGTGGCCGCGCACGGTCACGCCGTGTGCGTATCCCCGGCCGGCGACGGACAGACCGGAGCGCTGCCCCACCCGGTCGCTCGCGGCGAGGCGCGTCTCGGGCCGGGTGCCGTCGCCGGTGACGTCGAACGCCGGCGCGCTCCGCGGGTACACCTCCGGTGCGGGCGGAGGCGGTGGGGGCGTGGGTGTCGAGGTCGAGGTCGGGTTCGGCGTGGGGCTCGGGTCCGGCCGTGGTGGTTCGGGTGCGGCGCTCGGGGTCGCCGGAGTCGGCGACGGTGACGATGGCGATGGCGACGTAGGCGTCGGCTCGGGCGTGGACGGAGCGGCCGCCGGGGCCGGGGATGCGGCCCGGGCCGGCACGAGCGCCGGCGGCTTGGGCCCGGGTTCCTTCGCCGAGGGTGTGGGCGTGTCCTCGGCAGGCCCGGTCTCCGCTGAGGACGCGGGCGGTGGCGCGGCGTGGGGCTCCTTCGACGGCGTGTCGTTGCCGGCGAGCACCAACGCCAGCGCCGCGGCGGCCGTCACACCGGCCACGCCGGCGGCGATCCCCACCTTGGCCGCTACGCCGAGCCCCTCGGAAACCACGGCACCCCCACCGGCACCCGCACCACCGGACACCCCGCCGCCGGCAGCAGCGCCCGCGCCACCGGAGGCCACGGCGCCCCCGCTGGCGCCGGCACCACCGGCTGCCCCGCCGGCCGCGGCCGCGCCTGCGCCGCCGCCCCCCGCAGCAGCCGCCCCGGCACCCCCTGCGGCTCCGCCACCCCCGGCACCCGCAGCGGCTCCGCCACCCCCGGCAGCCGCAGCCCCGGCACCCCCACCGGCTCCGCCGCCCCCCACCGCAGCCGCCCCCGCGCCCCCGGCCACGAGCCCGGCCACCTTGGCGTACCCGGTGGCGCCGAGCCAGCCGAGGACCGCGACCGGCACGACGGCGGGGATACCGCCGGCGACCTCCTCGATCTGGCTCGCGGCCAGCCGGCACCTGGCGCACTCCTCCAGGTGCTTGCGCAGGCCCCGCTCGGCACGGGTGCGCAACCGGCCGCGGGCGTAGGTGCCCAGCTGGTCGGCGTAGCGCGCGCACTCCTCGGAGTCGGCGAGCGCGGCGCTGACGTGGGCCTGGAGGTAGGCCTGCCTGAGGCCCTCACGGGCGCGGCTGGCCAGGACGCGGGTGCCGTTGGCGTCCAGCCCGAAGAGCGTGGCGACCTCGCTGGGCGACTCGTCCTCCACCTCGGTGTGCCACAGCACGGCCTGCCACCGCTCCGGCAGCGACCGGAAGGCCCGTACCGCCAGGGACCGCTCGGCCTCGCGCAGGGCACGGACGTCGGCGCCGAGGTCCAGGGCGTCCTCGTCGGACACCTCGTGGGCGCGCGCTGCCTGCGTGGCGAACACCGCGAAGTCGTCGACGAGCTGCTCCCGCCGAGCCGACCGCGTCCACCCGGCGGCGACCCGCCGCACGGAGGTGAGCAGGTACGCGCGTACGGCGTGCCGGGGTCCGGACCCGCCGCGCACCGCCTGGAGCATGCCGGCGAACACCTCGGCGGTCAGGTCGTCCGCGGTGTGGGCGTCCCGACAGCAGGTCCGGGCGTACCGGCGCACCGCCGGGGCGTGGCGCCGGTACAGCTCCTCGTAGGCGGTGTCGTCGCCGGCCCGCATCCGGCCGACGAGGTCGGCGTCGGACGCAGGCAGGTCCAGCGGCAGGGCGCCGTCCTCGCGCCGGTCGCGCTGCGCGGGGACGCCGCCGTCCGAGGGCCTGCCGGGGTCGCCTTCCGACGGGCCGCCGGCCCGTCCCCCCTCAACGCTCATTCGCGGAAAGCCCCCGCCCGCTGCCCGACCCGACCAGAACACGGGTCAGGGTGCCACAGCGGCTTCTGCCCAGGACACCGCGGGACGGCGCATCCACTCATCCGTGGGGACGTGCCGAAAACCAGTACCAGCCCTCAGCTGTTCGGGGAAGACGCACCGCTTCATCCCGGACCGCGGTGCGCCAACCGCTCTGAGGCCCGTACGGCCGCCTGCTCACGACGGCCGGGACCGCAGCCCCTCCAGCAGGATGTCGAGCAGCCGAGCCGAAGCAGCCGCCTGCTGCGCCGCGTCCGGCAGCGAGGGCGCGGCCGTCGCGATCACCAGCAGTACGTCCGACACCGACACGTCCGGCCGCAGCTCACCCGCCGCGCGGGCCCGCTCCACGAGCTGCCCCACGACCTGCAGCAGCGCCGCCGCCCCCGCGTCGTCCTGCGGCGCGAGCCCCGGCGGCTCCTCGGGCACCAGCCGCAGCTCGCCCGCGCCCGGCTGGGTCCGCTGCTGCGGCACCCGGGCGGCGGCCTCGTCGGCCACCCCCACCCGCAGCACCTGCGGCGGCAGCAGCCGCCCCGCACCCGAGGCCACCGACGTGCGCAGGAAGCGCGACAGCGCCGACCACGGCTCGTCCTCCTGCCCGAGTGCCGCCCGCGCCTGCTCGGTCAGCCGGGACGTCTCCTCCTCGGCTATCCGCCGCACCAGGACGTCCTTGCTCGGGAAACGCCGGTACACCGTGCCGACACCGACCCGCGCGCGCCGCGCCACGTCCTCCATCGGCGCGCCGTACCCCAGCTCGCCGAAGACCTCCCGTGCCGCCCTCAGCACGTGCTCAAGATTGCGCTGTGCGTCCACCCGCAACGGCGTCGTCCGCGTCTGGTCCCCGCGTCCGTGCCCCGCCGCCGCGCTCATCGTCGTCGCGCCGCCAGGTACCACGGCGGACGCGGATGTCCCGTACGAACTGTGAACATGCATAAGCATTCCCCCGGTAAATGACGTCTCCCCCCGGAGACCTCTCCCCGTCACCGAAAATCCGGAGCGCGCGGAACAAGCTCGTTGCCCGGGCCCGTAGTCGAGGACCCGACGAGCGCACCCCCCTACACCCCGTCGACACACGAACATAGTTGAGAGGGAGTCAATTCAGAAGGGGCACGTTCCGCACAGAGCGCCCCCCGATCGGAGCACGCGTCGTGATCGTCCCGATTGGGGCCCCGCCCGTTCCCCGGCCCACCCGTCCTGACCTGGGGATCTTCCATGCGCTCCGGTCGCCCGCCCGGCTCCGCGCGCCCGCGCCGCCCGGTCACACAATTTGTCGGGGCTGTGGACAAACGCAAGCGGCGGGGGCGTCATGGGAGGGTGAAGGAACGTGCGCGCATTCTCGTTGTCGGCGGCGGCTACGTCGGGATGTACACGGCCCTGCGCCTCCAGGAGAAGCTGGGGCAGGAGCTGAGGCGGGGCGAGGCCGAGATCACGGTCGTCACACCGGACCCGTACATGACGTACCAGCCCTTCCTGCCCGAGGCCGCCGCCGGCGCCATCTCGCCGCGCCACGTCGTCGTACCGCTGCGCCGGGTCCTCGGCCACTGCCATGTGATCATCGGCGAGGCGCAGGCCATCGACCACGCGGCCCGCACCGCCACCGTCACCACCCTCGCCACCGACGAGGAGGGCACCGGCGGACGCCTCCTCACCTACGACGAACTGGTCCTCGCCCCCGGCTCCGTCTCGCGCACCCTGCCCATCCCCGGCCTCGCCGAGCACGGCATCGGCTTCAAGACCGTCGAGGAGGCCATCGGGCTGCGCAACCACGTCCTGGAGCAGATGGACATCGCCTCCTCCACCCGCGACCCCGCGCTCCGCGACGCGGCCCTCACCTTCGTCTTCGTCGGCGGCGGCTACGCCGGCGTGGAGGCGCTGGGCGAGCTGGAGGACATGGCCCGCTACGCCACCCGCTACTACCACAACCTCCGCCCCGAGGACATGAAGTGGATCCTCGTGGAGGCCTCCGACCGCATCCTGCCCGAGGTCGGCGAGGAGATGGGCCGCTACACGGTCAGCGAACTGCGCCGCCGCAACATCGACGTACGCCTCCACACCCGCCTGGAGTCCTGCGCCGACCGGGTGGCCGTCCTCAGCGACGGCGCCCGCTTCCCCACCCGTACGGTCGTGTGGACGGCCGGCGTCAAGCCCCACCCGGTCCTCGCCGCCACCGACCTGCCGCTGACCGACCGCGGCCGCCTGAAGTGCACCCCCGAGCTGACCGTGCAGGGCACCACGCACGCGTGGGCCGCGGGAGACGCCGCCGCCGTCCCCGACGTCACCGCCGCGGAGCCCGGCCGGGACTGCGCCCCCAACGCCCAGCACGCCGTCCGCCAGGCCCGTCTGCTCGCCGACAACATCGTGCACTCCCTGCGCGGCGAGCCACTGGAGACGTACGCCCACAAGTACGCCGGCTCGGTCGCCTCCCTCGGCTTCCACAAGGGCGTCGCCCACGTCTACGGGCGCCGGATCAAGGGCTACCCCGCCTGGTTCATGCACCGCGCCTACCACCTCAGCCGCGTGCCCACCTTCAACCGCAAGGCGCGCGTGCTGGCCGAATGGACCCTGGCCGGGCTGTTCAAACGGGAGATCGTCTCCCTGGGTTCGCTCGAACACCCCCGGGCGGAGTTCGAACTGGCGGCCGGTGGAAAGCCTTCCCAGGACCCCCCGGACAACCCGAAGGGGTCGTCCTGACCGGACCCAGGAACTCCACGGGCCGGCCCGGCGTCTGACGGATGTTGGCCCGGTCGGCGCACTGCCAGACTGGTCCCCCACGCGGGCGGCTCGCCGCTCACCCCGGTACGGCCCCGGGGCCCCGGCCGGTCCCGGTGCCGGCCGCCGACACCTGACACGAGGCAAGGATTCGTGAACTTCACGCGCTGGAGCGCCCGGCTCCCCGGAACGCAGCGCCGCGCCACAGCGCGGACCGAGCACACCCTCTCCCCGGAGGGTTCCGTCCCCGCCGCCCGCGTCGAACACCTGACCGACCAGGCGCCGCCCGTGCCCGCCGTCGAGGACCTGCGGGTCCGCGAGGTCCTCGACCGGGTCCCGTCCCTGGCCGCCCTGGTCCACGGCCCCGACCACCGCATCGCCTACGTCAACGACGCCTACACGGCCGCCTTCGGCGTACGCCCCCCCGGCGCACCCGCCCGCCAAGCGCTCCCGGAACTCGACGAGTTGGGTCTGCTGCCCCTCCTGGACCAGGTGCTGCGCAGCGGCAAGCCCCGTACGGTGAAGTCCCGCAAGGCCCCCGACGGCCGCTCCTACACCTTCACCTGCACCCCGGTCACCGAAGGCGAGGGCGGCGGCCGCGGGGTCCTCGTCTTCGCCACCGACGTCACCGACCACGCGGAGGCCGCCGAGCGCCTGCGCGCCAGCGAACGCCGCCAGCGCGAGACGGCGGTCACCCTCCAGCGCTCCCTGCTGCCCCAGAAACTCGAGGAACCCGACGACCTGCGCGTCGCCGCCACCTACCACCCCGGCGGCACCGAGACCGCCGTCGGCGGCGACTGGTACGACGTGATCACCCTGGGCGGCGGCCGCACCGCCCTGGTCATCGGCGACGTCATGGGCCGCGGTGTGCGCGCGGCGGCGGTCATGGGCCAGCTCCGCACGGCGGTGCGCGCCTACGCCCGCCTCGACCTGCCCCCGCACGAGGTGCTGCAACTCCTCGACGGCCTGGCCACCGAGATCGACGCCAACCAGATCGCCACGTGCGTGTACGCCGTCCACGACCCCAACGAGGGCAGGCTGGTGTACGCCTCCGCCGGCCACCTGCCCATCCTGGTCCGCGACCAGAACGGCACGGTCCTGCGCGCCGACGAGCCCACCGGTCCCCCGCTGGGCACCGGCGGCTGGATCCACGCCTCCGGCTCCGTCCCCCTCGGCCCCGGCTCGACGGCCGTGCTCTACACCGACGGCCTGGTGGAGCGCCGCAACGAGGACCTGGACGAGGGCATCACCGCCCTGGAACGCGCCCTGGCCGGCGCCACCGGCACCCCCCAGGTGATCTGCGACCGCCTGGTCCGCTCGGCCGGGGTCACGGCCGACCACGACGACGACGTGGCGGTCCTGGTCCTCCAGCACCCGGCCCGCACCGGCCCGGAGAGCGAGCTGTTCCGCAACGCGTCCCTGGAGCTCATCGGCGGGGTCGAGGCGGCCCCACGCGCGCGTGCCTTCGCCTCCGGCGTCCTGACCAGCTGGCGCTTCCCCGCCGACCTGCACGACCTCGGCGTGCTGGCCGCCAGCGAACTGGTCGCCAACTCCCTCCAGCACGGCACACCCCCCATGCGGCTGCGCCTGCGCCGCACCGACCGCCGCCTGATCATCGAGGTCACCGACGGCGACGACCACCTCCCCAGGCGCCGGCGCGCCGAACCGGGCGACGAGTCGGGCCGGGGCATCGCCATCGTCGCCACGATCGCCTCCCACTGGGGCTGCAGACGCACCCCGGGCGGCGGCAAGGCGGTGTGGTGCGAGTTCGTCCTGCCGTGCGGCATGGCGTGACCAGGGCGGCGGTCCGTCCCGCCGCACATCCGTCACGTCGGCTCGGGCACCTGCCGATCCGGCCGGCGCAGCGCGCCGCCCTCCGCGCGCCAGGCGATGTGGGCCGCGTGGAGGCGGGTCGCGACGCCCAGTTTGGCGTAGATGCGGCGGAGGTGGTCCTTGACGGTGTCGGGGCTCAGGCCGAGGGCGTCGGCGATCTCCCGGTTGGGCAGGCCGTCGCCGACGAGTGCGAGCACGTCCCGTTCGCGCGCGGTGAGCTTGGCGACCAAGGTGTGGGCGGCGCCTTCCAGCCGCTCCGGGGAGGGCTGGACATAGGCGGCCTTCAGGGCCTGCGTCAGGCAGGGATCCAGCGCCAGGCTGCCGTGCGCCACGGCGGTGACGGCCCAGGGCAGGTGCCGGCCGGCGGTGGCGCGCAGCAGCAGGCCCGCCGCGCCCTGGCGCAGCAGCTGGCGTGTGCCGTGGGGGGTGAGCTGCTCGGCCAGGACGACGCTGGCGGGCTTGGCGTGGCCGCCACGGGGACCGGACGGATCCGGTCGTCGCCGCCCGGCGCCGCCTGCCTGCCCGTCGGGTCCGGGGGATTCCCGGCCGCCGAGCCGCAGCAGCGTGTGCAGGGCCTCGCTCTCCGCCGCGTGGCTGATCACCAGCACGTCGGGCCGCGACCAGCGCACGATGTCCGCCAGCGTGCCGGGCGCTCCCTCGGCGACCACGCTGAACTGCTGGGCTTCCTCCAACGCCGCACGGACCGCCATGCGCGCGGAGTGCATCGGGGCCACCAAAGCGACACGCACCATACTGTTCCCCCGGTCAAGTCGGAACGGTTGATGGCGAGGACCGCTCTGGTCAGAAGCGGTCATCCATGGTTCAACAACCGCACGCAGCCTCACAGTTGGTCATGCGTCGGTCAAGCGCATACCGGCGCTACGGCACATGTCCCTCCGCGTCAACTCCCCGGCCGGGTGGAGATGACCTCCTGTCCCCCCTCAAGGGGGGTGCACGCGTGACAGACGGTGCGGCAGGTTTCTTGCCGAAGTGCGCGGACACCGCGCACCCGGCGCACAAGGGGGAACGATGAGAATCAAGACCGCTCTCGCGGCCACGATGATCGTGGGCGCGAGCCTGCTCACCACCCAGGGCGTGGCCAGCGCGGCCCTGAGCGACTGCAACTCCAACAACATGTGCATGTGGGGCAACAACGACTTCCGGTGGATGATCGGCGAACGCGCCCACGGCTCCGCCACCTGGGCGAACCTCAGCGGGGACCGCAACGACGAGATGGACTCGTGGGCCAACCGCTCCGCCAGCCACACCGGCTGCATGGCGGAGCACTCCAACGGCTCGGGCGACAAGCAGACCATGCACAGGAACGACAACGACAACAACGTCGCCCCCTGGAACAGCGACGAGATCTCCTCCTGGCGCACGACGAACGGATGCTGAGTTGACCACAGCCGCTGGTGCACCGCTGGTCCGGACGAGCGGGGTGTGCAAGGCGTACCGCTCCGCGGCCGAAACCGTATGGGCCGCGCGAGACGTGGACTTCACCGCCCGGGCGGGGGAGTTCGTGTGCGTGTACGGCGCCAGCGGCTCTGGCAAGTCGACCCTGCTGAACCTGCTCGCCGGCCTGGACCTCGCCGACTCGGGCGAGATCCAGGTCGGTGGTGTCGACGTCCGCACGGCGAACGAGGCGCAGCGCGCGGAACTGCGGCTGCGCACCGTCGGGGTGGTGTTCCAGGAACACAACCTCATCGAGGAGTTCACCGCGGCGGAGAACGTCGCGCTGCCCCTGGAGGCGACCGGCCTGCCGGTCCCCGAAGCCCGTGCACAGGCGCTGGAGCAGCTCTCCCGCGTCGGACTGGCCGGACTGGAGGACCGGTTCCCCGCACAGATGTCCGGTGGCCAGCGGCAACGGGTGGGCGTCGCCCGGGCGCTGACCGGGCAGCGGACGGTCCTGCTGGCCGACGAACCGACCGGCGCGCTGGACTCCGCGGCCACCCGGGAGCTGTTCGAGCTGTTCCGGACGCTGTGCGACGACGGTGTCCTGGCGGTGATCTGTTCCCACGACCCGCGCTGCCGCGACTACGCCGACACGGTCTACGAGGTCATCGACGGCCGTCTGGAACGGCGCTCGTGAACACCGCGGAGCGTGTGAACACCACCGCGCTCCTGAACACCACGGACACGACAGAGGGGCACCGGGCCGCATGACGCAGGACCGCACGACCCACCCCGTGCCGCCGCCCGGCCCCGCCGCGTACACCAGCCAGGTCCGCCTGGCCCTGCGGCTCGCACGGCGGCTGGCCCGCTCGCGGACCCTGGCCCGGTCGGTGGCCCTGGTGTTCGTCGCCGCGCTGCTGGTGATGGCCATGTTCGTCACCCTGCGGACGCTGTCCCTGTCGGGTGAGCAGGTCGCCGACCACGAACTGGGCCGCTACGCGGCCAAGGTCGGTTACGGCAGCGGGGTCTCCCTCCGGCCGGGCGACGACACGTTCGTCGCCGACCTGCGGTCCCGGGCGCGCAAGGCCGGGGCGGCCGACGCCCAGGTGGTGCTCAGTGCGACCGACGTCCAGCTGAACACCACGCCCGCCCGCAACGTCACGGCCCTGGAGACCGACTGGACCGCCCGGCCGTATCCCGAGCGGTACCGCCTGCTGTCCGGTCGGTGGCCGAGCCGTCCCGGCGAGGTGGCGGTCACCGAACCGCACGACGTGGACACGCCGGTGGGCAGAACGCTCACGGTGCTGGGCGACGTACGCCTCCAGGTCGTCGGCACCGTCGACGACCGCGCCGCGGACTCCACCAACCTGCTGCTCGGACCGGGCACCTGGGCGGCGCTCGACCCCGCGCTGAGCGAGGGATTCCCGGTGCTGGCCGCTCAGATGGACCTGCTGTGGTCCGGGGAGCGGCCGAAGGCCGTCGCCGACGCGTTCCTCGGCGCGGCCCGCACCTGGGCGCGCGGCCAGGACGGCAACGCGGACGCCGCCGCCCTCAGCCGCAACGGCCGGCCGGCCGTGCTCGCCACCCTGGTCACCAGGGATCAGCTGGCGGCGCGCCCCCAGAAGACCTGGATCGAGAAGACCCCGGCCGGCTACACCGTTCCCTCCCTCCTGGTGCCGACGGCCGCCGTCGCCCTGGTGTACGGGCTGAACGGCCGCCGGTTCAGACGCACCACCGCCGCCATGGAGTCCGTGGGCGTCTCCCGGACAGCGGCGGCCGCGGGCCCGGGCCTGGCCGCTCTGGCCTGGTCGCTGGCCGCCGCGGTGTGCGGCACCGTCGCCGGTGTGGCGGTGGGCCTGGGCGCCCGCCTGCTCATCTCGCAGCTGCGCGACCGCCCCGCGGGCCCGGTCGACGACCTGGCCACGCCCGCGCTGCGCCTGCTCGCCGTGATCCTGGTGACCGGCCTGGCCGCCTCAGCCCTGCTCGCCCGCACCCGCCGCGACGGCTCCGCCTCGCCGCGCGGCGAGGACGACCACGCCCCCCGGGCCGCCCGTACGTCCTCCCGCCGCGTCCGCGACGCCCGGCACCTGCTGGCCGTCGCCGCGTGGTGCGCCACGGTGGTGTACGCCACCCGGATCGACTCGCCCGCCCAGGCCATGGTGCTCACCGGCATCGTGATCGTCGCGGTGCTGCTGATCATCCCCGAGGTGTTCGCCGGGCTGCTCAGGCTGCTGCCCGAGGCCGGCCCCCGCCGCCGTCTGGTACGCCGCCAGCTGGCCGCCGACCGGGGCAGGGCCTGCGCCGCCCTGGCCGTGCTCACCGTCCTGCTCGGGGCGTCGCTGGGCTATCTCACCCTGCTGGACACCCTGATCCGCACAGCCGAGAAACAGGCGTACCCGGCGGTGCTCCCCGGGCAGGTCCTGCTGGCCGGCCACCAGAGCGACACGTTCCCGCCCGGCAAGGCGCTGCTGAGCACCGTCGACCGCTCCGGCGTGCTCGACGGCCGGCCCCGTACCGAAGTGCGCTACCTGATGGCCGGCGACCCCGACGACCCCCGGATGGCCGGCCGGGAGGGGTACGACGGCAGCCTGCTGGCCGCGGACACCGTCCGGGACGTGGAGCGGCTGACCGGCCGGCGGCTCGACCCCACCCAGCGCTCCGTCCTGCGCGACGGCGGTCTGCTGGTCTGGGCCCACGTCGCGGACGCTCCCACCGGGGGGCACGCGCGCACCCGCCTCGTCGTCCGCCAGGGCGACAAGGCCCTGAGCCGCACCGCCGAGCTGCCCGCGGCCGCCCTCGAGGTGGCCCCGGCCGAGTGGCGGACGGGCTCCGACGGCATCATGCTGCGCGCCACCGCCGCCGCGCTCCGGCTGCCGGTCCAGGCACACGGACCCGTCATGGTCACCGGTGTCTCCGACGCCACGGCCCGAGCGCTGCAACAGGCCGTCGTCGACGCCGGACTGGACGCGGGAGCGGTCCTCATCCACGTGCCGCCCGACGACCCGGTACCTCCGGCAGCGCTCCTGGCCACCGCGGTGGGCCTGGTGGTCCTGGCCCTCGCCGCCGTCCTCGCCGCGACCCGCAGCCAGACCCGCGTCCTGCGCCGCTATCTCGCCCGGCTGATCGCCGTCGGCATCCCCCCGCGCTGGGCGCGTCAGGTGCTGCTCTGCCAGCACGCCGCCCTCATCGCGGTGAGCACCCTGCTCGGCCTCGTGATCGCCGTGGTCCCGAGCGTCGTGCTCGCCGCGCGGATCTCCGGCTTCGTGCTCAGCGTCCCCTGGTGGCAGCTCGGCGTGCTGGCCGCGGCAATCTACTTCGCCGCGCTCCTCGCCGCCGCGCACTCCGTCCACAGACTCCGCGTGACCGAAGCACGAGCAGCCTGACCGAAACCGCCCCCCGCGGGAACAGCCCCGTACCGGCCAGGCGCTGTCAGCCGTGCGCCCTGGCGGGCTCCACGGGCGCCCCGCCGTGCGCGACCACCCGGCTCCCGGCGAGCCCCGGCTGGTCCTGCACGGCCGAGAGCTGCCGCCCGAGCCGCAGCGCCAGCACGCAGATGCCCAGGGAGAACAGCAGGAACATCCCGATGTACGGCGCGTGCAGCGACGCCCCCAGCGGACCGCCCACCGCGGGCCCCACCGCCAGCGCGAGCTGCTTCACCAGGGCGAAGGCCGAGTTGTACTGCCCTGCCAGACCCGTCGGCGCCAGATCGGCGACCAGCGGGGCGACGGTCGGCGACAACATCGCCTCCCCCAGCCCGAACAGCGCGTACGTCGACACGAACGCGGCCGTCGCCATCTCCTGGCTGCCGTGCCCGAGCCCGGCGTACCCGGCCACGGCCCAGGCCACGGCCCAGATCAGCCCCACGGCCGCGATCACCCGCGACCGCCGGCGCCGCTCCACGAACCGCAGCACCAGGAACTGCGCGACCACGATCATCAGCGTGTTGGCCGCCAGCGCCGTCCCGAGCGCCGACGTCGAGATCCCGGCGGCCTCCACCCCGTACGCGCTCAGCCCGGACTCGAACTGCCCGTAGCAGGCGAAGAACAGCACGAAGCCCAGCACACACAGCTGCACCATGGCCCGGTTCTCCAGCAGCTGCTTCCAGCTGCCCTTGGCGGACGGCGCGTCCTCGATCCGCGGCGAGTGCGGCAACCGCACCGTCGTCATGACCACGACCAGCAGCAGGAACATCGCCGCCTCGATCGCGAACAGCAGCGTGAAGGAGGAGGCCCGCGTGGTGTCGACGAGGTGCCCGCCGATCAGCCCACCGACCCCGAGCCCCAGGTTCTGCAGGAAGAACTGCGTGGCGAACGCCCGCGACCGCGTGCCCGCCGACGAACACTCCACGATCATCGTCGCGAGCGCCGGCTGCATCACGGCCTGCCCGGCCCCCAGCAGCGACGCCGACAGCAGCACGCTCGCCGCTCCGCTCGCCAGCCCCAGGCTCAGCGCCCCGACGGCGGCGGCGACCAGGGCGGCGAGCAGCACCGGAAGCGGGCCCCGCCGGACGATGGCCCGCCCGGCGAACGGCAGCACGACCAGCGCGGCCACAGCGAAAACGGCGAGTACGACACCCGCCGTCACGGCCCCCAGCCCCCGCACCTGCGCCACATAGACGTACAGGTAGGGGACGGTGAAGCCGAGCCCGAAAGCGCTGAGTGCGTTGCCCACGTGGATCCGGCGCATCGCTGCGCCCATCGCCCTGGTCACGTTCACCTCTCTCACTAGTTAGACGTGAAGACTTCGAAGCTAAAATTCGAAGCTAAAGAGTACACATCGAAGGACTTCAAGGCAAAGCCTCAGCGTGCGATACTGCCGCCCATGGCCGAGACCCCCGGCGTCAGCGAGCCGACCCTCGAAGAGCAGATCGCGGCGTACCAGCGCGAGTTCCAGGACCTCGACCCCCAGGTCGAGAAGATCGTGTCGGCGCTGTCCCGGCTGAACCGCCGTATGAACGTCGCCTACGGCCGCCAGACCGCCGCACTCGGCATCAGCAACGCCGAGTGGGAGGTCCTCAAGGCCCTCGTGCTCTCCGGCGCCCCCTACCGCATGGGCCCCAGCGACCTCGCCAAGCGCCTCGGCCTGACTCCGGCCGCGATGACCCACCGGATCGACCGCATGGTCGCCGAAGGACTGGTGACCCGGGAGCGGGACGAGAGCAACCGCGTCCGTGTGATCGTCGAGCTGACACCGGAGGGGCGAGAGAAGTGGCTCGAGGCGATGCGTCTGGCGACGGTCTTCGAGGAGGACCTGCTCCAGGACCTCTCTGCCGAAGAGCGGACGGCCCTCGGTGAGGTCCTCATCCGCCTCCTGCGCAGGGTGGAACACGCCCAGCCCGACGCCGGCGGACGCCTCTCCGACCTGGACTGACGCCCCCTGGAAAAGATCTTGACAGGGGCACCTTGACAGCCACCCTCCCGATCCGTAGAGTTCTTCGGGTTGCCGGGGAGCCGTAACGGTTCTGCGACAGCACTTCCGCCGCACGAGCGGCACCCAACCACCAGCAAGATCTCTCCCAACGGGGTTGATTTCGGCGTGCCCGAATTCAATTCGCCATTGGGCAGTGGTGAACATGATCAGTTCCGCAAGGATCCGATTTTGGAATCGCCCGGAGAGCGCGCTAAGGTTGGAGACGTCGGAAGGGCCCAACGGTCCGGAGGACAACCCCTTCTGACTGGGGATCAGATCTGATAGAGTCGGAAACACCGAAGGGAAGCGCCCGGAGGAAAGCCGCGAGAGAGTCTCTCGGGTGAGTACGAAGGAAGCGTCCGTTCCTTG